>LNQR01000070.1 GCA_001541255.1 Candidatus Magnetominusculus xianensis
TCTTCAAGATTGGCTAAAGAAAAATTGGCTCCAGAAAGACTGGCTCTTTCAAGATTGGCTCCAAAAAGATTGGCTCTTTCAAGATTGGCTAAAGAAAAATTGGCTCCAGAAAGATTGGTTCTTTTAAGATTGGCTCCAAAAAGATTGGTTCTTTTAAGATTGGCTCCAAAAAGATTAGCTTCTTCAAGATTGGCTCTTTCAAGATTGGCTAAAGAAAAATTGGCTCCAGAAAGACTGGCTTCTTCAAGATTGGCTAAAGAAAAATTGGCTCCAGAAAGACTGGCTCCAGAAAGACTGGCTCCAGAAAGACTGGCTCCAGAAAAATCCGACATATAAAAATCCGAGCCAATCAAATTCGAGTGTCTTAAATCGGCAAAACTTAACCCAATCGATTGTAAAATACAACCAGATATATCAAGATAGCTCAAGCATTTTTTGCTCAATATAAATTCATGCGAATATTTTCTTGGCTGGAGTCGGGAGAGTAATCCACCAAGACTAAATTTGCTTGGCCAATCAACCTTCGATATTTTTTTTGTCATTATGGCACAACTATTCATTATAACCAATAATGCTTCTTCGGCATTTCGTAACTGACTAATTAAGTCTATTGTATTATTTGCTGAATTAAAATCCTTTACAAAAAATCCATTTTTTAATGCAACTCCTAATAGATAAATTAATTCATTCTGCCACATTTCGAGTGTTTTACTATCATACAAAGCAAGCTCACCTTTAATAAAATTAAAAATATAAATATCCAAAGGTGCCCGACTGAAGAACTGTACCCACTTTTGCAGCGACTCTATATCATCCCAGCCTTTACCTAAAGAATCGTACCTTCTTTTTCTTTCTTCACACAGATTTTCGATAAATTCTACAATTCTCTTGGCTGTTAAATATTCACTGAAACTCTTATGCGTAAATTCAAATGTTTTATCTGTCCCATATCTGTTCGCTTCTCTAAAATAAAATGCTGTCATAAGCCTCGTTATACCAGGCTCCTCAGCTTCCTCAAATTTTCTCAGAAAACCTTCCAGAAGTTTTGGGTCACAAATTTCTTTTATTTTATCGATAGTTGTCGTTTTCATATCTCCGCAATACCATGCCGATATTGCTATATACTTGAGCAATCCTAAAAAATGTCTAAATTCTATAGCGCCAATATAAGGATGTTTATAGTTATCCCATTCCTTATTATAAATAGATTCTATTAGGTCATAATAGATAGTATTTGTATTCGTATCTTTTGTGAATATTATATTATTAAGCCCATAACTCAATGCTACTAAATAATTTAGAAGTGGTATCGCAGTTATCTCTTTTAATCTTGAGCTATCTAGCATTTCAGGCAATTCAACGTATCCTTTACCACTCAATTTTCCATATAATTCCCACCATGCTTGCCTCTGATCTTCTTTTATCAGTTTAAATTCGTCACTATAATCATATTCGGCAATTTCATTCTCAGATAAATAATAAGGCAGTAAATGCAGTATCTGATGGGGTGTTCTAATTTCGCTTTCGTTAGACTGTATGACTAACTCTCTGCCAGTTACGATTGCCATGAAATTTATTCCTACTATATTGTTAATTATATTAAGCTGTTTCTGAAGCTCACGAATGAAGGAATTGGAAACCTTGACTGCCGCTTGCCCCTGCATTACCAATTCATCCAGACCATCGAATATCATAATCACCTTTTTAAATCCAGACTTTTTATCGATTGGATTCACTTTCAAGAATCCTTCTTTATTTATATATTTATCGATCGCTTTTTCAAGATCATCTTCCATTTCAAATAGATGTAAAGGTATAAACAACAGTGGTATATCGAACTTATCGATAATCTTTGCAGCAAGTATCTTGACAGAGGTAGATTTACCACTCCCTGGACCGCCTGAGATAATTCGTATCTTGTCATCTTTACCGTCTTTTCTACCATCTTTTTCTATCCATTCGATAAGAGTACTTTGCAGATTGCATACGATTCTTTTATGATTCTTCTTTTCATCCTTTGTGTTCGAATCTATAATCTCTTTGTAATAGGCACGTAGAGGTATATATGCATCACTGATACTAAAAACCTCGGCAAAAAGCCTTTCATTACTTAAACTTTGTAAATACGTCTTATATCGAGTCCATCCAAGTTCATCCTCTACCGCTTCATCAAACGGTGTCGATATGAAGGACTTCTTTATACATTCGTATCTATCAGGTTTATTAGCCCATTCCTCGTTCAGCTCAAGCGCAAACTTACCACCCAAACGATTGTAAAGTCCTTTGGCTTCATAATCATGCAACCCAATGCGTTTAAACCAATCGATAAGAGGTGACTTGATGTAATCGATTATATCCAAAGATTTAGGATGTCTAAAAAAATCCTTCTTTATAGTTATATCGTTTTCCTCAAATGACATGTCCAATTTACTGCATAAAGCATCTATATCGTTTTCTGTAATATTCGGCGATCTTATGAGGTCTTTGTTTTCTATTACAAGTTTCAATATGGCATTTTTCAGAGACACTTGAATCAGAATCCATGCTATCTGAGCAGGGTCATTTTTCAACCCCGCGGTATTTGCTGCATCCAATAACTTTTCAGCCATGTCATCAAATTTTAGGGAAGCTCCTTTTATTACAGCCGCAGAAATAGCTTTGAAAAAGCCCCTGAAATCCACTTTTAGCGGCTTATTCCACACGCTGACCGGTCGTGTCAATTGCATAGTTGATCTCCTGTCGTTATATTAAGGGTCTCATAATTAAAGAATGAGGGCTCTGCCCTCAAACTCCCGGCAGGGAACTTGTCCCCTGCACCCCCTCTACGGGGCTTCGCCCCTTTATGAATAAGTCTGCCAATTTCCCTAATAGTTGACAATACCACTGATTGTCAGATTTTGTCTACAACTACTATATTTTTCGCGCTTGCCTTTATCTGTATCCTCTGTTAAACTACTGACGCTATGCCTTTGGGATATGGTGTGTTATCCAACGGTGACATCGATGCGGCATTATCGAACTGCGGGATTGTGCAAATCTCAGTGTTCAGGGAATGGGGAGGCACGATCGAAGATGTGTCGCGGCTTGTGGCGCGTTGCAAGGAAATTGGGCTGCGATATGTCATACATCCGGTTGGATATTATTTGTCTGAGACAAGGGAGGTTGAACGGGCAAAGACGCTTGATTTCTTATGCCGCCTTGCCGCAATGTCCGCCGATGCACTCGTTATTCATGACGAGGGGACACCGTGGGGGGGAAGACTTGAGGGGATTTTTGAGCGCTGCTACGTAAGGGCACTGGAAGAACTCTCCGGCATGTGCAGGGTGTCGATAGAAAACGCGCACAACACGCCGGACATTAAATGGTTCTGGGGGCGTTACTCTAACTCCATTACGCTTGACATCGGGCATGTTGAGGCTGCGGGGTTGGATTCTCTGGACTTTGTAAACGGTCTTGAGGACGAGATTATCAAAAAGATCGATTTCGTACACATACACAAGTGTAACGGTAAGCGTGCAGACGGCTCAAACGACCACTGGGGGCTTGATGCCGGGTGCCGGGAGCTGCAATCTCTGAGGCAGTTTTTAAAAAGAAAAAAGGACAGCGGCATAATCTGTGAGATAGTAGAAAATGACCAAATAATGACTACCCTAAAACTTATTGAACCCATAATGATGGAGGAGAGATGCTCGTAATACCGGCTATAGATTTGAAGGATGGTTCATGCGTAAGGCTCCTGCAAGGCAGAAAAGATGCTGTAACAAAGTACTCAGAAGACCCTGTAGAAACTGCCAGAAAATGGGTGCGCGAGGGGGCAGAGCTTATACACATTGTAGACCTTGACGGCGCATTTACCGGCGAGCAGAAAAATCTTCAGAGCATTAAGAACATACGAAAGGCAATCGACATACAGCTTGAAGTCGGCGGCGGTATCAGGGATTTAGAGAGGATACAACTGCTGGATTCAATCGGCATAGACAAGATAATCCTTGGCACAATCGCAATCAAAGACCCCGCGCTGCTGCGTGAGGCGTGTCAGAAATTCCCGGGTAAGATTATAGTAGGCATAGACGCCAAAAAAGGCCGTGTAGCAATCAAAGGATGGGAGGAAATAACAGAGACAACGGCAGCGGCCCTGGCCAAAGACGTGGAAGACTCAGGGGCGTCGGGGATTATCTACACAGATATAACAAAGGACGGTATGCTCATGGGCCCAAACGTAGAGGCAACGGCAGAGATAGCCAATCTCGTGAAAATCCCCGTTACGGCCTCTGGCGGCGTTGCTTCGTTAAAGGACATTGCTAATCTGATGACAATAAAGGGCCTATACGGTATAATAACCGGCAAGGCGGTCTATTCGGGCGCCATCGCACTAAGCGAGGCCATAGAGCTGGTCAGACGGGGGGGAAACTAACAGTGCTTGCAAAGAGAATCATACCGTGTCTTGACGTTAGAGACGGAAGGGTTGTAAAGGGGATTAATTTCGTAAATATTCGAGACGCCGGAGACCCGGTTGAAAACGCCGTTTTTTATGACGAACAGGGCGCTGACGAACTGACCTATCTTGACATAACTGCCTCTCACGAGAAGCGTAAAATAATGCTTGACGTAGTAGAAAAGACCGCCACAGATGTCTTTATCCCCCTGACAGTAGGCGGCGGTATAGGCTCGTTAGACGACATTCGTGACCTGCTGAACGCGGGCTGCGACAAGGTATCAATAAACACCACAGCAGTAAACAACCCTGAGTTCATCGCACAGGCATCGGCACGCTTCGGAAGCCAGTGCATAGTGGTTGCCATAGACGCTAAACGCAGTACTGGTGAGCCTGGTGACACCCCGCCCTGGCTGAAGGGCAGTGAATCCCTGTCATATCTTGATATTACATCGCACCTGGACACGGCTTGGGAGGTCTACACACACGGCGGCAGGCGGGCAAAGGGGATAGACGCTGTGAGGTGGGCGCGGTATATGGAAGAGATTGGCGCCGGTGAGATACTCCTGACAAGCATGGACAGAGACGGCACAAAAATCGGCTATGACATAGAACTAACGCGCGCAGTGTCAGAGGCCGTCAATATACCGGTCATAGCCTCAGGCGGTGCCGGGGAGCTTGGGCATCTCTATGATGCGCTTGCCGGTGGAAAGGCCGATGCGGTGCTGGCAGCCTCAATCTTCCACTTCAGGCAGCACACCATCAGGGAAGCAAAGGAGTTCCTTCACGCAAAGGGCGTTACAATGCGTTTATAAATAAAATGCAGCTGTCAAGGAGAAACCTGTTGACCCTTGCCCTGCTGACAGAAGGTGGGCTGATTGCCCTGTCCATAGGGGCGGGCAATTTTTTTGAAAATATCGTTTTTATCTCCTCACATGAAACAATCCTTCGTGATTTCCTGTTTGGGTTAGTTTTTTCCCTGGTGCCGCTAGCATTATTTGTCTCTTTTTGCTTGAAGCCACCGGCCTTTTTAAGCTCATTCAGGGATGTGATATTGCGTGATGTGCGGCAGTTGTTTGCCGGGACAAAGGCGGTTGACCTTGTAGTCATATCACTCCTTGCCGGGTTGGGGGAGGAGCTGATGTTCAGAGGCGTACTTCAGGCCAAAATAGGGATTGTGTGGTCAAGCCTGATATTTGGACTACTCCATTTCCTGACACCGGCATATTTCATATTTGCAACGGCGATGAGTTTTTATCTTGCCGAGCTTTGTATCTATTTCAACGGTGTTACCGTGCCGGTCACAGCACATTTTGCCTATGACCTCGGCGCGCTGATTTATCTGCGGTATATTTACAAAGACGGGGGTAGTTCGCCATAATAATATATGCGCTGCAACTGCAGCACCAAACACATTATTGGGGAGGACAAAACAGTGAGAAGATTAGTAATCGCGGCAATTGTGGCATTGGTAATAGGCATCAGCGGCGTCATCAGCGCTGCCGACGGCAAATATGAGGTCAAGCCATCGGCCACTATGAAGGAGATACTGTTTGAGCGCACAGGCAAACGGGTAATGATAAAGACAGACTCCGGCGAGGCACTTGAAGGCACACTAACCACAGTAGGTGACCAGGTAGCACATCTGTCCAAGCTCACCGGCAAGGACTACTACGACGCAGTAATACGCATAGACAAGATAACCTCTGTAGTGTTCAAGCCATAAGGCCGTGTGCGGGCGTTTTGTCAGAACAAGCGCAACACAGGCGATCCTGCAGGAGTTTGACGCAGAGGCCGATGGCCTGGACATAGCCCCATCATACAACATAGCCCCGTCGCAGGATGTGGCGGTCATAATCAAAGACGACAGACGCAGACTTGTGCTATGCAGATGGGGATTTATTCCGCACTGGGCAAGGGACATAACGAGTGCGACTAAGGCGATAAACGCCCGGGCTGAGACCGTTGCCGTAAATCGGGCATTTAGTGCGGCATTCAGAACTCACAGGTGCCTTGTTGCAGCCGATGGATTTTACGAATGGAGGCGGGGCAGTGCGGGAAAGGTCCCGGTATTTATACGCCAGAAATCAAGGAATACGCCGTTGGGTTTTGCCGGGTTGTATAGTACGCGGGCAGCCGCTGATGGCAGTGTCCTTCGAACATGCACGATAATAACCACGACGGCAAACAAGCTGGTGAGGACGATACACGACAGAATGCCGGTCATCATAGACAAAGCAGATTACGGCTTGTGGCTGGAACATGGGACTTGGGATACAGGCAATAAGAATGCCCTGCTTGCCCTCCTGATGCCATATCCTGACGATAAGCCTCTTTTAGAAGCCATCGATGTATCAACAATAGTTAATTCACCCAGGAACAACTCACCTCTTAATCTAACACTATAGACAAACTCGTAGTCTCAAGGGTAGAATATAATCATGGAAGCGCTTACAATTGAACGAGATTTAGATTTAACAGAGATAATAAACGGGGAGGAAGTTGTGTCGCCCAGCCCTTTTAGTAAACATCAGATAATCAGCCAAAGAATACTGTGGGTAGTCCTGTCTCATGTCAAGAAAAATGATTTAGGTAATGTGCTTTACTCTCCGCTTGACGTAATCCTTGAGGAAGGCTTAAACCGGCTTCAGCCTGACATATTGTTTATCAGGAAAAATAACACAGCCATCATTCAGGATTGGATACGAGGTGTACCGGATATGCTCTGTGAGATAGTTTCACAAGGGTCATTCCGATGGGATACCAATATAAAAAAAGAGATATACGAGAAATACTGCGTACCGGAATATTGGATAATCATACCGGAGCTTAAAATATTCGAAGTCTTTACCATTGAGAAAGGCAAGTATAAGCTCTATTCCTATGCCGAAGGTGAGGGCGCGGTTACGTCTAAGGTTATCGAGGGGCTGCAGGTTAATATCAAGGAAGTATTTGAAGATTAAGCATTCTATATAAAAATCAAACTGCCGAGATATAGGGGGGTATTAGTGACACATATCAATAATAATTGGTGGTGTGTCCCCAATCGTTTACCCTAGTACATTGCGGGTTGTTGCATCCTTATCCAAATATCAACATCATAGAATAACATACGCCTTTACCCTAACATGCGAGGACATTTTTACTTTGGTAAAAATAGGACATTTCTATTTTGGCTTGACACACCCTGCCATTACACACCCTGCCATTACACTTGACTTAAATACCTATATAATGGCATTCTATGACTTCAATCACAAAAGGAGTAATGCTATCTTAATTATGGGGCATAATAGGCTGATATGAATAATAAGAAATTCACCAGTTTCAAGACAAAAATACTCTTAGTGATTGTTATCGTTATGTCTTTATTCGGAATAGTTCTCACTGTTGATGGCTACAGGCAAGGGGAGATAAAGATTATTAATGACGCCAGGGAATCTGTTGTTATATTCGAGAAAGTATATAGCAGTGAGTTACAGTCCAGGAAACAGGATTTGTCCATGTCTCTTGAGATATTATTGTTAAACCGTGAAATTCAAACAGCATTTGCCAGTGGTAACAGGATAGCGCTTAATAGTTTAACTGTGGATTATTTTAAGAACAAACTCAAACCAGAGTACGGAGTCAAGCAATTTCAATTTCATACCCCCCCTGCCACGAGTTTTTTTCGTGTTCACAAACCTGAAAAATATGGCGATGACTTATCCAGTTTCAGGAAAACAGTTACAGCCGTCAACACAACAAAGAAACCAGTTTCCGGGCTTGAGGCGGGCCGTGAAGGGCTTGGTCTTAGAATCGTCTATCCTGTAACAGAAGGTGGCAGCCACATTGGAAGTGTCTAGTTCGGCGGGGACATAGATTCGATTCTTGAGGCGGCACAACAGACCACAGCGACAGATTATGCAGTGGCCGTAAAAAGCTCGATTTTTACAGAGTCACAGCGATTTGAAGACAAAGGAAAAGATTTAGAAAAAGACGGTCTCACGTTTTTTCTTTATTCAAATCCTGCTCTGAGAGACCTGGTTATGAAGCTTGATTTTAAGAAAGAAAATCACATCATTGCTTTAGAGGGAAAATCGATTTTTTTTAATCGATTTTCCTTTAAGGACTACTCTGGTGACATTATCGGGGACATTCTGGTAATAAAAGATGTGACGAAAATGGTTTTAGACAAACACAAGGCGGTGATTTATCATGTGCTGTTTACCATTGTATCAATAATTATAATAGTCATACTCCTATATGTTTCAATAGTGAAGACATTTGTAAGACCTCTGAACGAGGCCCTGAAGGCTACAGAAAAAATGGCCGGAGGAGACCTTGCAGTTGAAATCACTGCCGCCAATAACGACGAAGTCGGGCTGCTTATGGACTCTATGGATAATATGGTGAATAAACTTAATGCGGCTATTGTAAATGTGCAGGGGGCATCGCAAAACGTATCGCTTGCCAGTAAGAAGTTAAATGAATCCTCTAATGCCCTTAAACGCCAAATAACGGAACAATCCAACAGAACGTCCGGCATCATGGATTCAACAAATGAACTATCTGCAACCGCAGGGCAAATCGGCGCAAGCGCAGGAGAAATAGCTGATTCAGCCTCCGATGCACTACGGGTAGCCACAAACGGTAAAAAAATAGTAAATGACACAGTCATAGAAGTCCAGGGCATTGAGGCTACCGTGATGGAGTCATCAAAGGTTATGGAGACGCTGGGCGATAGGTCGAAACAAATAGGAGAGATAATCGCCGTTATAAATGATATAGCCGACCAGACAAATTTATTAGCTCTGAATGCTGCGATAGAGGCGGCAAGGGCAGGAGAACAGGGCAGGGGATTTGCCGTCGTAGCAGACGAGGTCAGGAAGCTGGCAGAAAAGACCGCTAAGGCTACTACCGAAATTAGCGGCATGATTGGGTCGATTCAGTCAGAGACGGAAAGGGCAGTGGATTCGATGAGGGAGAGCCTGTCACGCATTGAGGTTGGAGTGAATCTGTCGAAAGAGTCTGGTACATCACTAAATAATATAGTCGATAGTGTAAACACTCTCAGTGGCAAGGTGAGTCAGATTCTTACCTCTGTAGAGCGTATGACTTTGATTTCCGAGACAATGATGAACGATATAGGACAGATTGTTGAGATATCAAATATGACCGATAACATGGCAGAAGAACTTGGTTCTGCGTCAAATAATTTAGAGGGACTCTCTACGGCACTTGGAACAGTTACTGGTCAGTTTAGGTTACGGACAAAATCATAATAGAGGGACGATTAGTAGTGGCTGAGACTGCTTTTTACAGAGAAACACTGAACATTACAGATTATTAGGAGCTATAGAGATGAACATTAAAGTTATTTTAGAAAAAGGTGAGGATGGTTATTTTGTTGCCCATTGCCCGTCACTGAGAAGTTGCTGGTCACAAGGAAAAACGGCTGATGAAGCCTTGAATAATATCAAAGAGGCTATCAAATTGTTTGTAGAGCCTGACCTTGACGAATTTATTGAGGATGAAAATCATAAAATCTATGACTTGGTTTTATGAGGCTCCCATTATTATCAGGTCAACAAGTGCTATCGGCATTGCGGCGACTTGGTTTTGTTGAAGTTCATAAGAAAGGCAGCCATGTTAAGATGAAACATTCTGATGGAAGAATAATAGTATTTCCATACCATAATGAAATAGACCGTTTTACCTTAAGAGGAGCTTTAAATGATGCAAAAGTTAATATTATGGAATTTCTGAATAATATATAAATGCTATAGCATTTATGGGCAAATCTAAGGTGACAGGTTTCTTTTCCTTAATTGAATATTGCAACTTTACCCAATATTGTGTTTATAATTAAGGTAAGGCACAGGCTGCAACTAAGTGCTTTATATCACGGCTGTTGGATTTGGAAAAGGGGGCATTTGAC
The DNA here is from genome assembly GCA_001541255.1 of Candidatus Magnetominusculus xianensis. Taxonomy (GTDB): domain Bacteria; phylum Nitrospirota; class Thermodesulfovibrionia; order Thermodesulfovibrionales; family Magnetobacteriaceae; genus Magnetominusculus; species Magnetominusculus xianensis. Next base: position 10,356 of record LNQR01000070.1, read on the forward strand.
TTTACCAAAGAGTGAGATTGCTGAATTTTGTAAGCGGCATCATATTCTGAAGCTGTCATTGTTTGGGTCATACCAGCATGGCACTTTTACGTCGAAGAGCGATATCGACCTCCTTGTTGAGTTTGACCCCGAACATATACCAGGCCTTATAGCCCTATCAGGCATGGAGATAGAGTTGAGCGTTATCATCGGGCACAAAGTGGACTTGAGGACACCGGAAGATTTAAGCCGCTATTTTCGCAAAGAAGTGGTCGAATCAGCAGAGGTACAGTATGTGCAGCCGGGAAGATAATATTCGGCTGCATCATATGCTTGATGCAGCTAAGGAAGCCATTTCATTTTTACAAGGCAAGACGAGAATATCTCTGGATGATAATCGTATGCTGACACTTTTTCTTGTCAAAGAAATTGAGATTATTGGTGAGGCTGCAACAAGAATTTCAAAGGATTGCCGTGATAAGTATCCTCATATCCCGTGGGAGAGTATAATCAATATGAGAAACAGGCTCATTCATGCCTATTTCGATATTAATCTCGATGTAGTTTGGCAGACGGTTGAAGTGGATGTCCCATCCCTGATCATGGAATTCGAAAAGATAGTTATTGAGAAACAAGACCCTGGCTGACCTCTGACACTTGCTGTTTGCATTTTCATAGCGCTGGACAAAATAATGATGCCCGCAGAGTATATTTTTTAGCGTTACACTTCTGTCAGGTATTTTATCAAACCTTATTTGGACAATTGACCGAAATGGCTTTATTCTGTTACATTAATTTATGCCAGCAGGAACAGCTCATACCGAGAAATTAACGAATGGAGAAGTGACCAGTGAAGTCGAACCTGAAGATACAGGTTATCCTGAAACGTCTTTTGATCCCGATAAGATTAGGGTAGACCAGCAAACAACAAACCTTGGCTATCTTATTGAAATGCTATTCGAGGGTGAAATCGATTTGACGCCTGAATTTCAACGCTCTATGGATTTATGGGGCCCACAGCAAAAAAGTCAACTAATAGAGTCTCTATTGCTGGGACTACCGTTGCCCTCTTTCTATTTTAGCATAGATAGACTTACGAACAAATGGGTGATAGTTGATGGATTGCAGAGGTTTTGTACATTTAATGATTTTATTATTAAAAATGAACTCAAACTTTCCGGGCTTGAATTTTTAAAGTCATATGAAGGTAAAACATATGTAGAGTTATCCAAGGCAGACAAACGAAAAATAAGTGGTACAAAGATTAACTTTTATGTAATAGAAAGGCAGTCCCCTTCCTATGTTAAATTCCTTATTTTTAAGCGTGTTAATACCGGAGGCTTAGTCCTGACCCCGCAGGAGATCAGACACGCATTGAATCAGGGGATTCCATCAAGGTTTATTGAGGAATTAGCAAATTTAGAAGAATTTAAGCAAGCTACAGATTATCGAATCCCTTCAAAACGTATGGAAGACAGGGATTTTGCTAACCGCTTCGTTGCCTTTTATCTTTTGGATTATGATGCTAACTATAAAGGTGAATTAGATAGTTTCCTTAATGATGGAATGGAGGCATTGGCAAAAACAACTGAGGATGAGCGTGCTAAAATCAAAGAAGCCTTTAGAAAGTCAATGGAGCTTTCGTATAAAATCTTCGGCAACGACGCCTTTAGAATAAGGCGCAAATCAGATGCTAAACGCAATCAAATCGCAAAAGCACTTTTTGATACGATCAGTGTTAACTTTGCATGGCTTACCGATGAGCAGCAAGCACAACTGCTTAACAAAAGTGATGTTTTTCGAATAAAACTTATTGATTATTTCAATAAAGAGGATATTTCTAAACCAATAACGTCGGCAACAGCCAAAAAATCAAACGTTATATACAGATTCAAACTCATTAAGAACATGCTGAACGAGATAATTACATAATGATCACTTCACTTCATATAAAAAACTTCAAGTCCCATAAAGATACGGAATTAGAGCTATCCAATATAAATATCCTGACGGGCTTTAATGGAATGGGAAAGTCATCAGCAATGCAATCCATTCTGCTTTTAAGACAATCACATATAAAGAATCTTCTGTCAAAAGGGCTTGATTTAACCGGTGACCTATGTCGAATCGGTACGGCAAAAGACGCCGTCTTCATGTTGGCAGAAACTGATGGCATAGAATTTGAGATCAAACAAAAGAATAAAGATGTTGTTAAATTTATATTCGACGCAGGTGCAGAAGGAAGCTCATGGAAAGAGTTAACACATGTGTCAGAACGTCCAACACGTGCCGGATTACTTCTAAATAAATTAAACCTTACAACGCGACCCGGCAAAGACTTCACTACATTTCTCAAACATAAAATAGACCATTTCACTGATCTATCTTTTAACACTGATTCAAGTATATTTAATAATAGCTTTCAATATATTAGTGCGTTTCGCATTGGACCTGTTATGTTTTATGAAAAAGATACCGCTTTAGTAGAGATTTTTAATCAGATGTCAAGGAAAGAAGGCCGATGCGAGTTAGTGGCCCATTATCTTTATTATAATAAAAAAGAGCAGGTTTCTGATAAATCCCTTACGAAAGATAAGGACGCTGATCCCGGGCTTATATTTCAGGTGATAGAGTGGCTGCAGGAAATATGTCCGGACATAAATAATATTTATATTGACGAGGTTTCAGAGGACAGTTATAAAGTGGAGTACAGCTTTAGCCGAGGTGAGGGAGCAGCCCAAACCGATAAGTTTAAGGCAATGAATGTCGGATTTGGTGTTTCTTATGTGCTTCCGATTATTGTGGCTGCCCTTCATACGCCAAAAGACGGCCTTTTACTGATTGAAAACCCTGAGTCGCATATTCATCCCGCTGGGCAGGCCAAACTCATGGAGTTGATTTGTAAATCCGCAAAGACCGGAGTACAGTTTATCATCGAGACCCATAGCGACCATATCATTAACGGCCTCTTAGTGGCGACAAAAAAAGAAATCATTAACCCCGATGACTCAAGGGTATATTACTTCGATAGAAACATCAGCACTCATGCCACGCAGGTTACTCATCTGCCGGTGCTGCCAGGGGGTAAAATCCGAAGACCACCAAAAGGTTTTTTTGACCAAATGGATAAGGATATGACTGCATTAATGGGATTTTAAACGTTGGCCGGAACTAACCTTTTTTTATTACTTGCCGAAACTACACCCTCTAATCAATGGATGCAACCTAATGTATTTCAGGATGAGTTATCACTTAACCAATATGTAAATGAGCTGTCTGTTAAATTAGAAGAAATAATAATTGAAAATTATATAGGATACTTTGATGAGGAAAACCGTCTTAATTTTATTAAACACTATAACATGGATGATTTTCCTTATGCCCCTATTACACGCCTTAAAAGACTATTACGCGATTGGGAAAACTGGAGAGAGACTATCCAACAATCATCAGATAAAGAATATAAAATATTTGGACAGCCCATTAAAGACCATACTTTTTGCGAGATCAGCAAACGACAGGCTACAGACAAGAACAACAATTATGCCCTGCTGAATCACCATGCTTGCAAGATCATGGACAAAAATATTTCAGTTAGTATTGATGGAAGAAATGCTTATTACTTTCCTAACCTGCAAAACTTTACATCACTAATACAATGGTTCGTTGAAAATCGTAAACCAAAGCGAATGTTTAATCTTAATCCGAAACATGGTGAAAATGGTCGTGGTAATTGGCCAGACGCCAGTTCACTGGAATGTTCAAAGGACGAGGCTCAGGAATTGCTTAATACCGCTATTGGAGATTCGGGAAAAACATTATATACTTATGATAAAAAGAATATGAAGTATATTGTGTTTAGGTATGAAAACACTGACGAGGACAAAATTACATACCATGGTTATCATGTTGCTCTAAATTCAACGGACATTCCTCAATCTGTCAAGAACTTTTTTGACCAGAAAAAATAGGATTGGCGCCGTTGGGGCAGTGCATACAAATCTAAATATTCGTTGACAAAACACCTGCACATTCTTTAAGATTCCTATGCGTGAGTGTTATATCAGCAATCTCAGCAAATAACAGGCGGCCTATAATAAGGTGGAGAAATGTACTTTCAAACTTTGATAATGAAACTCAATGAGTTTTGGGCGTCTAAAGGATGTGTCCTCTTACAGCCCTACGATGTGGAGGTAGGGGCTGGGACGTTTCATCCGGCAACGTTCTTTAGGGTTTTAGGGCCAGCCCACTGGAAGACCGCATACGTCCAGCCATCACGCAGACCCACTGACGGGCGCTACGGCGAAAACCCCAACCGCCTGCAACACTATTACCAATATCAGGTAATCCTGAAGCCATCGCCCACGAATTCGCAGGAGGTCTATCTCGAAAGCCTCCGGGCAATTGGCATTGACCCCAAACGCCACGATATACGTTTTGTCGAGGACGACTGGGACTCCCCTACGCTTGGCGCATGGGGACTGGGCTGGGAGGTCTGGCTTGACGGCATGGAAGTTACTCAGTTTACATATTTTCAGCAGGTCGGCGGGATTGATTTAAAACCCATATCGCTGGAGCTTACATACGGGCTTGAGCGCATTGCAATGTACCTGCAAGGCGTGGACAATGTCTATAACCTGCGCTGGAACGAGGATTTCCTATACGGCGACATACACAGGCAGGACGAGGTGGAGTGCTCTAAGTTTAACTTTGAACTGTCAGATGCGGCTATGCTCAGACGGCATTTCGATGACTTTCATGCCCAATCCGGCGCCCTTGTGAAGTCGGGGTTGACGCTTCCGGCCTATGAGTATTGCTTGAAATGTTCTCATGTGTTTAATCTCTTAGACGCGCGCGGGGCTATTTCTGTGAATGAACGAACCGGATATATTGCACGAGTGCGGGGGCTTGCCAGGCTCTGCGCTGAGGCTTATTCATCAAATATTTTAAATAATGGGCCTGATTCGCCCTCGGACACTCGCCCATGAACGATAATTTAACTATATCACTATTGCTTGAGATTGGCACTGAGGAGATACCGGCAGGGTTTCTCTCAGACGGCGTTGCCGCTATTGAAGAACTGGCCGTTAAACAATTAAAAGATGCCGCGATTGAATTTTCTGAGCTCAGGGTATATGCCACACCAAGGAGAATTGCTGTCATTGCCCACAGCGTCAAGCCATATCAGGAGAAAAAGGTAAAAGAGGTCTTCGGGCCGCCTGTCTCAGCCGCCTATGACGCCAATGGCAATCCCACAAAGGCCGCCCTTGGATTTGCCGCTACACATGCAATCGATGTAGGGCAGCTGACAACTCAGAAAAGGGGCAAGGGGCAGTATATCGTTGCCCGAATTGAGGAGCCAGGTCTTGCCGTTAAGGACATAATCGGCGTGGTGTTTGAGAAAATCATTGCCTCGATACGCTTTCCAAAGATGATGCGATGGGCTGATCTCGATGTTAAATTCGCACGCCCTATCTGCTGGATAACCGCCCTGTGCGGCAGTGAACCTGTCAGCCTGAAATACGGCGGAGTTGAAAGCTCTAATGTTACATACGGTCATCGCTTCCTTAGTGAAGGCGCTGTCACGCTGCATGACATTAATAATTATATATCAGCCCTGAGAGCAAACCTTGTCATACTCGACCAACATGAAAGAAAAGAAGAGATTAGAGCACAGGCGGCAGCAATAGCGGCAGAATTTGGCGCCTCCGCCGTTACTGATGAGGGTCTGCTTGAGACTGTAACATACTTGGTCGAATATCCTGTCTGCGTAACAGCATCTTTCCCTGATGAGTTTCTTCAGCTTCCCTCAGAGCTGTTAATCAGCGTAATGCGCGGTCATCAAAAATATTTTGCCCTTGAGCGTGACGGTCGTTTAATTAATCAGTTCATAGTGGTGAGCAACACTCTCAAAGAAAATGCGGCAACCGTCCGTGCGGGCGCTGAACGCGTCATAAAGGCACGCCTTGAGGACGCAAAATTCTACTACAGACACGACCTTGAGTTGACGCTGCATGAGCGTATTAACGACCTTAAGGGGATTACCTTTCACGATAAACTTGGCAGCCTTTATGACAAATCAAAGAGGCTTGAACTGATAATTGATTACATCTCTAAAGAACTCTATGAACCAAACCCAGCCGAATTAAACAAGTTCGTCCCAGCGGCCAGTCTCTCAAAGACCTCGCTTGCAACCGGCGTTGTTCGGGAGTTTACAGAGCTGCAGGGCGTCATGGGCAAGCACTATGCCATTAAGGATGGTTATGATAAAGAAATCGCTGCTGCCCTCAACGAACAGTACATGCCTACACAATCAGGCGCTGAGATTCCCGTAACTGAGGTGGGTACGGCGTTGAGCCTTGCGGACAAGCTGGATAATATTGTGTCATTTTTCAGCGTTGGGCTGGTCCCTACCGGTTCAGAAGACCCCTTTGCCCTCCGTCGTCAGGCCATAGGGCTTATCTCGATTTTAATAGAGAATAAATTTACAGCCGTTACTATAAAAAAACTAATTGACCGGACGATAACTATTTTACAAAAAGACGCTGTGCTTGCCGCCCAGATAGAGGTGTTTTTTCGGGCACGGCTTGAGGCCATGTTTTTATCGCGGGGTTATGCAAACGACGAGGTGCAGGCAGCGCTTGACGGCTTTATGGAGATACCGCCAGTATTGCTAATCAATCGCCTTGACATGCTGCGTGATTTAAAAAGTAGTGACGGCTGTAACGAATTTTTATTTGCATTTAAAAGAATACAAAACATAGTCCCTGGGGGTATTATAGCAGAGCCAAACCCTGAGCTGTTTATTACGAATGAGGAAAAAGAACTGTTGATATTCCTTACTGATATTAAATATGATATTGCTGATGCAGTCTCAAAAGGGGATTACAAGAAGGCATATGAAAAGATGAGTACGCTGATAGGGCCAATAAACAGATTTTTTGACAAGGTGCTGGTTATGGATAAGGACGAGCTGCAGAAGTCAAATAAGCTGGCGCTTTTAAATGAAATTCGCCGTATGTCTGTTAAGTTGGCTGATGTATCGAAGTTACAGGAGAGGTAAAAGGAGAAGGCGCACTGTGCTTGACAAAATAAAAACATCTATGATAAGAAACGAGTGGACTGATAGCCTGTGTTTGACAGGTAATAAAAAAGCCCGGAGGTAACAATGAATCCAGATGAGCTTCGCTATCATAAAGAACACACATGGGTAAGCATATCCGGAAAGAAGGCAACCATAGGAATAACGGATTATGCACAGGATGCGCTTGGAGATATAGTATACATAGACATCCCCGAGGTTGACGCTGAGGTTGAGGCCAACACCGAGATGTCAGAAATCGAATCGACAAAGGCAACATCCTCAGTGATAGCCCCGTTAAGCGGCACAATACTAAGCGTAAACGAGGATTTAGAGGACTCGCCGGAGATAATCAACGAAGACCCCTATGGCAAGGGCTGGATAGCGGTAATTGAAATCTCCGATGACTCGGAACTCGACGATCTCATGGACGCCTCTGACTACGACAAGTTTATTGAAGAGGAAGCAGGATGAAAATACTAATACTTGGCTCCGGCCCGGGCGGCTATGTCGCAGCCCTGAGAGCGGCGCAGATGGGGGCTGAGGTCACGGTAGTCGAGGAAAAGGAGGTCGGGGGGACGTGTCTTAATGAGGGCTGTATTCCAACTAAGACCCTTGTGGCGTCGGCTGAGGCATATGCCACAGCAAAAGACCTTGCCTCATTCGGAATCGACTTTTCGGGGGAGATAAAACCTAACGCTAAGAAGATAGTTGACCGTAAGAACTCAGTCATCGCAACTCAGGTAAAGGGCATAAGGGGGTTGTTTAAGAGCTGGGGCGTTACGCTCAAAGAGGGCAGGGGGAGTTTTATCTCTGAGAAAGAGATAAGGCTAATCCCAAAAAACGGCCCCGAGGAGACCTTAACGGCAGATAAGTTTATCATAGCCACAGGGTCGCGCCCGGCCTCTATCCCTACGTTTCCCTTCGACGGAAGGCGTATTATATCGAGTACCGAGGCCCTTGACATGCAGGAAATCCCGGACTCGATGCTGATAATCGGCGCAGGCGTCATGGGATGTGAGTTTGGCTGCATATATCGTGAGTTCGGCACAGAGGTCACCCTGATTGAACTAATGCCCCGGGCGCTGACCACAGAAGACCCTGAGATTTCACAGGTCATAGAGCGGGAACTCAAGAAAAAGAAGATAAAACTCCACTTGGGCGTAAAAGTGGAAAAGGTCACGACAGACGATACGTCTGTTAAGGCCTATCTATCTGGCGGCAAGGAGTTATCCGCCTCAAAAATGCTTGTAACAATAGGCAGGGCGTTTAACACTAACGGTGTCGGCCTTGAACACGCAGGTGTGGAGATGGACAAGCGCGGGGCAATCATCGTTAATGACTCAATGGAGACCTCAAACAAGGACATCTACGCAATTGGAGACGTAACAGGCGGGATGCTGCTGGCGCATGTGGCCTCAAAGCAGGGCCTGTGTGCGGTTAGTAATATTATGGGACATAAAGAGAAGATGGATTACACTGTTATACCGGCTGGGATATTCACGCACCCTGAGATAGCCTCTGTGGGGCTGAGAGAGCATCAGCTTGCAGAGCGCGGCGCCAAGTACAAGGTTGGGCGTTTTCAGTACCGCGCCCTCGGCAAGGCCCACGCCATGGGTGAAATCTCCGGGATGTTTAAGGTAATTGCCGACAGTGATACGAATAAGATACTGGGGGTTCACATAATCGGACACAATGCCGCAGACATAATCCACGAGGCGGCAGTGGCAATGAAGGCAGGACTAACGGCAGAGGCGCTGGCTGAGACCGTTCATGCCCATCCGACCCTTGCAGAGGGCCTGATGGAGGCGGCAGAGGACGTCATGGGACGAGCAGTTCACGTACCGAAGCCATAATGAGAAAGGGGCGAAGAGCCCCATAGATGGGGTGCAGGGGACAAGTTCCCTGCCGGGAGTTTGAGGGCAGAGCCCTCATTCTTCAAGTAATAAGACCCTTAATAATGATACCGGTCGTTGAGCCGGAAGTTATAAAATTTTAGAGACATAACATTAAAAAAGGAGGAGAGCATATGTCAGAAATCGTAAAGGTTCACGCCAGGCAGATAATGGACTCAAGGGGAAACCCCACCGTAGAGGTAGACGTAGTACTCGAGAGTGGTTACATGGGAAGGGCGGCAGTCCCAAGCGGCGCTTCAACCGGTGAGAGAGAGGCCGTAGAACTCAGAGACGGCGATAAAAAGAAATACATGGGTAAGGGCGTTCTAAAGGCAGTAAAAAACGTAAACACAGAGATAGCAAAGAAGGTGCTTGGCGCAGAGGCAACCCATCAGGCAGAGATAGATAAGATAATGATAGACCTCGACGGCACACACAACAAATCGAGGCTTGGCGCTAATGCCATATTGGGTGTATCGATGGCAGTAGCAAAGGCCGCAGCCGAAGAGACAGACCTGCCGCTTTACAAGTACATCGGCGGTGTAAACGCAAAAGAGCTTCCCGTGCCGATGCTCAATATCATCAACGGCGGCGCACATGCCGATAACAACGTAGACGTCCAGGAGTTTATGATAATGCCCGTTGGGGCTACATCATTTGCTGAGGCACTTAGGATGTCGGCTGAGGTATTTCACAACCTGAAGAAGATTCTGCATAAAAAGGGACTTTCTACTGCGGTAGGCGACGAAGGTGGATTTGCCCCCAATCTGAATTCCAACGAAGACGCTATCATAGAGATAATGGAGGCCATAGGGGCAGCAGGCTACAAGGCAGGCAAGGATATGCTCATCGCCCTTGACGTGGCGTCAAGCGAATTGTTTAAAGACGGAAAATATGATTTTGCAGGTGAGGGAAAGAAATACACCCCTGCAGAACTCGCTGACTACTATGCCTATCTTGCAGACAAATACCCAATAATCTCAATCGAAGACGGCATGAGCGAAAACGACTGGGACGGCTGGAAACTGCTTACAGACAAACTCAAGACAAAGGTACAGCTTGTAGGTGACGACCTCTTTGTTACTAACCCTGCAATCCTGAAAGAGGGCATTCAAAAAGGTATAGCCAACTCGATACTTGTAAAGGTAAACCAGATTGGTACGCTGACTGAGACGCTTGACGCGGTTGAGATGGCAAAGAGGGCAATGTACACTGCCGTTATCTCCCACCGCTCCGGTGAGACCGAAGACACCACAATCGCCGATATAGCCGTTGCCCTGAACGCCGGGCAGATAAAGACAGGCTCGACCTCCAGAAGCGACCGTATTGCAAAATACAACCGCCTGCTGAGAATCGAAGAAGAGCTTGGCAGCAGCGCTATTTACAAAGGTCTCGGCACATACTATAATCTCAACAAATAGAGGGGAAATGTGATTCGAGCGGCTGGGGGGCTCAAGTATTTTCCCCCGCCGCCCGATATATAATAGGCAATGGCAGCAGAAGAACAGCAGGATACAGCCCGCAAAGCCCCAAAAGGGACAAGGAAGAGTCTGCGCGGGCAGATAGTCTCTGAGCGTAAGCGCCGAATACGCATAACCCTTATCATGTTTGCTATTGTCCTGACAATAATCGGCTTAAATCTGGTTTTCGATGAGGCTGGTTTTATTAAATATGTAAACTTAAAAAAAGAAGAGAATATACATGAGCAAAACATAGCCAAAATAGAAAAAGAAATCGCCGCGCTCAAAGAAGAGATACTTGAGATAAAAGCTGACCCATTTCAAATCGAAAAACAGGCAAGAGAGGGACTTGGCCTCACCAAACCAGACGAATATGTCTTTATGTACGGCAAGTAGCCGTTTAGCTCAGTGAACCGGTTGCAGTTATGAAGAGGATTGTGGCTGCAATCACAGGCGCTAGCGGTGCCATTCTGGGTATCAGAGCAGTTACTGAGCTGTTAAAGACCTCGGAGGTGCATCTGGTTATCTCACAATCGGCCTTCTCCATCATTGCACATGAAACAGGTCACGCATGGGGCGCTGCTCCAGTCAGGGATTACTTCAAAAGCAGCCGCCTGTATTACCATGATGAGGGTGACCTTGAGAGCCCCATTGCAAGCGGCTCATTCAGAACGGACGCAATGGCAGTAGTTCCATGTTCGATGAAGACACTCTCTGCTATAGCTAACGGCTATGCCTCTAACCTGACGGCAAGGGCGGCAGATGTTACGATAAAAGAAGGAAGAAAGCTGATTATCTGTCCTCGTGAGATGCCATTCAGCGCTATACACCTGGAGAACATGCTAAAGCTGGCCCGTCTCGGTGTGGTTGTCGCTCCCCCAGTGCCGGCATTCTATCACAGACCGGAGACCATCGATGATGCCGTAGATTTCATAGTTGGAAAGATACTCGACCAGCTCAATATCGAACATAACCTTTTCAAACGCTGGGGCAGCACCGATGTAACGTCAGCGATTCCCCTATGAAACAGATCAGGTCTATAAAGACAAAATTATTGATAAGGATAATTCTGTCTTTTGTCCTCCTGTCTATAATCATTCAGGCCATTGTGATAGCCAGTTTCAGGAACTTTGGCATGGATGCATCAAAGGAAAGGGGGTTGTCGGTAGCCGAGATAATCAGGGATGCCATTACGTCATTTATGATTCTCGGCGTATATGATAAGAGGGATATTTTTCTTGACCGCTTGAAATATGCCCATGGTATCAAGGACATAAGGGTTCTCAGGGGTAAGTCTGTAATACAACAATTTGGACAAAGCGAAATCAATGGAAAGACACCTACGCTGCTCGAAGAGCAAGTCCTTGACTCCGGTAATATCAAATCGGCGGTAAAGGAGGACCTCCTGAATCTTGAATATGTTATAGTGATCCCTTATAAGGCTGTATCCAATGAGCGCGTAAGATGTCTCCAGTGTCATAAGGCAACAGAAGGCGAAGTGCTCGGGGCGGTAACCGTTGTCATTGACCTTACCAAACAGAGGCGTTCAGGTGTATCTGTTATGTCCTATATGGTAGCAGTGTCGTTGTTTTTTTCACTAGGCACACTCTACATAATCTATATATTTTTCAAGCCTTACACGGAGCTTTTTCTTAGATTAAGATATGGGTTTGAACACGCCTCAGAAGGGGATTTCAGTAAAAAGGTCGAAGTTGCCCTTGCAGATGAGGCCGGTGATGTAGCAAAGGGGTTTAACATTATGACAGATAACCTCTCTAAAACCCTCTCTTCCATAGATAACAAGGTGTCTATATTGATTGGATATCAGATTACAAAGACTGCCAACGCACTCAAAGACACGACAAGGACAGTAGATATGCTCGTGAAAATATATAATTTTAAGAGGACTATAGAAAAAGATGCAGTAAAGAATGATATATTTATGAGAATTGAACAAATGCTGATTGAAATGGGAATCGAAAATTTTTCTATCTATGAAGCGAAATTAGACAAAAATACCATTACAAATGTTATATCGAGGGCTGACATGGAAAACAGCGCTCGTTTGGGGATAAATGGTGAAAGCAGCAAGGTATCCTGGTGTGATGAGTCAATTTTAACAGATGCAGGGCAGTGCAGGGCGATACGTACTGGCAGTGTTGTGAACTCACAGGAATTTCCACTCTTATGCCAGAATTTCATATGCTCTCAGGCCTGCAGCCTGGACTACTATTGCATTCCTATTTATATTGGAGGGCGTGTCGGCGATGTACTGCAGATAGTTTACGGCAAAGGGCGCGATGAGTTTACCATGACACTTATTCCGTTTATAAAGGCATATCTTCTGGAGTGTGAACCGGTGATTGAGGGAAAGACCTTTATGGAGCTTCTCAGGGAGCAGTCCCTTGTTGACCAGCTTACAGGCCTTTATAACCGCCGCTTCCTTGATGAGATAAATAACAGCCTCTGCCGTGCCGCAATAAGGAGAAAAACCCTTGTTGGAATTTTATTGATAGACATAGATCACTTTAAGCATGTAAATGATACCTATGGTCATGATATTGGAGACAAGGTACTTCAAAAAGCGGCCTCGATTATCAAGGCATCGGTCAGGGAATCAGACATTGTCATTCGCTATGGCGGCGAAGAAATATTGGTACTCCTTGTAGATGCAGCAGAAGGGAATTCTATTGAAGTTGCGCAGAAGATATGCAGTAATTTCCAGAATGAGTCCATTGAAATCCCCTCTGGTGCCTTGAATAAAACCGTCAGCATCGGTGTTAGTGAGTTCCCAAAAAACTCTGACAAATTCTGGACATGCGTAAAATATTCTGACACTGCCCTTTATAAGGCCAAAAATGACGGCAGAAACAGGGCATATCTTTACAAAGAAGATACCTAAGTCGTAATGAAAGGCATATCTCAGGAGACCGGTGTCCCGGGCAAGCGAATAACATGGATCGTTTTGACTATGTTGTTGGGGGTCTTATCAGGTCTGCTTTTTCTACATGATGAGGAAATTGTAATCCTGTCATGGAAACACCAAAGGCTTAATGTCTTCACGCACAAGAATGTTAACGCATGGTATGCACCTATAAATGGGGACTGGCTTACAAGCCCGTCAAGGACTGTGCTGCTGGAAGACGGTGTCCCGCTAAGGCATCAAAACGCCTCACAACAGATAATCGTCGCCGTAGGAATGGGCAGATACAATGTGCTTGGCCATAGGATACTCTTTTCTACGTCCGACAACACAGACCCAACGACTAACGGCAGGCAATATGAATTGGTATGCCGTACACCGCTGCCCTCCGCCCTGAAGACCGGGATATTTCTCCTGACTGCGCTGTCGATTGTCTTCCTGTTGAACAATCTCGTTAAGAACTATGATATAACCGGTGTGGTTTTGGGCATTATCAGCAGACACCGGCGCCTTGTTAATATATCTATTGCGGGTGTTTCCATATGTCTGGTTGTGGTGCCGTTTTTAATAACGAGGCTGCCGTTTTTTCTGTACTATCCGGTTGTGACTATGAAGTCAGACTTCAGCGGGTACTATGAGATTGTAAGGCAGTTAGACAAGGGTTTATTTCCGGTTTTCTCACTGAGGACGCCCGGCTACCCGTTCTTTATGAAGGCCGTACTATTGATTTCAAACAAGTTGTTTTCTATTGCGCTGGCTCAAACGCTCCTGTCGCTATTAAGTGCCATGATGTTCGTATTTGCGATATTTAAGACATACCGAGGCCTTAGCGTGTTTGCAGCGGCGGGGATGGGGGCATTTATATCAAGCCATTTTCATGTTGACTCCGATATTGCACTTCTTTCAGAGAGCCTGTATACGAATTGCGTTATTTTGTCATTTGCCTTTTTCATTCTCGCGGTTAATCTTAGAAAGGCCGTCTATTTTGCGTTGTGTTCTTTTTTCATGGGATATGCCGTATATACGCGCCCTGCGGGGATATTTTTTGCGGTAACGTATTGTATCACTGTTCTTTATTTATTCAGGAATAAATACTCATGGAAAAGTATAACAGCCTATGCGGTTCCTTTTGCCTTTCTTATAGCTCTTATTTCATTATATAATTATTTCATGCTTAATACTTTATCTATCAGCAACTATGGGGAGATGACTGCTATTCTGGGCAATATAACACTGCTTGAAGAGGACGAAAAGTACTCAAAGGAACTGAACTCAGTAATAAGGCAGGTGCAGGCGCTCTTATCAGAAAAGGACAAAGACGCGATTCGCACCTCGTGGGACCCATACAGGGTTAATGAAGTGGTCTTTAACGGCGCCAGCGTTGGAAGCGACTACGGCGTCCCTGACATGATAAAGAGGGTCGCAGGGAATCCACCACTTGACGAGCTGAGGGCAGTTTACAGGGAAATCCTGCGCGACACGATAATGAAACACCCGCTTATATATATAAAAAAAACCATACTTGGCGTTGCCGTATATTTTTTGAATATCAATACAGATACAGATATTTATATGCAGTTAAACGAGTCCTATAATAAATTATTTGTAGAAAAGAGCCACCTCAATGGCAGCGATTTAAATGAAATCATGTCAGTTTTTCGTGAATATTACAACCCCATGCCACTTAACACGTTTACCGTGTTGAGGCAGTCCTATGCCGTGCAAAGGAACGGCGTAATGGTAAGCATGGAAGGGCACGCGGCGGAGTTTGTCCCTGTGTTTTTGCAGAAATTCCACTACCATGTGTATACAAAACTACAGCGAGGCTTATTTAGAAACGGGCTTTGGCCTGCAATTTTCTTTATTGTATTTGCCCTCAGTGCGATGAACTTAGCGCATAAAGGGGCATTTATATTATTTGCGATGGGCACAGCCGCCATCGGCCATGCCCTTATTGTGTCAATGGCCGCGTATAATGAACCCCGTTTTAGTTACACGCTTGAGTTTATCTATTATCAGACGCTGGCCCTGTCGCCATTGCTGTTTCCTGTGTGCATGGCTTCAATGAAATCAGGGGAGTCATGCTGAACAGAGGACATATCAAGGTTATTGTAACCGCCGCTTTTGCGGTATTATGCCTTGTGTTTTGGATGTTGTCGTTGTTAATGATCCTCCATGACAGGGAAATCATTATCATACACTGGAGTAAAATCCCTATTGAAAACTTCAGGCATGAGGCTGGTAATGCATGGTTTGCCAAGTTTGCCAACATCTCCTTCACATCGCCATCGCGGGCAGTGCTGTTGGAAAATGGAATCCCGCTAAAGCGTGGAAACACTGCCACAGACAGTATTGCTTACGTTGGAGGCGGCAGGTATTATGTCTCTAATGACGAACTCTTGTTTTCGACTTCTGACAACTCTGACCCCGCTAAAAACGGCAGAAAATATGAACTACTCTGCGCGGGCCGCATAGCGCGCTCTAAGGTTCTCTGGACTTTTTATCTTGCTGTGTTGTTCACATCGATAACGGCAGCGATGGGTTATGAGTACGTGACAAGCGTGATTAAGTCTATTGTTTGCAGGTATAAAAAGGCAGTTGACATGGTCGTTGCCGGTACGTCTTTTATGATAATTGTAGTGCCGTTTATGTTAACGCGGCTGCCGTATTTTCTTTATTATCCTGTGGTATTGATAAGACCGGACTCTTACGGTTACTTTGACATTGCCATGCAGATAGTATCTGGTACATGGCCTGAGCTGACTTTAAGAACGCCTGGGTATCCGATTTTTATAGCCGCGGTGTTGTTATGCTCTAAACAAATCAACTCTGTCATATTCGTGCAAAACCTGTTATCGGTCTTGGCTGCCTTGACTTTCATTTATGGGATATTTATCTCATACAGGAATATGGCCCCTCTTGCCGCAATAGGGATGGCCGCCTTTATTACGAGCCACGCTCAGATGGCTGCTGATATTTCAGTCCTTTCGGAGAGCCTGTATGTCAGTGTTATTGTGTTTGCCTTTGCATTTTTAATAATTGCCTTAAAGCGGCGGGGAGCTGCATGGTTCGCGCTTTCAGGGGCGGCGCTTGCATATACTGTTTATGTCAGACCGGCTGGGTTGTTTGTTTTTGCGGTCTTTGTTTCAGTTGTCGTGTATATCTGGATAAACGGGCGCTGCCGAAAGAATATTGCCGCCTTTGCCGTTCCATTTCTTTCTATGCTGCTTCTGCTTTGCAGTTATAATTATATAACACTGAGGTCATTTGAGATAAACAACTTCTCAGGGGAAGTTCTTGTAGTAGCCAATTCGATCTTTTTAGAGGAAGACGATAAATATCCGGTGGAGCTCAACGCCGCAATTAGAAAGATTCGGGCAGCGGCCTCAATTGAGGAGAGGGCCTTTCTTAGCTCTACATGGGACAAAAAAAAATATAATGACACAATAAGCGCAATTTTCGCTCGCGCTGGCAGTCACGGCGGTATTATTGGGCCGATTTCAGAGGCGCTTGGAAACCCACCTAAAAAAGAAGTGAAAAAAGTCCTGAAAACTCTGTTTATTGACGCTGTGAAAAAACACCCTATTGAGTTTATGAAAAAGTCCTTTCTATTCTTATTGATTTATTTTGACAATATGCGCGGCGACACCGATATTTATAACAGCATAAACGGCAGCTATTCGTCTTTATACATCCCCGGACAAGATAGCGCTCAGAGTGCCATAATAAGGTATTTAGCTCCAAAGCCGCTGCCTTATTTCACGCTGGAGACGGCTAAACATGGCGCCCTTACGGCCTATGCCGGCGAATACATCGAGACCGGACTTCAGTGGTTTCATTTGCTTATTTACACAAAGCTTCATCGTGTAATATTCAGGAACTTGTTCTGGCCTGCGGCCTTTGTCATAGCCTTCGCTGCCAGCGCTATTTGCCTGTTTCGTTCAGGATGGTCAAACACTGGGGCATTTATACTGTTTACTCTGGGAAGCGCTGTCTTTGTCCATGCCGTTGGTGTGGCGCTCTCAACACATCCAGACTTAAGGTATAGCTATACGCTTGAGTTCACTTATTATCTTCTGCCATTGCTGCTTCCAATTTGTTACAATAAGCGCACGTTAAGTTGATTAAATCTCAGGAGGTATCAGATGAAACGTTTAATAACTGCTGTGAGTATTTCGCTGCCAGTGCTGCGATCTAGGTAATAAATGCCTTGTCAACGGCCTCAACTGCGGTCTTTGCCGTTATTACGCCCTCGACATCCCACGTCCCAAGCCCTATTACTGGTTTATTAAACTGTAGGCCGTAGGCTATCTCTGAGAGGGTGCCGTATGAACCGCCTATGGCTATCAGTACGTCTGCGGTTTGCGCTATTATGGCGTTTCTGGCCATGCCCATCCCTGTTGCTATTGGTATGCTGACGTATGGGTTAGCATGGGTTTTCTGCCCCTGTGGTAATATCCCCACAGTAAGGCCCCCGGCCTCCTTCGCGCCCTTACAGGCTGCCTCCATCACGCCGCTGAGACCACCACAAACCAGCAGGCCGCCATTAACTGCAATCAGCCTGCCGGTCTCTTCAGCCTCTCTGAGGTGCCATGGACTTACGTCCCTTCCCCCAATTACTCCTACTATTACCACTTAAACATCATAGTACAGGTAGAACTCATACGGGTGCGGCCTGAGCCTCATGGCGTCTACTTCTTTCTCCCACTTGTAGGCTATCCATGTCTTCAGTACATCCTCCGTAAATACATCACCCTTTAACAGGAACTCGTGGTCGGCCTCGATATTGTTTAATGCCTCATCGAGGCTTCCCGGCATCTGTGGTACAGTGGCCAACTCCTCCGGCTCGAGGTCGTATAAGTCCTTATCAAGCGGCTCGCCCGGCTCTATCCTATTTTCTATACCGTCTATTCCGGCCATCAACATTGCCGTAAACGCCAGATATGGATTGCACGATGGGTCAGGATATCTCACCTCAATGCGCTTGGCCTTTGGCGATGCCGAGTACATTGGTATTCTTATCGATGCGGAACGGTTGCGCGCCGAGTATGCCAGATTCACAGGGGCTTCAAACCCTGGTACCAGTCTCTTGTATGAATTTGTTGTAGGGTTTGTGATTGCCGCAATCGCCTTTGAGTGCTTCAGGATTCCACCGATATAGTGCAGGGCCATTTCGCTCAGCCCGGCGTACCCATTTCCTGGAAACAGGGGCTTATCTGCCTTCCACAGGCTCTGGTGTACGTGCATCCCTGAGCCGTTGTCCTGAAACAGAGGCTTAGGCATGAACGTTACGGTCTTTCCGTTTTTGTATGCCACATTTTTTACCACGTACTTAAAAATCATCAGCCAGTCTGCCATCTTTACAAGCGGTGAGAACCTCATGTCTATCTCTGCCTGCCCGGCGGTTGCCACTTCGTGGTGCTGTGCCTCTACCTCGATGCCGCATTTTTGCAGCATCATGACCATCTCTGATCTCAGGTCTTCCATTGAGTCATTTGGTGATATGGGGAAATATCCCTCCTTGTAGCGAGGCTTATAGCCAAGATTGGGTTTTTCGTCCCTGCCTGAGTTCCAGATGCCTTCTTTGGAATCAATAAAGTAGTACCCACTGTTTGTCGTCTGGTCATAGCGTATGTCGTCAAAGATAAAGAACTCCGCCTCCGGCCCGAAGTATGCAGTGTCGGCAATGCCGGTGGATTGCAGATACTTCTGTGCCTTCTGCGCTATATAACGCGGGTCGCGCGTGTAGGACGCCTTGGTTATAGGGTCAAATATGTTACAAATGAGATCTAATGTCGGGTACTGCCTGAATGGGTCCATCATGGCCGTCGATGGGTCTGGCAGCATGAGCATATCAGATGCGTTAATCGCCTGCCATCCTCTTATGGAGGAGCCATCGAACCCGAACCCCTCTTCAAACGACTTTTCGTTAAGCTGCCCAATGGGTACAGCGAAGCTCTGCCACATGCCGGGGAAATCTACAAACATCAGATTTACCATCACCGCGTCATTTTTCTTCGCAAACTCGAGTACTTCTTTTGGTGTCATTTGTGAACCTCCTGAATTTTGATTAAAGGGCTATTTCGCCTCTTTCGCCTGTTCTTATTCTCAGTGCGTCTTCGATGTTATATACAAATATCTTCCCGTCTCCTATCTTGCCCGTCTTTGCCGTCTTTTCTATTGTGTTGATTACCTTTTCAACCATGTTGTCAGCGACCACCAGTTCTATTTTTATCTTGGGGATAAAGTCAATGACGTACTCTGCGCCCCTGTACAGCTCTGTGTGTCCCTTTTGTCTGCCGAATCCCTTTACCTCTACCACAGTCATGCCCTGTACGCCTATTGCGTTTATAGCGTCTTTGACCTCGTCGAGCTTGAATGGTTTTATTATGGCTTCGATTTTTTTCATCTTATAGTCCTCCTTTATAGTTCTCGATCGAAAAATTCTTTATAAAACGCGATGGCACGTCCCGAATATGATGGATATATCTCTTCAGTCTCTGCCTTTAGTTTTGCCATGTCCATGTTTTCTGTCTTCATCCAACTGTACACCATTTCCCTGTTTACCTCCATGTGAAACTGAAAGGCATAGACGGCCTTCCCGTACCTAAATGCCTGATTGGGATAAAGGGCATTAGAGGCAAGCCTCACCGCACCTTCCGGCAAATCGAAGGTCTCCCCGTGCCAGTGAAATATAATTAAATCTGATGTATCCTTCACTGCAAGCCTTGAAAATGCCGTATCGGCTATCCCTGCCTCAGAAGCGGCTATGGTGTACCATCCAATCTCAGGGGCAGGCCCTTTATACACGCTGGCCCCCAGCGCCTTTGCTATCATTTGCGCCCCAAGACATATGCCGAGGACTTTTCGCCCCGTGCCTATGAACTGCCGCACTATCTGCTCTTCTACCCGGAGATAATCATCTTCGTCGTTTACGCTCATCGGGCCGCCCATGATGATAAGCGTATCAAATCCATCTGTGTTCGGCGCTAGCTCATGGGCAATGTTGACAATAGTGTATGCAATGGAGTTTTCCTTAAGATAGTCCTCTATCGTTCCAGGTCCCTCTGCTTCTATATTCTTTATTATCAAAACAGACATCGGATTACTCCCTTTTTACATATGGTTTAGCTTCAGTTGCCGCCTCCCTTGCTATTATAGCAAATCAACAGTGCAAAAGTTACACAAATCAATATTAGAACGAATTATTTTCATCATAATCTCATTCTGAAAGGTATAAGTCAGCCTTCCAGCATATGAGTCTACAGGCTGTACGATTAAGTGTAGTTCAGTACAGTTTAAACAACACCATGACCGGGCCGCTCTCCCATTCCATTGTATAATCAATATTTCTTAGTTTAAACCCCTCACGCTCCTCCGGCCTCAGTGATATTACGGCGCATGGGACGAAGTTATTAAATGGATATGTCACAGCATAAATGGCAGAAGCGTTTCTTACGTTGACGTGTTCAATTCGTGCTTTAGCCTTCGGCTCGTTCAGCAGTACCCATAAGGGATATTCCCATGTGTCGTCATTGGGCAGCGATAGTCCAATGTTTGTACATCCCCGCGATTGGATTATTTCAGCAGCGCCCGTGTATGGCCCTTTGAGTTCCGGGCGGCTAATAAAATATTGTGAAGTTCTGTCTGTAGCGAATATGCTTGTATTGCCAATAAGCGGGCGGCGGTTGTTGAGAAAGACCCACGGCACTGACAACAATAGGACGAGGGCAATGAGTGCATTTATTATCGTGCGATTGACCGCACAACTGAGCATAGCTGCAACAAACGGCACCCATAGCACAAATAACGCAAGATGATAACGGCTGTTCCACGGCTGCCACTTTATAAACAGGCACATTAATATGAATCCAACTGACAAAGAGACCGCATAAAATGCCATATCCGGGGCGCTTTCGCGCTGAATGAAAAACACTGCCGCACATATTATAATCAGCCCAAAGTGAATAAAATTCCCCGCGCTGTCTTCGTGAAATGTAAACTGGATATCAAACGGCAGCCGGTGAGATGTCGCACGGATGTCGCTGATGTCAACACGCATAAGTTCATGCGCGCAATGAAACGCCCGTACTATTGTCTTGTTAATGCCCTCTGATGGTGTACCCATGTGCAGGGCTGCGTTTTTTACCGCATTGGAAATCAAAAGCGGCAGCGGCAGAGTTCCCCTTATTGTGGTCTTATCTCTGTATACCTCCGGCGCTATGGGATGACCATACAATGATAAGTTCCTCGCATAGTGACCTATGTTGAGTACAAGCGCAAATATTAGCATAACTAAAACATAAAGCAGTGCTTTTAGACGGGATTTTTTTATCAGCAGTGAGGCGCACCACAAGAAAACCGGAAAGGCATAAAGATACGCCGTCGATTTCACCAAAACTGCAATCCCAAGCGCAATTCCAGCAAAAATGGCCGTCGTCTTCGTAGGTGTATTCATTAAGACAAGGGCATAGTAAACAAAACACACAAGCCAAAAGGCCGACGCATAGTCGTTCTGTGTACTGGTGGACTGTAAAATCCCCATGGGAATTGATGCTGTAAGGGCTGCGGCAATTATTTGCCCCCTTCTGTCTGCCCCAAGCCTGCCAGCAATCAATGACACGCCAATCACACTCCCTGCCATGCTCAACCACTGTATAAAATTGACAAATTGGTCGCCGCCGCCAAGTATTATAAAATGAACCAGCGCGAACTCTGCCCCCGGATTGATATACAACTGAAACGTCACATTGGTTGGGTAATGAGCAACGCCCCGATTTTGAATCCAGTGCATTACCCTTGACAGGTGATATGTCATGGAATCCCAGTTATTAGGTGCGCTGCTGAAGGAGATTACCGCAGTTGCCACAAAAATAAAGGCGATATAGGACAGGAGGATAAGCTCAAAGCGGCTTAATGGCAGCGGCGTTTTAAATACTATGGGCTTTGACTTAACTATGAGAACGCAATATATGAGGCACGCTGCAACAGCGGCAATCCCCCAAAACGTTAATATGGGCCAATATGATAATGCCCTTAAAAGACTCAGGACTTCAGTTGAGATGACCAGCAAAAATCCCCACACAACAGAGGCCGCCGTAAATGACTTGCGGCTGCAGAGATAACTGGCATTTTTGTAAAGCCCTTTATAAAAGATCAAAAACGTAAAGATAAAACATATAAGCGGGACGTACATTGCTAAAACCTGTGCTGATTACAGTTTATTGACTGCATAGACTGGCATATTAAATAACTCCCCTACTTTAGCTGACCTTAGACCGGCCTCCAGCCAGAGTTTGCTGAAAGATTCGCTGGTATGTATCCACAGATGTGAAAGAGGATTAAACATGTGTCTGAACTGGATTGATGCCTCAAGCGTATCCAGAACGGGGCAATGCACCAGCACCTTGCCGGATGAGGACAGTCTTGACTTTACATTTTGGACAAAATTGATTTGATCAGGTGCATGTTCAAGTACATCTATGATGACGATTAAATCATATATTGGGTCATTGCCTGGGGGGAAAGAGCCGTGGACAACTGTGACGCCTGTTTTATTTGTCACAAGGGCGGCAAGATTTTTATCCATCTCTACACCGGTGCAGTCATATCCTGCCTGTTTCAGCTCAAAGAGCAGACGACCATTTCCAGAGCCTATCTCAAGTACCTTACAGGGAGGCGGGTGAAGCCCTCTGAGCCAATTAAGATAAAGCGGCACCCTGTCAAGCATATCCCCTTCAAAGCGCTCCTCAACGGTAGGGCACTTGTGAACTTGCTGGTATTCATACCAGTACGTCGATGAGTAAAACCGTTGCAGGCTCTCAGTGGTTGGTCTGAATCTCACCGGCTTACACCCGCAGGACGGACACCGGAGGTATAGCGCAAACTCAGGCGTCCACGGCTCAGGCTGCCCGCCGCACCAGCATTTTGCCGCTGGTTCAAAGTCCATCTGCCCGATAAAGGGTCTTAATCCTTCGGTGGTGTTGTCGATAATGAACTCTTTGATTTGTGCGCCAAACATATATCTATGCCTTGATTATTTTACCTTTATATTTATGTGAGTCCTTTATCAGATTCCTCGTATCGACAACCAAGCGGGAATTAGAGGCGATGAACACGGGGTCATAGGCCGAGTGGTCGGTGGAAATCAGTACGCAGTCGTAGCTGCTCAGGTTTTCTGCTGTGAGCGCTACGGATGTCTTTTTGAAAGAGTATTTCCTTGTCTTTGGCATTTCAGGGAGATATGGGTCGTTGTAATCGACAACCGCGCCTTTTTTTTGCAGGATATCGAATAGTTTAAGCGATGGGGACTCACGTGTGTCATCGAGGTCTTTTTTGTATGACATGCCCAGAATAAGGACCTTAGCGCCCTTGATACTTTTGCCGTTTTCGCTGAGTGCGTCTATGGTTTTTTGAATGACATACTGGGGCATGGAGGTATTAACCTCTCCGGCAAGATTGATAAACTTAGTCGATACCTCGTACTCCCGTGCCTTCCATTCAAGGTAAAACGGGTCAATGGGGATGCAGTGCCCACCGAGACCTGGGCCTGGATAAAACGGCTGATACCCGAAGGGCTTTGTCTTAGCCGCCTCGATTACCTCCCAAATGTCGATTCCCATTTTATCAAAGAGTACCTTTAACTCATTTACGAGGGCTATGTTTACAGCACGGTAGATGTTCTCAAGGAGTTTTGTGGCCTCGGCCACTTTGGTAGAGGATACGGGGATTGTCCTGACAACAATGTAATCATAGAGCGTCTGAGCTGCCAGCAGACACTGAGGCGTAAGCCCGCCGACAACCTTAGGGATTGTCGATGTCGAGAAGTCTTTATTGTTCGGGTCTTCACGTTCGGGGGAAAATGCGAGATAAAAATCCTCACCAGCCCTTAATCCACCGGATCCACCGGCCTCAAGTATTGGTTTCATTTCCTCGTCGGTAGTGCCAGGATATGTGGTTGACTCAAGGACTACGAGTTTCCCCTTTGAGATGTATTGTGCAATTGTCCTTGTAGTGTTTAGCACATAGGACAAGTCGGGTTCATGGTGGCGGCCAAGCGGGGTGGGTACACAGATAATGATACAATCGGCCTCGGTAAGTCTGGAGAAATCCGAAGTTGGAGTAAATAACGGCAGACTTGTCTTAATCCTGGCCTCGTCGATGTGTTTAATATAGCTTTTGCCCTCTTTAAGAAGATTAACCTTTTTCTCATCTATATCAAACCCGATGCAGCGAAACCCCGCTTTGCAAAACTCAACTGCAAGTGGAAGGCCTACATACCCAAGCCCGATAACACCGACAACGGCTGTTTTTGCCTTAATCTTCTCTATTAAAATGGTCAACTCAACAGGATTAGCCAAAAGATATCCCCCTTTTCATCTTGCAGGAAACATTTTTAAATACTGCGTTTACGGCGGACAGTCTGCACAAATTGACTTAAACAGCGCCGTGCTCAGGTACCTGTCTCCCCTGTCTGGCAGCACTACTACGAGGATGCCGTCTTTCATCTCCTTCGCCTTTTTCAGGGCTGCAAACACAGCCGCCCCACTGCTCATGCCTACGAAAAGCCCCTCTTTTACTGCCATATCTCTTGAGGTTGAGTATGCCTCGTCGTCGTTTACGTTTATTTTTTCATCCAGACGCGACGGGTCAAACAGACCGGGCACGATGGACTCGTTCATGTTTTTGAGGCCCTGAATCTTGTGACCAAGAATCGGCTCCACGCCGACTATCTGAATTGACTTGTCGTATTCCTTGAGCCTCTTGCTTGTGCCCATCAGTGTGCCGGATGTGCCCATGCCGGCCATAAATACGCTTATCTCGCCCTTTGTCTGATTATAGACTTCTACGCCCGTGCCCTCGTAGTGGGCCTTCATGTTGGATGGATTGTTGAACTGATCAGGCATAAAGTAGTCCTTACTGTTTTCATCATAGAGCTTATGGGCAAGTCTGATTGCCCCGTCCGTGCCCTCTTTGCCCGGGCTTAGAATAAGCTCAGCGCCAAATGCCTCAAGCGTCTTGCGCCTTTCCATGCTTACACACTCCGGCATGACCAGCTTAACCTTGTAGCCCTTAGCGGCTGCTACCATGGCCAGCCCTATGCCGGTGTTGCCGCTTGTCGGCTCAAGTATAACCTTATCTTTTGTCAACGTACCGGCGGCCTCGGCATCTTTTATCATGTAATATGCTATTCTGTCCTTTACCGAGCCCCCGGGGTTATTTCCCTCAAGTTTTGCGTATATCTTGACCTTTGGGTTTGTGTTTAAGTTGTCCAGGCTTACTATCGGGGTGTTGCCTATTGCATCCAGTACTCCCATCTGTTGTCACTCCTTATGTATTTATTTCTGTGGTGCAATGACTCATGCCTTGTTGACATAAGTGACACGCTAAGTCCTTGCAACAACTGTCTTTACCTCAAACTGCGGCTGCTCCATGATTGTTTTTTTCACGGCACACTGGTCGGCAACCCTTACGATAGCATCATAGTATTTCTCAGGAAAGTCCGGTGGTACCTTTATATCTATGATTATCTTTGCCAATTTTGACTTACCAGGCCCATCGGTAATATATTCGTGGGTCTGTTCAAGCGTTATCCCTTCTGTAGGGATGGAGTTCTTCTGGCAAAAACTAAGTACGAAAATCCCAGCGCATGTGCCTATTGACGCAAGGAAATAGTTAAATGGCGTAGGGGCCGAACCATCTCCGCCATATTTGACTGGCTGATCAGTGGCTATAACCTCCGGAGCCGCGTCGCCAACCGGGGTAAATTCGGCATTGACTCTCTTGCCGCCAGGGAAGGTGATTACAATATCCATGTGTGTCTCTCCTCTTGCCGGTCTTTCCCATTATGTCAATCGGCCAACCGGTGCTAATTTTCTTTAACAGTGCTAAATCAACGCTTATAACCCTAATGCTAACATTTCATTAAATAAATATGCAAACTCCATTTTGGTATTAATCTCTCACTTCCTGCCACTTTTTGTAGGATGCTTCAAAAGACGCCGCCGATGGCTCTGCCCTGACCGGTGTGCTATGTTTTGTAAAAACAAAACATTCTGATATATGGAATATATTTCCCTAAAATAGTAAATATAGCTTCTGCCGGTCTGCTTGCCGCAATTAACTTATTCAGGAGATAACTTCTTTTAAAGTCTACTAAAAAGGCATAGTTATTTTTATCCTGCAATTTCAGGCCAAATTCTCCCGCTGCTGCAATTATCTCACGGTCTGTACGTCTGAAGCCGTGGTGCTTGGTAACAACGCCTTCAAGTCTTGCTGTAGTGAGCAATCTTTTTGCACGCAATAAATAGACGATTTCATATTTTAGTAAACATTCATGAATCAAATACGACAGATAATTGTCTGTTGAGCCTGAAGAGTCGAGGATTAATTTCCCGCCCGGCCTCAGACTTTGTGATACGTGCTTAAAAAATGTTCTTAGTTTGTCATCATCTAAAAGGTATATCATGCTCAGGTTCAGCACTGCGTCATATGTCTGAGGTGCGGGCGCTGCGAGGATATTTAATTTATTAAACTTATACTGCGGGAATAGTTTGAGCGTCTCACGGTACATCTCATCAGATATGTCTAAATCTGAACATGTTATGTTGTATCCTCCATGCTCCATCAGATATAGTTCATTTGCACAGCGGCCAGAGGCGGTAGAGAGAATATGTTCGTCTTTTCTCAGGTGGCTTCTTATAAACTCATCATAGTGCTGGAGCCTCCCAAGGTGGTATCCAAAGAAATATTTATTAAAAAAATCAGATTTGCTGTTATACGCCTTGTCAGTATCATATCCACCCATTGACACTGCATGTTCGAGGTATTGTTCATCTAAGCCTGCGAATATATTTCCACGCTCACCAGCGTTTAGAGAATATTTATACCACTTTCTCATTCGTAAGCATTGAAACATATCTGTGTGTCACGTGTCAATCGGCCTTTGGCCTGAGGCGTCATGAAAACAACCCCATTATTTTGATGATACGGCTGCCAACTTTACAAATACTATGAATTATGGTATAAAAAAAAGAGACGGGCTATGGCTAAAGATGACAGCAGGGGGTTGCACAGGGGTTACATACAGTCCCATTATTACTGGGTGCTGCCGATTGTGTTTTGGGCGCTTATTGCGATGGCTTCGCTGAAGTGGCATCTGTATTTGCTGGAGGAACAGGCGTTTAATATGGCGCTGGAGTCTGGCAGGTCGATGTTTAAAATGATTGAGACCACGCGTCTCTGGAATGCAACTCACGGCGGCGTCTATGTCCCTGTTACAGAATCGTCTCAGCCCAATCCTTATCTCGACATCCCGGACAGAGACATCACCACTGTCGACGGTAGAAAACTTACCATGATTAACCCCTCATATATGACACGCCAGATATCGGAAATAGCCAGAAGCGTAAACAGTGTGGAGTTTCATATGACGAGCCTTAAACCCATAAGGCCAGAAAATGCGCCAAATGCCTGGGAGGAGTTTGCCCTTAAGCAGTTCGAGACCAAAGGTTCGGCTGAGGAAATCAAGCCAGCGGGGACAGGCGATGTGTTTGTCTATATGGCACCGTTGAAAGTGAAAAAGACCTGCCTGAAGTGCCATGCCAAACAGGGATACAAAGAGGGCGATATCAGAGGCGGTATCTCAGTAGCCGTCCCAGTGTTTTCAATTGCCAAATACACCAATGATCAGAGGAAAAATTTCATCATCCTGCACGTTTTTATCTTCATCTCCATGTCATCGATGATGCTGTTTTTCACAAAGCGCCTGAGGCGCCAGTGGCTGGCCCTGAAAGATGCCAAAGACACGCAGGAGGCCGTAGTAGAGGCGCGCACCTTCGAGCTTAAAGAAACAAATGCGCGTCTGCTAGAAGAGATAAATGAACGTAAGACAGCAGAGGAGGTAATCACTGAGTCAGAGACGAAGTTCCGCTCCCTGATTCAATCTGTCATGGACGGGATTATCTCCACAGACTCTCAGGGCATTATTGTCGCTTTTAACAGCGGGGCAGAGTCATTGTTCGGATATGCTGCCGATGAGGTAATAAATAAACCTATTTCGATACTTATACCAGAACGCCTTGCCGGGGCATATGCAAGGGCGTTTAAAACATTTCAACTGCTTGGCGAGTCCTACATGGCCGGTAAACGGGTCGAGTTCGAGGGCGTCAGAAAGGATGGTACTGAGTTCTCCTTCGATATCTCACTATCTTCATGGAAGACAAAGGCTGGGACTTTTTATACCGGTATCGCCAGAGACATCACCGCCCGCAAGAAAATGGCAGACCAGATTAATGCCTCACTCAGAGAAAAGGTAGTCCTGATCAGGGAGATTCACCACAGGGTAAAAAACAACATGCAAATCATAATAAGCCTTCTTAATATCCAGTCTGGGCTTATAAAAAACCCTGCTGATGCAGAGATATTTAATGAGACTAAAAATCGTATCCTTGCTATGTCCCTTGTCCACGAGAGGCTGCACCAGTCTGAAACCCTGGCAGATATAGATTTTGCCGACTATGTGGGAAAGCTTGCTGTTGGGCTTTTTCGCTCCTACGGCGTGAATCCCTCACGTGTAAGACTTACAATAGATATCCCACCCCTTACAATCGGCGTGGACATGGCAGTATCGTGTGGTCTTGTGTTAAACGAACTGCTGTCAAATTCCCTGAAGTATGCCTTTAAAGACGGCAGAAGCGGTGAGATTGGCATAGTCGTCTCCTGCCATGACGACCAGTATGATATTGAGATATGGGACGATGGTGCGGGATTACCGGAATCTGTTAACCTCAGAGACAACGAGACGCTTGGTCATCAGCTTGTGGTCTCCATAGTGGAAAACCAGCTGCGCGGCACTGTGAACTTAGACAGGGAAAAAGGTACAAGGTTTAAAATTAATTTCTCAGAGGTTAAGCAAAAGCAAAGACTGCCGGGTGTTAGAGAAGATTCTTCCGACGACGTATAACCAGACACCATATTCAGACACTCACGGATAATTTATTAGTTTTTATCGAAAATTCTAAAACTACTCGAAGATGTCCTTAACATTGACTTGCAGGCCTTCTATGATTTTAGACGTAACTGTACCATTCATGCCAGCCATTGAATGTAACTTATAGTTGTTATTATCTATGGTTAATATATCGATGGTTTGTAATTCGGGAATTATTATCCAGTATTCGGGCACCTTATATTTTTCATAAATTGCCTTCTTAACTTCAATATCCATTTCATAACTACCAGTTGACACTATCTCACAAACCATATCGGGTACGCCTCTTATCCAGTCCTGAAAGATACTCATATTCTCTTTTTTAATGAATAATATGTCAGGTTGAAGTCTATTGAACCCTTCCTCGAATATTACGTCAAGTGGAGAAAAATAGACTTTACCTAAATCGTTCTTTTTGATATGCTGGCGAAGAATATCAAATAAATTTGCTGCTATATCCTGATGCTTCCCAAACGGACTTGGACCCATAACTTCCTCTCCATTGATGATTTCTGTTAAGTCTAAATCGATTTGCATAATAGTATTATACCATTGTTACATAGTGTTGTCTATTATTCAAACCTGAAGGCAAATATCCTTGACCTTATCAGCAGGAATCTTATGCGGACAATCTTACCAGCAAGCGCAGATATATCCTCAGTTCCCTTCCACGTTACCGGCCTCCACAGGGAATTTCCCCTTAGTGTGTCACAGTCGTCAATGGAGAATCCTTTAAAGGGCTGAATCTCAAACTTTGGTTTTAGTTCGATTATCTCAACCCTTATCTCCCCGCCGGGGTACGAAAAGGAATTTAACAACAGCCGCCCACCTTCAAATATGCACGGGTATGTGTAGAACTCCCCCCTGAGTGTGGCCTCAACCGCCATAAAGCCGTCTTCTCTGATAACCGCTGCGTGAATAGCCGGGCGCTCAGAGATGTATTCGTTGTGGCTTCTTCGTGAAAAAAACACGGGAAACGCCCATTTCCCCTCCCCATATGGGACAATGCCGCAGCCTGCGTATGTTGTCACCTTCTCGTATGATGAGTTTTCAGCAAGTATGGGCGCAGGTTTTGGCAGCGACCAGTGATGTGAGTCTCTGCTAACGGCAAGGTGCAGGGTTACGGTGTCTGTGTTTCTATGATAGAGGGCAGGCAGCATGATATGTGCAGAGTCCGCCCCGGGCCAGCGGTTATAGGCGTTTGTGTATATATCCAGCGAAGGCTCCCATGACGGCTCAGGTGTGAGTACCGGAGTTGGCGCAGGGAATTTCTTAAACGTCTTCGACTCAGTCCTTCCAACAACACGCCTGCCGCCAAAGCCTGCTGCGGTCTGCGGCGTCCATTGGCGCACGTACATGACATATTTAGTCTCGTCATAGAGGGCAACGCTCTGTGTGTCACTGGAGAATTTTCCTACCGGTATTGACATGGCCTTCCAGTGAATGCCGTCAGGGGAGTCTGCCCCGTAGAGCCAGTTCATCAGTCCGGCGTCTTTTTTTGCCGGTCCAAGATAGACCATCTTGTAGCGTGACTCAGGCGGCGCTGAAGGGTCAAAAAAGACTGTAGCGCCGTGGGCGCCGATGTCTCCGCCCTTAGACTTAGGGCCTGCCCCATAGACTATGTTGTTGCGGCGTGAGCCTTTGTATGTAATCAGCCCTAAATCCGGACGGTGCCAGTCCTTGAAATCTCGTGACTCTGCGTAACAGATTTTATCGTTTTCCTGCCCGTCTTTGTCAAAGTCGTATGTGACATACCAGAGGCGGTAGAGGCCGTCCTCATATCTCAGCGTACTGTATGCCCCGATAATCCCAAGCGGGTCATGTTCCACTATAGGACGGCTGAGAATCTCCGGCTGCCCAACAGTAAGAGAAACCCCGTAGGGGCTGAACCAGGGGCGTGTGCCGTATGTGTCCTGATAGTATTTCCAAAACGGCATCCCGTATCCTGCCTCGACGAATTGCCAATCTATGAAGACATGCTTTCGGCCTTTGAGAAATTTTATAGGTATGCGCTGGATTTCTGTGGTATTCACAATGGTTTTTCCGGTAAAAATATCTGTTGATATAAGCAGTTCATATGGTATACTATATAATAAAACTGTGAGCTTTTAAAAGTGCCCTAAAGTGTCATGAGGAGTTCCTAAAGATGAGCCAGAGAGACTATGAATCGAACTTAGAGACGGCTGTATCGTATCTTAAGTTACAAAATGGGATAGATGCCAGACTGTCGGTAAAAAAGGCGCTCTCACAGGTGCCCGAAGAGGAAAAGACAGAGGACAACAAGTCCTATCTGAAGATACTGGCATTGTGTGCCAGGTTTGCTATCGAAGAGGCTGACATCTCGCGGGCAGGCTATTATATCAGACTGGGGCTTAAACTAAAGAGATTCCACGTGGATTTACTCTTTCTTGACATCATGCTCTCAAAGGTAACCCATCGCTATGGAGATATGCTGACAACAATCCTGAGCTACCTGATAGCGATAGACCTTCCGGACAGAGAATTGTATGAGTATGATTTTTTAAATTCAGAGGCGCTGAAAGAGGTCTACGACGTGTATCTGCCCCTTGCCTACTCAAACACGCAAAACCATGCACCAATAATGGAGATTATTCGGGACACCGCCGAAAGATTAAAAAAGATAACAACCGGCGTATATGTCGATAAGGCATACGATATTATGCGCGCCATAGACCTGAAGTCCAACTAATGGCAAAAGTACTTATCCCCGTAGGAGAGAACGAACTAAAAGGGACAAACGGCAGGCTTCTCTACATGGCACGTGCGATGGCAATGAAGGGGATAGTAGTCGATGTGCTTACCTACAGCCGCTCGGTATACGATTTCTCTGTTGAACTGAACAAGGGGATTACGGCAGTCAGGAATAATCTTATTTCCCCTAATCCAATACATATTGACCATATAGCCTCGCTTGTAAACACATTTATCAAGCTCACATATGATATGTACATCCCCGGTACTGACATTAAACTCTACAAGGTGACGGCCTTTGATGATTTCAGGGGTCATGTGGCCACATTTACATATCCCGGGATGGACATTACCTCATATGATGCTGTTATGCTGCCGATTCCTTCAACTGAGGTGCCGCCCCTTGCGGACTGCGACATATTCTACTCCACCATGTGTTTTTACGCGAAGGAACAGGGCGTCCCTGTCGTTGGCATCCAGATGTTTCCGGCCATTCAGACGCCGCCAATCTTCCTGCGGGTGATTGATTACATCGTGATAAAATATGAATGGGAAAAGGAATATCTGAAGGAGTACGGTTTTGATTTATCAAAGGCATTCATTTTGGATTATGAGCAAGAGGCGTATTATATAGATACGATAGAGGACAAATACATGGACTCACTGCTCAATCCCAGCATAAATCTGCCGAAAGAGGAGCTTGTCATACTGCTTATAAACCATCCACGGCTCAGGTTTTGTGTCAAAGAGGCCCTTGAGGTAATAAACGAACTGACAATGCCGAAGACTGTATTCTTTATGAAGAGGAAATTTGTCATCAGGGAGCTTTCTGAGGACGATATAATAAACGATTTCTTTATGACTGATATAAAGAAGATAAAGGGCAGGTCATTTATCATGGAGCCGGACTCAAAGGGCGACCTGATAATGCTCTGTGATGTTCTCATTTCGCCGGCCTATCTGACTACGCTGGGGTTTGCCTCTGAGTACGGCAAGCTCTCAATCGTGTATAATCCAGTATATGAAAAGAAGGATTTTCAGCGCGACGTAGCCTTTGTGAACAACAAGGAATCACTAAAGACAGCCCTCTCAGGCTGCTATAAGAATAAACAAGCAAAGATGTCTTTCCCTGACATAGTGAAAGGGATAATACGTGACCGGAAAAAAATATCTCAGGGAAGTGGCAACAGGAAGTAACAAAATATGTAATTGACTAAAGTTTTATTATATTTATCCGATAAAGTCTTTAGTATGATGGAAGTGATGATAGATGGAAAAAAGGCTCCCCGGCTGAATAAGGGGTTGAATATGAAGATTGACAAATCGGGAGTATTAGGGTTGGCTGCGATATTAGCGGCAAAGACAATTAGAAAAATAAAATATAACGGGAGGTATCCGTGGCTTTCGTAATTAACACAAATATTATGTCGATAAATGCGCAGAGAAATCTTATGATGACTCAACAGCCTTTG
This sequence comes from Candidatus Magnetominusculus xianensis, assembly GCA_001541255.1. GTDB lineage: Bacteria > Nitrospirota > Thermodesulfovibrionia > Thermodesulfovibrionales > Magnetobacteriaceae > Magnetominusculus > Magnetominusculus xianensis. The sequence continues at coordinate 43,869 of LNQR01000070.1, forward strand.
AGCCAGGCGATGCAGAGGTTGTCATCCGGCTTTAGAATCAACAGTGCAGCGGACGACGCGGCTGGCCTTGCCATTGCTACAAGAATGGATTCGCAGACAAGGGGTCTTAATGTAGCGATAAGAGATGCAAACGATGGTTTGTCTATGGTGCAGACGGCTGAGGGTTCATTAGGGCAGATCACCAGCGACTTGCAGAGAATGAGAGAACTCTCTGTTCAGGCCATGAGCGGGCAGTATGGCGCAAGCGACATAGGGTCTATGCAGATGGAAATAAACGCCCTAGTTGAGGACATCGGACGAATCGCTGAACAGACGACATTCAACAACAAGCAGCTTCTTGCTGGCACATTTCAGTCGAGCCTTGCAGTAAGTTATAATGCCACAGACTCGCAGATACACATCAATCTTGCTTCTGCAAACACAGACTCATTAGGCGGTGAAATATTTACATCAACAGGCAAAAACGGTGAGTTCCTTTATTTGAGGGACCTGCACACGGCCTCATCAACCGGGGTTCAGGGCGTTGGAGACGGCACATGGGTAACTGGAGCAGGGGCGCCATATGCGTATAGCTATACATCAAGATCAGCTATTACATATAGCGGTCGGTCGTCGCTGCTGATTAATGACTCTACCACTGTTTCTGGCTTTGCTTCGCGTGCCTCAAACGCCATAGCGATAATAGACGGGGCGCTGGCAAAGGTTACAAGCGAGAGGGCAGGAATGGGTGCGAAGGCCAACCAGCTTAACGCCGTAATATTTAACCTGGCTAACGTAGTGGAGACTACGATGGCCGCTCGTTCAAGAATTATGGATGCTGACTTCGCGGCAGAAACAGCAAACATGACAAAGTCCATGATATTACAACAGTCTGGTATCTCAGTGCTGTCGCAGGCAAACACCACGCCTCAAAACGCGCTTGCACTGTTAAAATAAAAGAAGCATTAAAGTTTATCGTGTAACGTCCGATAAGTATATAAGGTTCGGATGGAGTAAATGACCGGAGAGCCGGAGAGCCGGAGAGAAAGGGGTAAGCACCCCATGAAGGGGTGGTTTACCACAGCAGGAAGGTAGGCAGGAAGGTAGTAGGAGCAGGTAGTACGAGTGAAAAATAGCGGGAAGCTATTTTAGACTAAAATGAGTAATATTACATGGAGGTAGAAGACATGGCAATGGTAATCAACACAAACATGCAGTCAATCAACGCGCAGAGGAATCTTATGCTGACACAGGGTCCTTTGCAGCAGGCTATGGAGAGGTTATCCTCAGGTCTGAGAATCAATTCAGCGGCAGACGATGCGGCAGGCTTGGCAATAGCGACAAGAATGACTTCTCAGACAAGGGGTCTGAATGTTGCTATAAGGAACGCTAACGATGGTTTGTCGATGGTGCAGACGGCTGAAGGCTCGTTGAGCCAGATGACATCTAATTTACAGAGAATGAGAGAACTAACGGTGCAGGCTACCAGCGGGCAGTACGGCGCTAGCGATGTAGGGGCTATGCAGATGGAAGTAAACTCACTTGTTGAGGACATTGGTAGAATCTCCGTTCAGACATCGTTCAACAACAAGAATCTCCTTGACGGCACATTCACCGCTGGTCTTGCAGTCAGCTATAATGCCAGTAACTCGCAGATTACCGTTAGCATAGGTTCGATGAACACGGATCTCCTGGGCGGGAATATCTTTACAGCTACCGGCAAAGATGGAGCGCTCCTTTATCTAAAGGATATCCACACGGCAACATCCGTCGGTGTGCAGGGCGTCGGAGACGGTGCATGGCAGTCTGGTGCAGGTGCGCCATACGCTTATAGCTATACTGCAAAAGCACAAATTACATATACCGGACAGGCCTCACTACTGATAAATGACTCAACCACAACTACCGGTTATGCATCGAGGGCCTCGAATGCTATAGCAATTATAGACGGGGCATTGGCCACCGTTACAAGCGCAAGGTCTGCAATGGGTGCGAAGGCGAACGCGTTTAACGCCGCTGTTGTAAATCTTTCAAACGTAGTAGAGACGACGACAGCTGCTAACTCAAGGATTATGGACGCCGACTTTGCGGCAGAGACAGCGAACCTGACAAGGTCTATGATATTACAGCAGTCAGGTATATCGGTATTGTCTCAGGCAAACACTCAACCACAAAATGTGCTTGCATTGCTGAAATAATTAAATAAGAGAATAAGGGGGAGGCTGTCTGCCTCCCCATATACTTGTTTAAGAAAGATTGTCAGCAAGGGGCGTGTGAGTGTTTGAAAGGAGGAAATGAAATATGGATATGAATGCTGTGAGTACATACGCAGGCAATGTAGCGTTGGCATCAGTTGCTGGAAAGCAGCCTGACAATACTCAATATGACAACAACGGGGGTGCTCAGCCAGAGACAACAGCTCAAGCCAGCACCATGTCGCAGCAACAGTCTGTAGAGCCAAGGCAGGAGACTGCCGGTAACAAGGCTGATACAAAGAACGTGGAAACGCAATCGGCAGACGGAAAGGCTTTCTTTGCCATTGACGATGACAAAAACGTAGTAATAAAGGTTACCGACTCTGCCGGTAAGGTGGTTCGGCAGATACCTGCTGAAGATTATTTAAAGATGGTGAAGGTACTTGACGAAAATGCAAAGAGCCTTTTACAATCAAATATAGGGAATAACCTGTACCACAAGGAGGCTTGATATGGCTGATACAACGACTACGTCCGCAGCAGCTTCGTCATCGGCAAGCATGACGCCTGTAGCGCTTTCGACGGGACCTTATTCAGGGCTGAATACCGATACTATAATCAATGCTATTATGATGATAGACCAGCTGCCCTATAACAATCTCGTCAAGAAGGCGGCCAGTTACAGTAATGAAATAAGCGCCTTTGGGCAGATTTCATCAAGCCTTGCAGCGCTTAAGACGGCTGTTGCCGGACTTACGTCAACAAATATCAGCACACTTACAGCCACATCTTCAAATCAAAACGTCATGACAGCCACAGCCTCTACCAAGGCTTCACCTGGAAGCTATGAAATAAAGGTAAACCAGTTGGCACAGGAGGAGAAGGTTATTTCGTATGCATACGCAACCGATACCGGTGTAACGTTCAAAACTGGGACACTAACCGTTGGTAACGCCGGTCATACCACAGATATAGCTATTGATCGTACTAACAACACCCTCACGGGCATAAGAGATGCTATAAACAAGAGCGCCACCGATGTTAGTGCTTCGATAATTAACGATGGCACAGGCTATAGACTTATTATAAGCACTAAAAACGGTGGCGCAATAAACGGGCTGCAAGTAACCGGTTCAAGTGACGGCCCAGTCGGGGAGGAGTTAAGCGATCTTAGTTATGCTGGCTCTAATACCAGCACAATGACACTCCTTCAGACAGGCTCAGACGCATCATTTACCGTTGACGGCCTTACAATTACAAGCCATTCAAACACGGTAGCAAATGTTCTTAAAGGTGTAACTCTGAATTTACAGAGCGCTACTTCCCCTACACGTGTAATGTTGAACATAGGGCAGAATTCACCATCGAGCTCCACCGGCATGACCGCCTTTGTCAAGGCATACAATGATGTATTAACCCAATTGGATAAAGTGTCGGCAAAAGGGGAACCCCTAAACACCAACTCAACAGTAACCATGATTAGAAACGCCTTAAGAACAATGACAACGAAATATTTTAATAACGCTACTTCCATGCTTGCCCAGTATGGGGTAAACCACCTGAAAGATGGTACACTGCAAATTGATACCGCAGCAATGGACAAGGCCCTAAGCTATAACCGGACTGGATTTAACAAACTCCTCGATGCCTTTTCCTATCAGTTCAACAGCGCCTCGGCATATGGGATGCTTGGGAGTCTTATTAGCAACACGATAGCTAATGTTACGGGTAATCTGAAAACAAATATCTCGCGTATTCAAGTGCAAGAGGCAGACATGCAGCGGCAGCTTGACCAAAAGAAGGCTGCATATCAGAAGAAGTTTGCACGCCTTGAAGCTACTATTGCACAGTTACAGACTCAAGGCTCCAGCATACGTTCGACTTCAAGCGGCAGTACCACCGGAACGACTACAAATTTAACGACATAACCATAACAGGAGGGTAGTAGTGACAAACCCGGCATATGCAAAAAATGCTTATATAAGCACAGATATAAATAATTTGTCTCCGCTTGACCTCGTGATAAAGCTCTACGACGGGGCTATAGGGTTTTTGTCGAAGGCAGTTTTTAGCATAGAGAAAAAGAACAGACCGATGAAAATCCAATATCTCAACAAGACAAGGGCTATAGTAGAAGAGCTGATGAGTTCGCTTGATATGGAGGTAGGCGGCGAGGTAGCTGTTAATTTGCATGACCTCTATACATATATGCTCCTTGAGCTTACAAGGATAAACTCTACCGATTCAGTCGATAAGATATATCACATACAGGAGCTTCTGCGGACGCTTAAAAGCGCGTGGGTTGAGGTCAAGGCAATCGTGCCGCAATCCCCGGCTACGCTGCGCCAACATGCAAGTATTCACTGAAAAGCAAGAGACCGCTATTGTTGATGGCTATATTAAATAGATTTTACTATCTCGGCGGCAATATCTATAAGCGGTGCGATTTTGTCTGCGATCCCCGCGTCCACTACGGCCTTCGGCATCCCATACACCACGCATGAGTGTTCGTTCTGGGCTAATGTCCTGCCGCCGGAGTCATGTATTGCCTTCATCCCCTGAAGGCCGTCATTGCCCATGCCTGTGAGGATAACGCCAAGACACGCCCCAGGGTTTACCTCTGCAACAGATAACATCATCACATCCACCGAGGGTTTATATATATATCCGGCTTTATCTGTTATGTTTACTATCCTGTCGGCTCCCTTTTTTACCAGGCTCATGTGGCCGGTGCCGGGGGCTATATATACTATGCCGTTTTCTATCTTCTCGCCTTGTTTGGCCTCTTTTACCTGCATTTGGCTCAACTGATTCAGGCGCTCTGCAAACGGGCCGGTAAATGTCGCTGGCATATGCTGTGAGATAACAACTGGCACAGGGAAATCCTTCGGCAGCAAGGGTATCACCGTCTGAAGCGCCTTCGGGCCGCCGGTTGATGTCCCTATCGCAACAATCTCAATCTTCTTTGACGACATATTTTTCGCTATATTTTTCACTGGCCTTGCCTGATTCACAGTAGTTGGAGGTGTCTGTATCTGTTGAATTGAGGATATGAACTGGCTGTCTGTCAATTTCTTTTTTTTGCCGCCAATTTGTTTTAACTTGTCCGTAAGTATCTGCTTTATGTTCATTATGTTTATAGATAGTTCAGAGAGATTCTTTGGAATAAAATCAACAGCGCCAAGCTCTAATGCCTTAAGTGTCGTATTTGCCCCCTCTACAGTTAACGAACTTATCATTATTACCGCAACAGGGCACCTCTTCATTATCTGTTCAAGCGCCTCCAGTCCGTCCATTCGCGGCATCTTTATATCCATCGTTACGATGTCCGGCTTCAGTGTTAAAACCTTCTCTATTGCCTCTACGCCGTCGCAGGCAACGCCTACTACCTGTAGTTCATTGTCGGAGGCAACCATGCTCTTAATGGCATTTCTCATAAATGCCGAATCGTCAACTATCAGTACCTTTATCTTATCCATAGGTTAATTATGCAGGTCCCCTACGAACATCACAGCCGGGTCAAGGATTAATACTACCTTGCCGTCTCCTGTTATTGTCGCTCCGGCTATGCCTTCAGAGCTGCTTGAGAAACCTTCTATCGATTTTATCACGACCTCTTCCTGTCCAAATAGTTTATCGACCATCATGCCGAATTTCTTCTCTCCTATCACAATCACTACAAGGTACATCTTATTACCGCCGTTTGCCGACGCCGTTGGGATAAAGAACTTGTTCGCCAGTCTGTGTACCGGCACTATCTCATTTCTCAGGATTACAGTCTCCTGACCCCTTATTGTCTTTATGTTGGACTGGTCTATTCGTACAGTTTCAACAACTGATGCAAGCGGCACTGCATACACCTCGGTGCCGACACCAACCATCAGCGCCTGTATTATTGCAAGTGTCAGGGGCAGCCGCAGAAGGAACTTCGACCCTTTCCCCTTTTCTGTCTCAATTGTAATAGTGCCGTTTAATTTTGAGATATTTGTCTTGACGACATCCATTCCTACGCCGCGCCCCGACACGTCCGAGACAACCTTCGCCGTCGAGAATCCAGGCAGAAATATATAGTCCAGGATTTCCTTTGTCGATAACCTCTCAAGCTCATCAGGTGTTCCCAAACCCTTTTCAACAATTTTTCCCTTGAGCATCTCCACGTCTATTCCCTTGCCGTCGTCCTCTATCGAGAGTACTATGTTATTACCCTCCTGATAGGCCGACAATAGCACCGTGCCGCCTCGTGGCTTGCCTTCTGCCTCTCTTACTTCAGGCATTTCTATACCGTGGTCTACGGAGTTTCTGACTAAGTGAACCAGCGGGTCTCCAATCTCCTCAATTATTGATTTGTCAAGTTCTGTCTCCTCGCCGGATAGATTCAGCTCTACGTCTTTTTTCAAAGACCGGGCCAGGTCTCTTACCATGCGTGGGAATTTATTAAATACCTTTCTGACCGGCTGCATTCTTGTCTTCATCACCGCCAGTTGAAGGTCTGTTGTAATCAGATTTATAAATGCCGTCAACTCGGCAAGCGGGGCTACGTCTGCATTGTCCGTATACTTTAGTTCAAGGTTAGAGACGACTTTCATCAGTCTGTTCCTTGCAAGCACAAGTTCTCCGACCAGATTCAACACATTGTCTAGTCTTTCGACATCCACCCTGATTGTCTGCTCTAACTGCGGTGGTTTCTCTTTTTCAGCCTGCGGTTGTTTAGTCAGCGCCTTTTTAACTTCCTCTTTTGAGACCTTGTCCGTTGCTGTTAATATATCGCCAACCTTTGGGACTTCGCCCACGTCAACGGATTCTTTAATTATAGTCTGTATTTTCAGGGCGTCTTCGACTTCATCAGTTGTGACTGCCCCATTTTCAACAAGGATTTCACCTACCGGCTTGAGCATCTGGTTGCTTTGCGCCTCCATTAGTGCATCAAGCTCTTCAATTGAGGGGCCGCTGCTGGCTGCTGCTGCGTCATCTGGCGCGGGTTCCTCTGCTGGCACTACCTGTTCTGGGGGCGCTTGAAGTGTCGGTGGGGGTTCTGCCGCTGCCGGTGCCCCTGCCTGTTCATATACACCCTGAAGCATTGCAAGTATATCAGTAAGGTCCTCTTCTATTCCATCTTTTGCCTTTATATGCTCAAGCAGCACCTTTACCATGTCTATTGACCCCAGGATAACGTCCATTACGGCAGGGGTTAATGGTATATCGCCGTCTTTTATTTTTTTCAATACGCTTTCGGTTATATGGGTCAGTTGTACCATTTGGTTAAAGCCTAAAAATCCCGAAGCGCCCTTTATTGTATGCACGGAGCGAAATATGCCGTTTACCAGGTCTTGATTGTCCTTGTCGTTTTCCAACTCCACAAACTTCTGGCTGAGGTCTTCGACAATTTCTGTTGTCTCAATCAAAAAGTCGTTTATTATTTCATCCATTTCATCGGACATAATTCCCTCCCTATCTCCATAAATTGTATGCGGTCATTTTTTACCTTTCTCTAAAATCCGAACTCTGCCAGCATGGCGTCTACATCTTCCTGGGCAGTAAACACCACCTCCTCAGCCTGCGGCGCTGCTGCGGGTTTGGCAGGGGTTTCACTCTTCACTCCGAACATCAATATGAGCTTTACAAGCTGACTCTCAAGCTCTCTGACAAGCGTTATGACCTTTCTCAGTATCTGTCCCGTAATGTCCTGAAACTCCTGGGCAAGCATGATCTCCAAAAAGTCCTCACTTACCTCGTTTAACTCAAGCTTCATGAAGTCAAACGTGCCCTTCCCAGCCCCAGGTACATTCATCTCGAACTGCTCATCCAGCATTTCGAGTTTCTCATGCATGGCAGATATTTTAGCCTGATTTTTCTCCGCTATAGCTATCGTCTTTGAAGCGGCGTCCTCTGTTTTCGATATAACCCACTCGAGTTTGTCCTGTGCGTCTGGGGAGCCTTCCTCACCTGTAACACCCAGACCAAGGTCCAGTAACCTCTTAAACTCACCTAGTGAGTCGTGAAGATTGCGCGTCATCCTGCCAATCTTCGAGAACATCTCCTTGTTTCCAAAGCGTGACAGCTCATCAATTGCCTTCTCCGCCTCTTCGACGTCAGCCGAGGCGAATGCCCCTAACAGCCTCTGAACGTCGGCCATTATCTTTTCAACTGCGCTGTTGTCGATACCTTTAGTCGCCGCGGTCTTCACGAACGACTCCCTTACCTCTTTTACAAAGAACTCCCCTCCGATTGTCATCACCCTTTTAGTGACTATCGTGGTGCCGTCTAAGGTCTCCTCGCTGCTTACTATATCGTCTTCCAGCAAGGAGCTGTCCTCGAGGGCCAGCAGTTTCGGGAAGTCCAGCATGATTACCATCTTTCCGTCGTTCATCTTGGCGATGCCGCTTACGCAGCTGCTTTCCGTTCCGCTTACATAGGGTATATCAGTCTTAACCATATCCCTTTCTATATTTCTTACACCTGTTATCGCGCCTACCTTTATCCCAAAGGTTATCTTGCCAAGATTCATGACTATTACATTGCCCGTATTTGGCGAGTCTTCATAGCTAAGGCCCAGCCTGTCCCTGAGATTAATCACAGAGATGGTCTTCCCTCTCAGGTTTAATATCCCTGATACGTTAACCGGCGTCTGCGGCAGCCTGGTAACTTGCGAGGGTTTCATTATCTCCTGCACCCTTACTATCGGGATTACGTACTCTTCCTTTCCTAGGTTGAACCCTATATACTGGCCCATCTTAATATGCCTCGCCTCCGTCTACGGGCTATTTACTGAATATCTTGTCCAGCTTTTGCTTTAGTACGTCCGAGGTGAAGGGTTTCATTACATAGTTGTTTACGCCTGCCTTGATTGCCTCAACTACCTGCTCCTTCTCCGCCTCTGCCGTTACCATAAGCACCGGCATTGCCTTTAAGTTCGGGTCTGAGCGCACCATTTTTAACAGCTCAAGTCCCGTGCAGTTAGGCATATTCCAGTCGGTTATAAGGAAGTCGAACTTTCCGGTTTGCAGTTTTTTAAACGCCTGCTCTCCATCTTCGGCCTCTTCTACTTCGTTCATTCCGAGCTGCTTGAGAATGTTTTTTATTATCCTTCTCATTGTTGCAAAATCGTCCACTACCAGTATCTTCATTGCAGTGTTGTACGCCATACTATTTGCCCTCCTGTTGTTTTTTAATGAGTAACATTTGTTTTATCATCGTGTCAACCGACTCAGATGACACGGGTTTGACCATATATGCGTTTATGCCTGCGTCTGCGGCCTTTTTCTTTTCTTCGTCATCGTTTTCAGTAGATAACATCAATATCGGTATCGACTGAAACGACGGGTCGTTTTTCAGTGTCTTTGTCAACTCTATCCCGTCCATATATGGCATATTCAGGTCTGTCATGATTATGTCAACCTCATTCGACGCCAGTTTCTCTATTGCATCGACGCCGTTTTCTGCAAACACCGGCTCGTGTCCCTTTCCCTTCAGATACAGACCCAGTATCTTTCTGGTCGTCTTGTCGTCGTCTACTACCATGATTTTCATAATTCCCCCAGTGCGCCTTCTCCCCCTCATCGTTGGTCATATAATCAGGCCTTTTGATATACCACAGTTTTGTCGATAACTGCTGGCCTTAATAATCTCGTTATATCGTGAAGGCTCTCTGCCATTCCTATAAACAGGCAGCCGCCAGGTCTCAGCGCCTCATAGAGATTCTCTATCACCTTTATCTTCGCCTTCTTATCAAAGTATATTAGCACGTTTCTGCAAAATATAGCGTCAATATCTCTTATGGTCTTTATTCTTTTTTCATCCAATAGATTTATCTGTGAGAATTTCACCCGTGACCTGATAGTTGGACTCAGCAGATGGTTAGAGGTGCCGTTGCGTGTAAAATATTTCTTTAAATAGATATCCGGCACATTTCTCATTGCGTACTGTCCGTATGTTGCAGTCTGTGCCTTTTGCAGCACGGAGTCGCTTATGTCCGAGGCCAGTATCTCAAACTTAACACTGTTTGTCTGTGGATTTTCCATCAACATCATTGCCAGCGTGTATGGCTCCTCACCGGTTGAGCTGGCCGCACACCATACCTTTAAGGCCGGTGGTTTTCTTTTGGCGATTAACTTCGGCGCCTCACACTTTACAAATACCTCAAGCTGTTTTATCTCTCTGAAGAAAAATGTCTCATTCGTCGTTATCTTATCGAAGAGTACCTTCATCTCTTCTTTGTCGTTGCTCAGTTTCAACAGATATAAATAGTCGTCGTAGCTGGTCAGATTTTTCTCCTCAAGCCTCTTGCCCAGCCTGTTTTCAATAAAATATTTTTTTGAGTCAGGGATAAATATCCCGCTCTTTTCATATATGAAATCCCTGAATTTCTTAAATGTCTCATCCTTTAGTACCGTCATAGGCTATGAATAGTCTCCTCTATCCTTGCCCTTATAGTTTCGTCGGCATGACTGCGCAATTCGGTTATCATATCATGTGACTTCATGCCTTTAAGCTCTGCTATGGCGTCAATCGTTACCATAACTACGAGTATCTCTTCGTCTTTGAGCATCGTGTATAATTGGTCAATGTACTTATATCCACCCAGCGCTGCCAGTGCCTTTATCGTGTGAATTCTCACCCATATGTCCATGTCGTGTAATGCTTGCAGCATTGCCTCAGAGACCTCGCCCCTTTGGGCAAGCCCCAGTATGGCTGTCTTTCTTACCTCAGGATTGGGGTCGCTTAGGGCTGTCTCCATTCTTGCCGCTACCATACGGGATATGTTCTCATCAGGGTGCAGCGATGAGAGCCTCTTCATGGCTGCAATTCGCAGGTCTTCGTCCTCGCTTAACGCTATCTTTAATAAAACCTCTTCGTTTGAGGCGTATCTGGCGATATATCTCTTGAGCTTTTTGGGATAAAAGTCCAGGCCATTTAAGAACTTGCTTGAGTCCATCCCTATGAGGGCCTTTACTGACTCATCAATTACATCTTCGCATTTTTCACTATCAAGAAGCTCTAATAACGGGTAAAAGGCCTTCTTATTTCCAAGTTTTCTCAGTGCATAGACCACCTGTTTTTTCACATGACAGTCATCATCCTTCAGGGCTTCTATGAGCGTGTCAACAGCACTCTCATCTGCTATTTCAACCAGCGCCTTTGCCGCCCCCCGTCTGATATCCCTGTATGAGCCGCGAAGCAGTTCTATGAGCCGGGCTGCCGCCTCTCTACAGTGAAGCGTTCCAAGCAGCTCGACCAGCAATGCCTCACCGCGGCTTTTTAACCGCCCCTCACCCAATATTTTTAACAACCCGTCACAGTCTGCTATCTCCGTTACAACTGCCTTAATTTTTTCATAATACTCTGCGTCATCCATGTTGGACGTATCTATAGAGCCGGCGGCGTCAAGCAGCCCTTCAACTGCCCTTTTCTCGCGCACCATTCTAAGGCCCTCAACAGCCGTCATTTTTTCTTCCCAATCGCCGCTTTTGAATAACTCCATGAGCTGCGGCCCCAAATATTCCATATCCGGGTCTATCCCCAAAGTAACAAGGCTCTTTAAGGCCGCTTTTTTGACCATGCCTGAATAGTCACTGTCCTTGCTGCGATGTAATGTGTCTTGCAGACATCCGATTAATACTTTTTTCGAGTCTTCTGAGTGTATCTTCCCCAGTGTCTCTAGTGCAGAGAACTGAAGCACGCTTGTGCCGATTTTGCAGACATTGTCAATTGCCGCCACTGCCCCCGCGCTGCCAATCTCCCCAAGCGCTTCAAGGGCGGAAAACGCCACCCATTCCTCGTCTTTTAGCGCCTCCTCAATGTACGATATCGCGCCTTCGGCCTTCAACAAACCAAGCGTGCGGCACGCGGCTGCCCTGACGTTTGGGTTTGGGTCTTTTAGTGCGGGCAGGATTTTATCTATCTCTGCGCCAACGGCTATATCGCCAAGCAGGTCGAGGGCGAATTTCCTGATATCGTCGTCCTTGTCATATAATAAATCATAAAGCAGGGGGACTGTGCTTGCGCCAATGTCCTTTAGGATTAAAAGCGCCACGTTTCTCTGTACTGCGCCCTTTCTCAGCACCGGCAGCAGCATATATGAGGCTGCCTCCCCCCCAATTGCTAATATTGACTGCATGGCGGCGTCAATAACGGCTGAATTTTCGTCCGACAAGAGCTTAATCAGTGGATACAGCGCCCTTTCGTCTGTCTCACCAAGGGCGGTTGCGGCTTGCCGCCGTCGTGATACATCGGGGTGCGATATATCTTTTATTAATTTATCGTATTTTTTTGTCCGTGCCATATTTATTATCGTCGGCTTTTATATCAAGCCTCTATTATACCATTTTTTCCATTAATAATAAAATGCCTGTTGTCATATTGTCCAACTTATATTCCAATTCCGGCCTTCAACTTTCCCTTTAATCTCAGTATAGCCTGGCTGTGAAGCTGGCACACTCGGCCCTCAGACAGGCTTAACACCTTGCCTATTTCCTTCATCGTTAGTTCGTCCCAGTAGTACAGGGAAAGCACCATTTTCTCCTTCTTGGGAAGCGCTGCTATCAGGGCGGCAAGCAGCTCCTTTTGAGAGGCGTCAACAAGCTGTCTCAGCGGGTCGCGTGTTGTGTCATCGGGGATATTGTCCATTAAGTTCATATCGCCAGCGTTGTCCGCACCTGAGCCGAAATCCTCAAACCTGAGCGTGATAACAGAATCGGCATCTTTGAGTATCTTGAAGTAATCGTCAAGGGATATGTTCAGGCTCTTGGCCACCTCTTCACCGTCAGGGGGTCTGCACAGTTCCTTCTCGAGCTTTACGCAGGCGTCCTTCAGTTCGTTGACCTTCTCTTTCAGCGACCTCGAGGATGTGTCAAATGCCCTGATTTCATCCAGCATAGCGCCCTTGATTCTGAACTCGGCATAGGTCTTTAGTTTTGCCCTCGTCTGGTCATAGTTGTCCAGTGAGTCCAGAAGCCCGATAACCCCAACGCTTATTAAATCGTCTGAGGTTAACTGCGGGGGCAGCCTGTGTGACAGCCTGAATGCCGTATATTTTATAAAAGGAAGGAAGTCTTTTATTACCTCTTCCTTCTTTTCATCTGATATTTCAGATTTATACTTCTTTGTTTCCACTTTTGCTTATCCCTCGGATGATGACGTAGAAAGCAGGTTACTGAAGAAAAACTGTATAGTGCCCTTAACAACAGGCTCCGTTCGGCTGAGTATTGTGACGGCTAAATCCATTATTTTCTTTGTGGCATTTGAGTTTGGGTAGGCGTCTATAAATGCCCGCTGATTCCTTACGGACATGCGGACTGCCTCGTCAAACGGTATAAATCCGACATAGTTTAACGATATGTTGAGAAACTTGTCTGCCGCTGTTGAGAGCCTTTTAAATACCTCCTTTGCCTCGGAAGCACTCTTTACGGAATTTACCAGCACACTGAACGCCTTCTCCTGATACCTTGTATAGAGTACTTTTATGAGGGCATAGGCGTCGGTCATTGCCGTTGGCTCAGGCGATGTGACGATGATTATCTCCTGGGCGGCTATGCAGAAAAAGGCCACATTGTCAGATATGCCTGCCGCCGTATCTATCAACAGAACGTCTATGTCTTCATCAAAGGACTCAAACTCCTCAAGGAGACGCAGCCTCTGGAACTCATCCAGTACTGTCAGCTCCTGCACGCCGGATGTGGCAGGCAGGATAAGTATCCCGTGCGGGCCTGTTACGATTATATCCTTGAGCGGCATTTCCCCGCTGATCACATTTTGTATGTTGTACTCAGGCGCCAACTGCAGCAGCACATCTATGTTACTAAGCCCCAGGTCAGCGTCAAGAATCAACACATTTTTACCCATCTTTTTCATAGCTATGGCCAGGTTTGCAACCACGTTGGTCTTGCCGACCCCGCCCTTGCCGCTGGCCACGGCTATGGTCATTATATGCTTTTTCTTTGCGCGCCCGTCATTTAACATCTATAACACTCCTTCTTTAAGATAAGGCCTGCCATACCCTCTACCGCTGTGAAGTCTATGTCATCAGGGACTTTTTGCCCCGTCGTTACGTATGCCACCGGTTTGCTGTACATCATCAGGAGGTTATAGAGCGCGCCGTATCTTACTGCCTCGTCAACCTTTGTAAAGCCAATGTAGTTAACCGGCACGGTTCTGTAGTACCTGTATGCCTCGGACATGAATTCGCCGTCGCTGTTAGCGCTCATCAACAGATGTGTTTCCAGTGGCACCTCTGTTTCGCATATCTCGTTGATGCTGTCGAGGTAGTCGTTGTCTTTGGGGTTTCTGCCCGTTGTGTCAATGTAAATAATGTCTTTCGTCTCGGCGAATCTCAACAGCGATGTCTTCAGCTCAGTCGGTGTGGATACGACGGCAAGCGGTATGCCCAGTATTCTTGCATATATGCGTACCTGCTCCACTGCCCCTATTCTGTATGTGTCATAGTTAATAATGGCCGTCTTTTTGCCCTCTTTTATGGAATGAGCGGCCAGCTTTGCTACAGTCGTTGTCTTTCCAACTCCGGTAGGGCCTATTAACATTACCGCCTTCATATCGGTCTCAGCCTTCTTTACCTTTATATGGGATGATATGATGGGCAGTATGTCCTGAACCTCTTTTGCCTTTTCACATAACAGGATGGCGTACTCGTCCTGAATTGAGCGTTCCCTCAGATAACTAAGTATGGCCTTTTTCTTTGGCGGCATGGACATCTCAAAGCCCATGTTTTTCATATCCTCGATGGTCTCTCTGAGCTGCTCTATCTCTGATGATATGTTTAAAGCCATACTGCTTATAACGCTGGTAATGCTGTGCGTGGCCTCCGGCGCCTGCGATTCTGTCTTTGCGGCAGACGGTGAATTTGCTGCTGCTGGTTTTTTAACGATTTCAACAGGGAGTTCCTGTGCCGCTTGTTTAAACAGGCCCCCGCCGGTTGAGACCTTTTGCTTTGGCTGAAAAATAGATTTAAGCGATACGGCGTCTTTTGCCTCTTCTGCTTTTCCGGCTGTGGTGTTAAACATCCTTATGTTGTTTTGGAGCTTCTCTGTGGACTTGTTGTTTGGCCTGGACTTTTGCATGTCGTAGTCAACGGCGGCTGTAACTTCAACTCCGCAGTCACCTTCCTCAGTGGACAGGATAATTGCGTCGTCACTCAGTTCTTTTTTTACCATTATCAGTGCTTCTGCAAAACTTTTTGCCTGAAACTTTTTAATCTTCATATCTCACTACCCCCAGTGTAAAGAGTTTACCGGCAGCTGAAATCTCGGCGTTTGACAGCACGATGACTGACGGCAGGAATTTCTCCATTAATTTTTTAATATGCCTTCTAACCTGAGCGCTGGTTAAGACTATCGGCTGTACCCCTCTGTAGCTCTCACTTTCTATCAATGTCTCCAATCCCTTGACCATTTTACTGACGATGTTAGGGCTTATGGCATCGCCGGTTTGGAGGCTCCTCAGCAGCATGTTTTCGTACTTCTGGTCGAGTGTAAACACCGGTATTGAGCCGTCTGGCGCGGCATACTGCTTTGTTATGTGCCTGCTCAGGGCCTGTCTGGCGAACTCTGTCAGCACTTCAGGGTCCTTCATCTGCGGGCCGTAGTCTAAAATGGTCTCAAGTATGGCCATAACGTCATTAATCGGCACACGTTCTCTAAGCAGACTTTGCATTACACGCTGCACGTTGCCTAGCGTGGTGATGGACATAAGCTCTTCCACTATCTTTGGGTAGCTCTTTGACACGCTGTCAAGGATGTTTTGTACCTCGCTTCTTGAGAGCAGCTCCCAGCAGTGCTTTCTTATCAGCTCTGTCAAATGTGTGGCTATGACCGTTGCATTGTCAACGACCATATAGCCTGAAAGCTGTGCCTCTTCTACCCTTGAGGGCTCAACCCATAATGCAGGCAGACCGAATGCAGGCTCCTTTGCCGGTATACCTTCAATGGGCTGCGTATCTTCAGAGGCAACGGCAAGATAATTGCCCATCATTATTTCATATTTTGCCACCTCAATACCCTTTAATGAGAAGCTGTACTCATGCGGGCGAAGCTGCAAGTTGTCTCTGATATGCACAGGGGGTATGACAAAGCCAATCTCTCTGGCCAGTTGCCTTCTCATGGACTTAATCTTGCTGAGCAGTTCTCCCTTTTGCTCTTCTACTATGGGGATAAGCCCGTAGCCGATTTCAAGCGTAAGAGGGTCTAACTCTGTAAAGGCCTCTATCTTTGGCTCCTCTGGCGGCGCTTCTGGCAGCAGTTGTTCAGCGGCCTCCTTTTTCCCAGCCGCTGTAATCACATAAGCAAGACCGGCTGCGCCCGCCGCGATTAACAGAAACGGCAGGTGCGGCAGCCCCGGCACTATGGCAAAAGCAAAGAGTATGCCCGATGTCGTATAGAGCGCCTTTGGATTTACTATAACCTGTTCGGATATGTCCTTTCCTAAGTCGGACTCCTTACCCGCGCGGCTGACTACAAGACCGGCAGCAGTGGAAATCAACAGAGCCGGGACCTGAGACACCAGGCCGTCACCAACCGACAGCACTGTGTATGTCTTAAGGGCGTCAACAATGGGCATACCCTTTTGCAGTACCCCTATGATTATACCGCCAAATATATTTATTGCCGTTATGATAAGCGCGGCAATGGCGTCGCCCCGGACGAATTTGCTAGCGCCGTCCATAGCGCCGTAGAAGTCTGCCTCCTGGGCTATAGATTCACGGCGCTTTCTTGCCCCTTTTTCGTCTATCAGACCGGCGTTGAGGTCGGCGTCTATGGCCATCTGCTTGCCTGGCATGGCGTCCAGTGTAAACCTCGCCGCCACTTCTGCGATTCTTCCAGAACCTTTTGTTATAACTACAAAGTTCACGATGATAAGTATTAAGAATATTATCAATCCTACGGCATAGTTACCGCCTATTACGAAATTTCCAAATGACTGGATAACCTGTCCGGCTGCCTCCGTTCCCTCGTGTCCATGTATCAGGATTAGCCGTGTAGTGGCAACGTTCAGCGAAAGCCTGTAGAGTGTGGTTATCAGGAGCATTGTCGGAAATACCGAGAAATCCAGAGGTTTTTGCACATATACGCTGATTATCACTATCACCACCGCTATGGATATAGACAGTGATAACAACAAATCCAGGAGAATCGGCGGCAGTGGTATGAGCATAACAACCAGGATGGCAACCACGCCTATGGAGACAAATATCTCCGCCCGTTTTCTTATCAACTGTAAAAAGTTTATGTTACCAATGTTTAGTGCCGTACTTACTGCCGCTTCTGCCATATCACACCACCTTTCCCTTTAACTGATAGATATATGCCAGTATCTTTGCAACCGCTTTATACAAGTCCTGAGGGACAAACTCACCGATTTCAAACGCAAAGAGCGCCCGTGCAAGCGGTTTGTCCTCATAGAGTGGAATGCGGTTTTCCCTTGCTATCTCCCTTATCTTCTCGGCTACGTAGCCGGAGCCTTTTGCTATTATCTTTGGGGCTGACATCTTGTCAGACTGGTATAGAAGGGCAATGGCCAGGTGTGTTGGGTTTGTTATTACCACCGTAGCCTTCGGAACTTCGGCCATCATACGCCTTCTTGCCTGTTCGCGCTGGATGCTCCTGATTCTGGATTTTATCTTCGGGTCACCCTCTGCCTCTTTGAATTCCTCTTTTATCTCTTCCTTGGACATCCTTATGGATTTCTCAAACTGCCACCTTGCAAAGGCATAACTGGCAGCGGCTATGATTAACAGATAGACCAGCCCCCATACCATCGCATTTGCGATAAAGCCATAGGCGCCAGAGACAAGCTGACCAAGTTCTTTCGTCATCAAAAGCGGCCATCTGTATATGTCCCTCTTAACGATATAGTAGAATATGAGACCACCGCCGAGGAATTTCATAAAACTCTTTATAAACTCTACCACCACATCAGAAGAGAACAATTTGCCAATACCGGTGATAGGGTTAAGCCTGGACAGCTTTGGCTCATAGGGTTTTAGCGCAAAACCCACCTGAAATAACTCCGAGGCAACGGCACATATCATGATTCCAAGAAAAAATGGCAGAAGCATCATAAAGGACTTCAGCATTGCTACATTTATTGCCCGAAATGGGTCCTGTCCATACTGAAAAGCCAGGAACTTTGCCGTAGCGTCTTTTATGTTATACATAAAGTTTGAACCGCCGTAGTGTACTACAAGGAGCAGCCCTGCCATACCTGCGGCAGTGGAAAGCTCCCTGCTGCGCGGCATCTGGCCTTTTTCTCTGGCCTTTTGCCGCCGCCGCGGTGTAGCTTGTTCTGTTCTTTCTTGTTGTTCAGCCATCAGGGTCTCGCTATTAATAACGTTTCATACAGAACGTCTTTGAGATTGCTAAACTGCTCAGAGATAACCTTAAAAAATATAGGCATCGTAAACATCATAAGTATTAGGCCGACAAGTAAAAATATGGGAAAACTAACAAACATAATATTTATCTGAGGCGCAGCCTTATATAAAAGTCCAAGCAGCAGGTTGGCAACCACCATTCCCACCATAACAGGGGCGGCCAGCTTCAGCGCCAGGGTAAATATCTTCGAGCCGCCAAAAATCTTGTTTATCATCAATGTGTCTATATTTATCTGCCCAGGTGGGAGGATCTCAAAACTCTTAACAACTACGCTGACCAGGTCATGGTGTATGTCCATGATAAAGAAAAGCAGTGTTGCTAAAACGCCTAAAAAACGTGATACCTCTGCCGACTGGCCGAACTCGGGATCGAAAGACGTCGCAATCGACAATGACATCGCATTGCTCATAAGCTGCCCTGCCATATCTGCTGCGTAAAAGACCAGTCTTGCGCTTCCGCCAATCACCATGCCAAGCAGTGTCTCCTTAAATACGGTAATCGCGATCTCTTCTTTGCTGTCTAGTTTGAAGTCCACAAGCGGGGTTATCAGTACCGCAAGCGCTACAGAAAAGGCAATCTTATACTGAGCTGGGATGTTTTTGCTGGAAAATATGGGCAGCATCATCATTATTATGCTTACCCTTAAGAGTATCAGCACAAAATTGCTTATCTGCTTTGACACCAGTCCAGAGTTTATCAGCTCGTCCATTGCCTTACCTCACGTACTCCGGCAGTTTCTCTATCAGACGCACCGTAAAACCAATCATTATACGCGCAATCCACGGCATCAGCAGAAACACGCACAGAAAAACTGCTACGACCTTTGGCACAAACGTTAGTGTAAACTCCTGTATCTGCGTTATAGCCTGAAAGAAACTCACCGCCAACCCCACCAGCATACTTACAATGAGCATCGGCCCTGAGACCATCAGCAGGGTCTTAAACACATCAAATGATAAATCTTTTATAATTTCAACTGTCAATGGAAACTCCTCACAATCGTACCTATCACTATGTTCCAGCCATCGACAAGCACAAATAGTAACAGCTTAAAGGGCAGCGATATCATTACAGGGGGCACCATCATCATACCCATCGACAGCATAACGCTGGCTACGACCATGTCAATTATAATAAATGGTAGATAGAGCAGAAACCCCATCTCAAAGGCAGTCTTAAGCTCGCTTATCACAAACGCCGGGGCAGCTATCTTCATGGGTATGTCCATAGGCTCTCTGGGCGCTTCCTGCTTGGCGAGTTTCAAAAACAGGGCGAGGTCCTTCTCCCTCGTCTGTCTCATCATGAAGTCCTTGACAGGGATTTCAGCCTTTTTAAGCGCCTCGGTCATGGTTATTTTCTTGTTCATAAACGGGGTCATGGACTCAGTGGCAACTGTGTCCAGTGTTGGATACATGATAAAGAGTGAAATAAAAAGCGACAGACCAATAATAATCATATTCGGCGGGATTTGAGGTCCGCCCAGTGCCTGCCTTAACAGGGACAACACGATAACTATTCTTGTAAACGATGTAACCATCATAAGCACTGCCGGAATAAGCGACAGAAAACTTATCAGCAAAAACATCGATATAAGCGGATGATCTATGTTCAGCGCACCCATGGTTAGTTGTCCTTGCCTGTTTTGCCGCTAAGTCTGCGGACAATGCGATTGAAGGTATCGGCCAACTGGCTGCCGGTCTTTGACATCTCAGCGTTGAGTGTCTTCTTAAAGGCGATTGCCTCTACTTCCTGTTCGCCAAGTGTCTTCAGCAGTTTGAAATCAGTCTGAGTTACTCCAAGTACGATGGCGCGTTTGCCAACCTTGACAACGGCAATACCCCTCTTTGGCCCTAAAGATAAGTACTCTAACAGCCCCAGAAAGCCGCTGCTTCCGCGCCTTTTTTTCGCTGCGAAGGACAGGGCGTAAATCAAAAAAATAACCGCCGCAAGCGCAACGAATACCTGAAACACGACATCTATCATCGCAGTTGTTTTACCCTGTCTGTAGGGCTTACGACATCGGTGAGCCTGATGCCGAATTTCTCGTTTACCACTACTACCTCGCCTTTTGCTATTACCTTGTTGTTGACGAGGATTTCCATAGCCTCACCGGCAAGTTTGTCAAGTTCGATTACCGAGCCTTGTCCAAGCTGAAGCAGGTCGTTAATGAGCATCTTTGTTCTGCCTATCTCTACCGTTATTGTCAGTGGTATATCGAGCAGGAATTTAATATCCCTTGTAGCTTCTGGGTTGCCGTCTTTATCCAATTCGCGGAAATCAGCCTTTTGCACATCCATGAGACTCCTCCTTAAGTATATGTTGTTTAAACGTATTCTTTGGTGATTTTTACGGCCAAATTACCCTTTAACTGTCCAGCTACGCATTTGAACTTAGGGATTCCCTCGACCGTTAGTGTCAGGTCTTCGTTGATGCTTTTGTTCAGTGGAATTACATCTCCCTTTTTCAGGTCGAGGATTTCCTCTATCATGAGTTCGGTAGTTCCCATTTCCACTGCAACTTCTACGGTAGACAGCTTCAATATTCCACCTAGACGGCTTACTGAGTGCTGGTCTATCTCAGCTTGTTCAGCCTGTATGCCGGAGTATAACTTTTCCTTAATCGGCTCTATTACCGAGTAGGGGATGCAGAAATACATCTTGCCAGTGAAATCCTCTACCTCAAGGTGAACCTCTACCTTTATTATCACCTCTGTAGGCGTAACAATCGTAACAAATTGCGGATTCATCTCCGAGCCGACATGCTCAGGCTCCACGCTGACTATCCCTTTCCATGCCATAGCCAGGTCTTTCAGCACCATCGAGACCACTTTTTTGATAATACGCTGTTCAATCGGCGTGAAATAACGGCCTTCCGACTTCGTATTCCTTGCCGTTGTTGCCCCAAAAAAATACTCGACAAAGGCAAACACCGCAGGGGCTCCAAGTACAAACAGGGAAAATCCCCTCAGCGGCTCCATCTTAAATATGTTTATACTTGAGGGCAGCGGCAGAGTTTTCATAAATTCACTGAACTTCATCATCTCTACCCCGTGTATGTTGACATCGACAAACTTCTGAATAATCGTAGAGATAGAGTTTCTGAAGAATCTTGCGAAACGCTCATTAGCGATCTCAAGGCCCGGCATTCTGCCGCGTATTATCCTCTCCTGATTGGTCAGATCATAGGTCTTAACGCCGGACTCTTCTGCTGACTGCGCCCCGGTATCTACCGAACCGCTTTGCACACCCTTTAACAGGGCATCAATTTCATCCTGAGATAGTATCTTATTGCTCATCTACTGCACCATGAATTCTGTAAAATAGACGTTTTTAATGAGTTCGCTTCCCAATGCCTGATTAAGTCTGCCGAGCATCTCATCTTTTAACTGGAACTTTCCGTCCGGGCCGGAGATTGCATCGTAGGACTTGCTTGTTACCAGCATGATAATAGCGTCCCTGAGAAGCGGCATCTTTTCTTTCATGGTCGCCTCAAGTTTCTTGTCTCCCACTTCGATTTGAAGCGACAGCTTAATAAACCTGTTCTTGTCCGTAAGGTTAACGATTAAGGGATCGATGGCGATGAGTACCTGCTCGCCGGGTTTCCCTTCCTTGTGTTCAGCCTCTTTAGCGCCCTCTTTGCCTCCTTCTTGTTTTGCGAAGAATTTAGTGTAGGCAAAGAATCCCCCGCCTGCCACTACAAGGATAATGGCTCCTAAGATTATGATCTGTTTCATGCTTGACTTCTTTTGTACTTTAACTGGTTCTGTTGCTTCGGGTTGTTCCATATGTCCTCCATAGGTAAATAAGAGTGTTCGATTATGTAGTTAGCAATATCCATGCCAGTGTATACCGCGCCGGTTAGGTTGTTGATTACCGGTGATTTTATAAGGCTTTAGCAGGTAATATTTACCGTGTCATGTCAAACGCTTGACACAGCGATGGTTTTTCAACATTTTTCAAAGATAAATCACTGAGATACAATATGCTGAACTGGACAATGCGGGCAAAATTCAGCTATAATCTGTTGCGGCATATAACGGCAATGTACCTATCAATCAGAAATAAGATATTAATATCGCACTTTGGGATAGTCTTATTCGTCGGACTGGCAATCGGGGGGTGCGGGTATTATTTTATCTCAAACCATTTTAACACTGACGAAAAGAAGTTTCTTGAATTCCTGACCAATACCCTTAAGTCGCGGGTGCTGGGGGTAGTTGCCCAAAAAAAATCCACGCTGCAACGGGTATCGGAAAAGATATTGGACGGCGATAAGTTAGACGTTTATACGGACAAGTACGGTGAATATGTCCTGACGCAGAATCTGCCTAAGTTTTCAAAAGAGTTTCCCGTTTTGAGTTATGTAAACATGAAAGGAGAAGAGGTTAGGGCGGTAAATGGAATTGTATTCTCAGGTAAAAGCGAAATAATCGCTTCCACAATTTTCAAAGAGTTAATGTCAGAGCCGAACAAAATTATTGTCTCATACGAACAAAACGACATCGACCTCGGCATACCAGCGGTTACATTTGCTATGGCAAAATATAGCGGCGATAAGCCCATTGGATTTATAAGGGGCAGCGTACCAATCACCACCATAGCCAGCGTTTTATCTGAAACAGAGGTCGAAAAATCAGGCTTTGCATTGCTGCTTGACAGTAGGATGACAGTCATATATGCCAGCAGCAGACCTGATATTGCAGGGCATTCAATCGATGACAGTAAGACACCCGTTCAGTTAAAAAGAGGCATTAACAGGGCATTAATATTAGGGGTTGACAGCATTGCAGCCCTTGTCCCGCTTGATGAGTTCAGGTGGTCGCTGATGGTAGTCATCCCCTATGCGGAGTTTAGTGCTGACGAGAACAAGATAAAATACGTCACTGTCGGCGTAATGATTTTAGTATTGGTCATCAGCGGGGTGATTTTTACATTTATTACAAGACACATAACTAATAATATAACCAACCCGCTTAAGAGATTTACTGCATTTACAGATATGATAGCCAAAGGGGATTTTACTCAAATCACTGATATTAAATCGAAAGATGAGGTCGGTGTACTGGCAGAATCGTTTAATCATATGCTCATGGAGCTGCAAAAAACAAGGGATGACTTAATCATAGCAAAAGAGTATACAGACAATATCATTGAGACCATCGCAAGCGCCGTTATTGTATTAACAGAAGATGCTGAAATTGTAAAAGTTAATAAGTCTGTTAATAAGATGTTAGGACGCACTGAGGAAGAGCTGCTCAATAAACGTATAGACGAAATATTTGAAAGCGACACGATTGCCGAAATATTGTATAATGAAATAATGAGAAATGGATATGTAAAAGATGTCGAGGTAGTATTTATGGCAAAATATGGTGTAAAAGTTCCAGTCATATTCTCCGCATCGGTTATCTATGGCAGCGACGGTAACACAATTGATGAGATAGTCTGCTCGGCACAAAACATAACACAGTTGAAGAGGATGCAAAAAGTACGCGACATGCACCTGAAGGAGTTAGAGACAGCCAATAAACACCTCAAAGAGAGCCGCACCCAGCTAGTGCAAGCAGAAAAACTGGCCTCTCTTGGGCAGATGCTGGCAGGCGTGGCCCATGAGATAAACACGCCCGTAGGTATAGGCATAACCCTTTCTTCGACTATCACCAAAGAGACTGAAGCAATAAAGGCCGCAATCGATGACAGGTCACTGCGTATGGAGCAGCTGCAGGAATATATTGACGATATAAATAAGAGCAGTTCCCTTATATTTAAAAGCCTTATGCGTACAGCCGAACTGGTGAAAAGTTTCAAGATGGTATCGGCAGACCAGATTACGCAGGAGAGGCGCGTGTTCAGATTAAAGGGATACATTGAAGAAATACTGCTTAGTCTTCAACCGAAGCTCAAGAGGAGCCAGCATAATATAGAGGTCATTTGTGAACAATCCCTGGAATTGGACAGCTATCCAGGGTCTATAGCACAGATTATAACAAATCTGCTGATGAATTCCATCATACACGCGTATGACAAGGGCGCCAAAGGCACAATAACGATTGAAGCCGCCCTCCACAAAGATGACATTGTTATCCAGTACAAAGACGATGGCAAGGGTATTCCCCAGGAAAATATCAAGAAGATATACGACCCTTTTTTTACGACTATGCGCGGGGCTGGAGGCACAGGGCTGGGGATGCATATTGTGCATAATATAGTAACGCAGACCCTCGGCGGCACTATCGATTGTCAGAGCGAGTTGAACAAGGGGACGACATTTACAATCAGCTTTCCCGTAATTAAAAAGGAGGCAGCGGCGTAATGGAACAGAACGACAACACCGAGAGGTTCTTCTATCGGTACAGCGGCAGAGGTATAGCGCCTTCTGCTGCCGGACCATGGAAGGTAATGATAGTCGATGACGAGCAAGAGGTCCATGAGATGACACGCATGGCGCTAAAACACTTTGTCTATGACGGTAAGCCTGTTGAGTTTATCAGCGCCTACTCCGGCAGCGAGGCAAAGCACCTCATGGAGGAAAACCCCGATACCGCTGTTATGCTATTAGATGTTGTTATGGAAGAAGACAACTCCGGCCTGCTTGTTACCAAATATATCAGAGAAGAATTGAAAAACAATCAGGTGCGGATTATTCTAAGGACAGGGCAGCCAGGCCAGGCCCCTCAACACGAAGTCATCGTCCAGTATGATATAAACGATTACAGGGAAAAGACCGAATTGACCAAAGATAAATTTGATGTCGCAATGCTCCTTGCCTTAAGGACATATCGTGCAATCATTAATCTTGAAAACGGCAAGAGGGGGCTTGAACAGATTATAGCGGAAAACGCAAAGACAACCTCGCAATTAATCACATTACTTGGCTCGGTCAAAGACATGATAAGCATTAAAGATACTGATGGAAAATTCGTTTTAATAAATGACGCATTCAAAGAATTCATAGGGCTGGACGAGCAGGAAATCATAGGCAGGACGTATGATAATTTTTTCCCGAAGTCGTTTGCCTCAAAAGAGCGGGAGAGTGACCGTGAGGTCTTAGAGACCTTAAAGGCTGTTCAAATTGAACACAAGATAAGCAGCAGGGAAGGGGATATATATCTTGAGACGATCAAAAACCCGATATTTACCGGGATCGGCGAGGTCTTTGGGATGGTCTCAGTATCGAGGGATATAACGGAACGAAAAATATTTGAGCTTGAACTGCTTCAAAGCAGAGATGAGTACCGCATGGGATTCCGCGCGATAGTGGAAAACAGTCAGGACATAATAACCCGTATTGACAGCGATTATATTTGCCGCTATATGAACCCAAGCTGTGCTCTTTACATGATGCTTAAGCCCGAAGATTTTATTGGAAGGCACATCACTAAGTTTTCTGAACTGGGATTCGACGAAGATTTTATTAAAGGTATAATAGACCTGACGCGACTGACAGTTGACTCAAAAGAAAGACAGGAAAAGGAAATATCAATTAACGGCGTCCAGTGGTTTCAGGGGGTATCAGTCCCGGAGCTTGACAACTCAGGCGCTGTGACCTCCGTAATAATCATAGCTCATAACATAACCGACCGCAAAAAAATCGAAGCGGCAATGACTAAGAACCTGCGCCTGTTGACAAAGGCCATAGAAACAACACAGGTAGGATTTACGATTACAGATGCAGACGGCGTAATAATCTATACAAACGAGGCCGAGGCCGCTCAACATGGCTACACGGTTGATGAACTGATTGGCAAGAATATCAGGATAATGGCCCCGAAAGAATTATCCAGGCCGCTGACAGAGGAAGAGCTGATAGCGTTTCGTGTCAATACGGACAGAAGTACAAAGAGATGGAAACGTGAAAGTGTAAATTCCCGAAAAGATGGCAGCCATTTCCCTGTGCAACTGACGTCTGACGTGGTGATGGACGACGATGGAACTGTGGCTGCCATTGCCACAAGCTGCGAGGACATTACTGAAAGAAAACAGATGGAGGAAAAAATAAGACGGCACAGCGAACACCTCGAAGAGGAGGTGCAGGCGCGTACTGCCGAATTATCCAGGACATTAAGTGAGTTGCAGCAAAGCCAGGAGCAGTTGGTTCAATCGGCAAAGATGGCGTCTTTGGGTGTGCTGACTGCCGGCGTGGCGCATGAAATAAATAACCCGCTTGCCTTTGTCTCTGGCAACATAGGAAACCTTGAGAAGTTTATCCAAAGGCTGTTTGGGCTGCTTGAGAGATACGATAAGATTGAATCTTCAGACGAGGCTAAATCAGAAATCGAGAACTATAAGAAGGAGATTAATTATAGTTATTTGAGCTCCCGCATTACACCCCTAATCGCAAAAACAAGGGAGGGCACTGAGCGTATTAAGAAAATCGTACAGGACCTCAAGAATTTTGCACGGCTGGACATCACTGATATAACCGATATGAACATAAACGAATCTATTGACACAACGCTGGAGCTGCTCTTCCACGAGTATAAAAACAGGATAGTTATAGTAAGGGAATATGGGAATATTCCTATGCTGCAATGTTATGCTGCAAAAATCAATCAGGTATTTATGAACCTGCTGGTAAACGCGTGTCAGGCGATAGAGGGCGAAGGGGAGGTCAAAATAAGGACTTCTGTAGATACTGAAAAGATAGAGGTTGCGATAACAGACACAGGCAAAGGAATCCCCCCGGAGATACGCAGTAAGATATTTGACCCGTTTTTCACGACAAAACCCGTAGGGGTGGGCACAGGGCTGGGGCTTTCGATTAGTTATAAGATAATAAAGGAACACCAAGGAGATATACTAGTTAACAGCGTCGTAGGCAAGGGCACTACCTTTACGGTGAGGCTTCCCCTGCCACAGTCGCAATGCCTGTAATACTGGCTTATTTTTTAATAATAACCTTCTTTTTTATGACATCCACAAGCGGATCAAAATATCTGGTAATCTGCTTGCCGACTGCCTTAAGCATTGTCTTGGCTACGGTCTTGGCTGCACGCCTTCTGGGGTTGTCTGCGATGGCGTCAATGACCATTAGCTCATCAACGAGGTCATCCTTGCAGATACGCTTGCTTCCCTCAAGAAAACTGACTGACGGGCACAGGGATACCCATCCTATGAGCAGTGTTATGAACAAGGAGTCAACCTCGGCGTCCTCTCCGTAGGCGGTGTGTTTACTCTTTTCGAATATATGTCTTACCAGGCCAGGCTCTTTAAATACTTCGGCCTTAGTCTCTTTGATTATCTTTGCCTTTTCTTCTTTATTAAACTTTTTCAGATGTTTCAGGGCGCTTTGATATTTTTCTTCTTCACTGATAACAAGGTGGTGAAAGTCGCATTTAGTACATTTTCTGATTTTAGTGGCAAAACTCATTCTGCCGTCTGTGGTAGCAAAAGGAACAGCCCAGCAAGCCCTGCCTGCATTTTTACCATCATGCAGCCCGTCATATGTTGTAGCAAGGGTTACGGGACAGACGCCTAGTTGCAGTGCGTTCACACCTTCTGGTTCACGTCCGCATTTCTTGAATTCCCAGCAGTTTAGTTTTACCTTTGCAGACGCTGGCGCAGGGCGTGCTGGGGTAATCTCAGTCATAGGCTCTTGCGGGGCAATCATGATTTCATCCTGCGGGGTTTTAAGAAGCAGGTCTTCTTGAATTGTGTCAGGCACTTTGTCTATTAGTTCATTTGGCAGTTCATTTTGGGGAATCTCCAGCACTTTTTGGCCCCCGTTACCACCTGCATCTTTTATATCGCCATACCTTTCATTGTCATTGTCCAAGCCATTGTCCATGATTGCTTATCCCTCCTTCCTGTGGAGCCATCAGAAACACCCCTCAGTTCCACCTTAGCATGTTTTTCAATCATTTGTCAATCACCGGTCAGTAGAATATCATCCCAGATGCAATCAAATAAAAAAACTTTTCCTCTTGACCAAATCAAAGCAACCAGGTTATAGTATTGAGTTATTATAATGATGGAAGAAGAGGAATGTTAATGAATGGAAGATGGGGGCCCATAGCTCAGCTGGTAGAGCGGCCGGCTCATAACCGGTTGGTCCCAGGTTCGAGTCCTGGTGGGCCCATTAACTCAAGCATTTATCTGATGACAGACCCTATTATTATGATAGGCAGCAAGGCGGCGCGATGATAGAGGCGCTGATTCTCTTGAAGGAGATGCAGTTCCTTGATTCAAAAATAATACGCATTAAGACACTCATAGAAAATACCCCCGCAGTGGTGAATGGATATGACCGCTCCTTTAAAGACTCTCAGGAAGAAAGACAAAAAAAGAACGCCGACCTTGACAAGGCCCTCAGGCAAAAACGTGAGTTTGAGCTTTCTGCCTCAGAAAAATCAGAAAAGATAAAAAAACTCCGCGCAAAGTCCTCAGATATTAAGACAAACAAGGAGTACCAGCTTCACCTGAAGGAAGTAGAGCAGCTTGAGAAAGAAGTAAGATTAATAGAAGACGACATCCTAATCGTAATGGAACAGATAGAAGAGTTTGAAAAGACATCGACGGCGGTCAACAAAAAATTTGAAATAGAGCAGTCAAAATACAATGAAGCAGTATCTGCGGCGAAAAAAGAACAGTCCGAAGGTGAAAAGGAACTGGACGAACTCCTGAAACAACGCTCTGAGCTGGCTAAACACATCCCCAAAGAGCCATACAATAAATATATGCACATCCTTGAGCGAAAAAATGCCCTTGCTGTAGTGGCTGCAAAGGCTGAACTGTGTCAGGGCTGCTTTCTAAACATGCCCCCGCAGCTCTATGCAGAGGTGATGAAGGGTGAAAAAATTAACACCTGTCCGCAGTGCGGAAGGATACTGTATTACGAACCAGACCCTCATTGATGTAAGCCCTGCCTTCCAACCGTTAGTGTGCGGCAGCGGCCTTCCTGCTGGTTGGAGTTAATATGTTCATAAGTGCGATATCTAATGCCTGAAAATAAAATTTATGCAGTTGAAAATTATTTCGGAAATTATTATGATTCAGGGCTTGATTTAGCCATTAGTTTGTGATACAATACGCGATTGTGCTTGATAATATATGTGGTCTGACAGATAGTGTGCCGAGAAGTGATTATGCTGTTCGGGAGATTTGCTGATGAAAGAGAAGGATATATTTGAAGAGATAATCAGTATAGGAAAAAAACGTGGTTCGTTGACGTATGATGAGATAAACGATGCCCTGCCGTCAGAGTTCTTCTCCCCAGATGAGATAGAAGACCTTATGGACCTCCTGCAGGACATGGGGGTAAAGGTAGTTGACCATGACCACGCAGCGCCTGTAATAGAGGCAGAAGATGAAATCGAAGGATACGAAAAGACTGAAGACCTGGTACAGGCATATTTCCATTCAATGGGCGACATATCGATTCTCAGCAAAGACGAGGAGACAGAGCTAGCCAAGAGCCTTGAAGAGGGCAGGGAAATAATTAAGAATATCGTTACTTCATTTTCGATTTACAACAGGTTTGAGGCGGGCCTTGACCTCAGCGATGACACACTTATGGAAGACGAACGGGCAGAAGAGGCGCTGAAACTGACACTTGAGCGACTTGATGAACTGTTTGACCAGATAACCGTTTATGACAACAAGATGAGGCCATATGGCACGTTCAATGATTTGGCACAGATTGTTGAGACGAAAAATTATAGCAATATAATAGACCCGGCTCATGTTGAGAGCCTGTATATGGAGGTCAGCAGCGAATCAAAAAGGATTGAATCCGAGATAGGCATAAAAATTGAAGACCTTAAGTCCAAATGGGACCGTGTCTCTAAGGCAAAAGAACTTGTCAGCAAGGCAAAAAATGAGCTTATCACAAGAAACCTGCGCCTTGTTGTCAACATAGCAAAAAACTACGTAGGCAGGGGGCTGCCCTTGCTTGATTTGATTCAGGAAGGCAATATTGGACTTATGAAGGCGGTTGACAAGTTTAAGTACGAAAAGGGGTTTAAGTTCAGCACCTATGCCACATGGTGGATAAGACAGGCAATCACGCGTGCCCTGATTGACCAGACAAAGACTATACGCGTCCCTGTCCACATGATGGAATTTTACAACCGTGTAACTAAGACATCGAGGGAGATAACACAGATACTGGGCAGGGAGCCGACCAACGAGGAAATTGCCCAGAAACTTGAGGTCCCCTTAAAGAAGGTAGAAGAGGTATTCAGGGCAATTCAAGACCCTATAGCGCTGCAAACACCAGTTGGCGACGAAGATACGGAACTTGAGGACTTCATTGGCGATAAAAATAGCCCGTCCCCATTTTCAGACGCTGAGAAGAGCGAGGCCTCAGAGTATGTCCAAAAGGTGCTACGCACGCTGTCGGCAAAAGAGGAAAAGGTCATCAGGATGCGCTTTGGCATAGGCGTAGACAGAGACCATACGCTTGAAGAGGTGGGAAGGCATCTCTCAATCACCCGTGAGCGCGTCAGACAAATCGAGGCAAAGGCCCTCAGAAAACTCAAACACCCCAGCAGACTCAGGGCACTGAAGATTCTTACGATTTGACGTACACGTGCAGAGTTTCTGTTTTTAGCAGTTTCAGGCAGTAGGATTATCTCAAAGACTGCCTGCTGAGTGTCTTGATAAAATCTGCTATAATAAATACATGGCAGGTACGATTGATCTCATTAAATGCGTACTACCGGAGATGATATGACGCTGGTTTACTGGAAAGCGGATAGGTTTTGGTTAGGCAAACTGCTGGAGCATCCCGATATTATGACACAGGGAGAGACTCTTGAGGAATTGGAAGAAAATATAAAAGATGCATATCGCCTAATGGTTTTAGAGGATATCCCCGGTGATTATAAGGTAAAAGAAATTGCTGTATGAAGCGAAAGACCCTTATCCGTGAACTCACATTGGCAGGATGTGTTTTGCATAGAAATGGAGCACGCCATGATTTATATATCAACCCAGTTACAGGTAAAAAACAACCAATCCCAAGACATAGCGAAATTGATGACACATTGGCAAGACATATAAAAAGATTATTGGGTATATTATGAAAAGTTCACACAGATGTTTAACCCAGGATGTCCACTACAGATGGTCGGGTTTATGAAACTTGGGCTTCTATTGCTGTATCTTAGTCTTTACGGCAAGATTAACGGGGTTTTCAGCAGCACATTGTTTTGCGCTGAACGCAGCGTGTTCTCTAATAGTGTGGCTATTGTTACCGGGCCAACGCCGCCCGGCACGGGGGTTATGAACGATGCCCTCGGGGCAACACTCTCAAAATCTACATCTCCGGCAAATGAGCCATCTGGCATTATATTTATGCCTATATCGACTATTACGGCGCCTTCTTTTATCATATTGCCTTTTATCAGACCAGATACACCGGTTGCCGCACAGACTATGTCGGCATTTCTCAGATGAGCGGCAAGGTCAGCAGACGACTTATGACAGATAGTTACTGTTGCCTCCTTTGCAAGCAGCATCAGCGCCAGAGGTTTTCCTACCGCGAGGCTTTTTCCAATCACTACAGCGTTTTTCCCTTTTATTTCCACTCCATAGTGTTCTAACAGGCGTATCACCCCAAACGGTGTACACGGTAGAAACCCATGCGGTACACAGGCCATATTCCTGACAGCCAGACCCCCACTGTCACTGCCAGACCCAAAATCATCTTTGTCGAATATCTGAAACATCGATTCCTCTGCCGCAAACATACCCACTGAGGTTGAGCCTAGCCCGTCAACATCTTTTTCAGGTAATATGGCGTTGACTACCCGTCTTGGATTTATACGCCGTGGAATGGGGAACAGGACAAGCAGCCCGTTGATTCTTTCGTCTGCATTGATATTGTTGATAGTATTTATTATCTCATTTAGCGAGGCCGTCTCTGGTAGGCGGTATTCATATGTCTTTATCCCTACTGTCCTGCTCACTGAGACTGTGGTGTTTAGGTACTGTTCGTCTGAGGCAGTGCCTCCGATTTGCATCAGGGCCAGGCCTACATCTATACCCATGAGGCTGAGTTTCTCAACTCGTGATTTGACACATGCCTTTATGTCGGCAGCCAGTTTTTTGCCTGACATTAGATTACTCACGGTATGCCCCTCTCGCTGCCTGACTTCAGAGAAACTGTCCTGGAAACTGTCCTGTCAAATTTCATAATTAAAAAAATTGTTACTCAACTCATCGGCAATTGTGGAGGTTGGCCCGTGCCCTGGGAGTACCTTTGTATCTGATGGCAGTGTCATAAGTCTCTTAAATGAGGTCTTCAGGGCAGGCATATTACCGCCTGGCAGGTCTGTCCTGCCGACAGAACCCGCAAACAGCGTGTCCCCGGAGATCAGGTTCCCGGCCCCGTAGAGGCAGATGCCGCCCGGTGTGTGCCCGGGCGTATGCAGGACTTTGAATGTGATACCGCCTACTACTACTTCCGAACCCTCGGACAGCAATACATCAGGCTCCGGCATGGGGTCGATTTGAAAGCCCCATACTGCTGCCATGTCCTTTGCCATTTTATATATGACGACCTCGTCTTTGTGCATTTGCACAGAGGCGTTTAGAAATGCCTCCTTCAGGTCTGGAAGCGCACCTATGTGGTCAAAATGTGTATGTGTACACAGTATTTTCACCAGCTTTAGGCCCTTCTCCGTGATATAATCCAGAATCCTGTCCGGCTCATCCCCCGGATCAATCACCATTGCCTCTGCGTCGTCACTGACGATATAGCAGTTGACCTCAAGCTGTCCAACTGCTATTCGTCTTATTGCAATACCCATGTCCTTAAATCTCCAGCCTGCTCATAAGCGCTAAAAGAACATCTTCTGATTTATCAGCACACCTAAAGACAATAAAAATGCATAAATACACAGTGACTCGATCATTGCAAGACCAACTATCAGTGTTGTTGTTATCTTACCTGATGCGCCGGGATTCCTTGCAACTCCCTCACATGCCTTGCTTAAGCCGATGCCCTGACCAATGCCCGTCCCCAGAGCGGCTATGCCGATGCCTATAAGGGCGCCTATTGCCGCCATCGCCTTTGTGCCCGAATCTTTCCCCATGTCTGCGTCGCCTGAGGCGTACACAACAGCTGCCGGGGCAGATACGATTAGCAGCGCTAAGGCCAACATCACAACTACGGATTTCCTCATAACGGTCTATCCTCCTTATATTTTAGTGTGCCTCTTCAACGGCACTTGACAGATACAGCGTTGTTAGAAGTACAAAGACAAAGGCCTGCACTACGGACACCAGCACGCCAAGCCCTAAAAATATAACCGGTAAAATCGCCGGTGCCAACGACAGAAGTACCGTCAGTATTATATGCTTTGACAACATGTTTCCAAACAACCTGACTGAAAGTGTAATCGGCCTTGCCAAGTGTCCTATCAGCTCTATAAAAAACATCATGATCATAAGCGGAAGCGCATATATTGTGCGTATCGGGCCGACAAACTGCTTGATATAGGCGGCCTTGTGTACACGCAGGCCAAAGTAGTGTGTGGCAAAAAACACTGGTACAGCACACGACGCCGTTACATTTATGTTCGACGTGGGGGCGTCAAACCCGGGAATCAGACCGAAGAAATTACATACAAGGACATACAGACCAAGTGTCCCGATAAGCGGGAACATGGAATCCACCCAGTGGTGATTTATGTTTTCGCCGCAAAAATCATATAGTCCCTCAACAATGGACTCTACCACATTTTGAAGGCCAGTCGGGATTAACTTCAGAGATGACCTTACCATCAGGGCTGCCCCTATAAGCACGGCCATTGCCAGCCACGAATAAGTTACAAAATCTGGCACACCTGGTATATGCAATAAGGCATGAGACGATTCCACAATTACCTCCTGAGAAATAAGTCTATGATACTTGTCTGCTTACCTAAATGTCAAGCGGCGTTTGTTTTTTTCTTTATAAAATTAGTGCAACACATCTCCCAATATATTATAATATACTTAGCTATGGGAGATATTTTATGAAATTGGTCGTAAACGCGTCCTACTCGGGTGTGAAGACTGCTGCGCTTGAGCTTTTCACAAGGGAAGTTGTCCGGTGGCTTTGCCGTATCGATGAAAACACGCTCGTTTTCTCCCCTGTTAATATCCCCGGCATTGATGAATCAAATATTGTGATTACGTCTGAGCCTCCAGGGGCGTCTGCCGTTAGTTATTTTAGTAATTTAATGTTCAACAATACTATCTTACCCTACCAGCTTGCCTGGCACAAGGCCGATGTGTTGTTCTGCCCTACTACGGAGTTTCCTTTTATAGATATACTGCCGATGTCGGTCATGGTTCATGACTTAGAGCCGTTGTTTTACCCTGAGCGGTTTGGTCTTGAGGGCGAGTATTTTAGAACAGCCGTTGGGCATCTCAACAGGCAGGACATCAGGGCGCTTGTTATGTCGAATTTCCTTAAGGAGCAGCTTTTAAATAATACCAGCGTATATCTGTCAAATATCGACATCATAGGACCAGGCCTTGACCCCTCGATATATAAACCGGCTGCCGATGATGTAAAGACTGAATTGAAAAAAGAGTTTGCCGCGCGGCTTGGGATTTTCTCACCATATATACTTTTTTGTACGCAGCCTGATGCCCCTGACGGGTCATGTGATACGGTTATTGCTGCCTTTAACAATATAAAATCACGCATAAGGCATTCGCTGCTAATAGTTGGACAGGACAGGGAGCCATCGAATAAGATTAAATACCTCAGCAGCGTCGAAGATATGCCCTCGCTGTTTGCATACGCAGATTTACTTATAGAGACATCCACAGCCGCTAATATCCTAAAGGCACTGGCCTGCGGCACGCCAGTCATTGTCTCAAACACAGGGGCGCTGACTGAGTTTATCTCTGATGCGGGAATGGTGTTTAACCCCGCAGACTCAGTGTTCCTGAGCAAGCTCATGCTGATGCCGATTGTAAACAAGACACTGAGGAAGGAGATGATTGCTAAGGGGCTGCAGTTTGTAAGCAGGTTTTCATGGGAAAAAACTGCGGAGGACATTTATGCCTCCTGCACTGCGGCATATACGGCGTCTTATGACAGAAGACGAAAAACGCATAAATAATGAGGAGCTATCGTGGATATTGTTGAATATGTAAAGAACAAGGCGCTTGAGGCAAGAAATGGGGCAAGGGCAATAGCCGCCGCTGAGACAAAGCGGAAAAATCTTGTATTGACCGAAATGGCCTGGGGGCTGCAAAAAGAAAAAGACTATCTTATCAGCGAAAATGAAAAGGATGTCTCAGCAGCCAGACAAAAGGGCCTTAGCGACGCAATGATAGACAGACTTACACTTAACGAAAAAAGAATAGTGGAGATGGCTGACGGCCTCGTTGAGGTCTCACAGATGGCAGACCCCGTAGGTGAAATCTCCAATATGCGAAAAAGGCCAAATGAAATGCTTGTTGGTAAGATGAGAGTGCCCATCGGGGTGATAAGCATGATATATGAGGCACGTCCCAATGTTACAGCAGATGCCGCCGGTCTGTGTATCAAGGCAGGGAATGCAGTAATCCTGAGGGGTGGGTCAGAGGCAGTAAATTCAAATAAGGCAATCGTGTCCATACTGCGCAGAGCGCTGCATGCTGCTGAACTTCCCGAAGGGGTTGTGACATTTATAGATAACACCCAAAGGGATGTAGTCATGGAGATGCTCAAACTTGAGGGTCTCATAGATTTGGTCATCCCAAGAGGGGGCGAGGGGCTGATTCGCACGGTGACAGAAAACTCCAGAATCCCTGTGCTGAAGCACTACAAGGGGGTATGCCATGTGTTTGTGGACAGGGAGTGCAGCACTGACATGGCCTCTGAGATATGTTTTAACTCTAAGGTGCAGCGCCCGGGCACGTGTAACGCCATGGAGACACTGCTTGTGGACTCAGCAATTGCAGGGGATTTTCTGCCTCAGATGATAAAGCGCTTCAGAGAGGCCGGTGTTACAATTATAGGCTGTCCTGAGACTATGAAGGCAGCCCCGGAGCAGGTGTCACCTGTCAGGGAAGAGGACTATTATGTAGAATATCTCTCGTTAAAGTTAAATATCAGGGTAGTAAGCGGCCTTGATGAGGCCATTGCCCATATAGCAAAGTACAGCTCGTCGCATACAGATGCAATCGTTACAAATAATCACCAGCGGGCGATGAGATTCCTGCGTGAGGTTGACTCCTCGGCGGTTTTAATCAATGCCTCAACACGTCTCAACGACGGCGGACAGTTTGGGCTTGGTGCAGAGATAGGAATCTCTACAGACAAAATCCACGCCAGAGGCCCTATGGGATTGCAAGAGCTGACAACGGAGAAATTCATAGTATTTGGTAATGGTCAACTAAGGATTTAGGTATCATGACAATTCAGCCATGATGAGTAATCAAAACAGGAGTTCCTGTGTAATGTGGGTAAACAGGCGGATTCCCGCAGATGCAGGAATCCGCCTGTTTCAACTCTTTATTTCCAGCTAATGCCGGTGTAATCCCACCTTCCGTTTGTGTAGTAATACATAATGCCGTCCGACCAGGCTAATAGGCCGGAGTTTGCGTACCACTGTACGTAGTACGCATTACCAAGAGAATCTCTATAGGCTGTTATTTCAGTCGTTTTTGTGCCGTACCTCAAGGGGTACTGATCATAGAGCTTATCTATTGCAGCAGTGGCCTTTTGTAAATTAGTTGTTATGTCTTGTTTCCATGTGAGTCCGGTGTCATGCCAGGCCTGGTTATAGTAGTACCACATGGTGCCGTCAGACCATGCCAGGATAGCCGTGCCGCTTGTGTACCACTGGACGTAAATTGTGCCGCTTGAATTAGTGCCTGACTGCATAGTTCCAAGCGGCGTTCCAAAAAATGAACTCATTTTATTATAGATACCGTTGATTGCGTTTGAGGCGTTAGTTGTTATGATAGTGTCGGATGTAGCGAATTGTGCTGTGGCGGTCTTATTGTCTGATGACATTAGCATGGTGCATTGTTCGTCGATGGACGAGGTGCATCCTGTCCAACTTAAAAACCCATAGCCTGGGTCACCCGTTGCAGTGAGGATTACGGTAGTGTTGTCAGCATATTGGGCACTGCACAGAGAGCCGCAGTATATCCCTGAGGGGCTGCTTACTACTGTGCCGTTTCCGATTTTGTTTATAACCAGGGATGTGGGGATGCTGTCAAACGAAACGGAAACAGTTTTATTCGCTGACATTATGACAGTACACTGTGTACCATTTGTGGAGTCACATCCGCTCCAGCTCTTAAATGCGTAGCTTGCGTTCGCTGTTGCAGTCAGGGTTACGGTAAGATTGTCGGCAAATGTGGTTTTACACGAAGACCCTCCAGTGCCGCAGGTTATTCCTGAGGGGCTGCTTGTTACCGTACCACCGTTTCCACTATTGATTACAGTGAGTGTTCGGTCAGTCTGGGGTACACCAAAGACTGCGGTAATGTTCTTTAGCGATGTCATAACCACAGTGCATTGCGCACCGCTTGTGGAGTCGCAGCCGGTCCATCCTGAAAAACTATCGCCAATAGTTGGTTCAGCTATCAGGGTTACATATTGTGGGCAGGTATAAATCGCCATGCCGTTGGTGCCGGTATTGTCCCATAATATTGGGCCGGATGTTGATAATACCGTGCCCGTGCCCGTGCCTTGTAATTGAATAAGTACGTTATATTGGGGACGAGCCGCTGTATAGATATATCCCCCAAATGTAGTGGCGGCAATCTTATCTCCACCATACGATACCGATACACTCGTCCAAAGCCTGCTTCCTGCCGAGGTTTCCTGTGTCCAGTTGTCGCCGGAATTCTGTGATGTATAAATATATCCATCGTTACCAAAACTTGAAGCGGCCAGCACAACTCCCAGCGGGCCTGATGATATAGATGTCCAGTTTTGGCTGCCCGCACCAGTTCGTGTTGTCCAAGAACTGCCAGAGTCTGCAGATGTATATATATATCCCCCATAGCCTTCTACTGCGGAGAGCCTCTTTCCATCCCACGACGACGCAATGCTCCACCAGAATTTTTGGCCGGAGTTTACTTGATCTTTCCATGAGGTAGCATTGTCTGATGACGTATAAATATCTCCGTTTGATGGTCCGAGAGCGACTGCCTGCCCATCATCTGATGTGGCTATTGTATAAAAATATCCAATTCCAGGGTTGTTGTATGTAGGGGTGCTTGAATCCTGGATTGTGCTGCGTGCCTGCCATGTTAAGCCGCCGTCCATTGATTTGTAAATATAGGTATGACCGGTATAATCCCCGGCATATAGTATATTCCCACTTGTAGACGACGCTATTGTCATCCAGTTAGTACTCATTGCACTTGTCCGTGTCCAGTTATCTCCATAATTCCATGATATATATACATAACCGTTAGGGGAGTTTTCTACGGCAGCCAGGCGTTGTCCGCTAGATGATGACGCTATTGCGTACCAGGGTCTCTGGCCTGAGTTAGTTTGTGTCCATGTAGTGCCATTATCGCTTGATGTATAAATATAGCCGTTATACTCAATCGCAGCCAGATGTACTCCGTCATCGGACGACGCTACCTTCCACCAATACCTCTGACCGGAATTTGTTTGCTCTGTCCATGTGTAACCACAAGTATAGGTAGTAGCGCCAAACGAGTATCCTGCTGCTGACAGTATTATAAGCGCTGCTAAACAGCGCATGAGTGCCTTGAACACAACTGATGATGAAAAATCCCCTTTTTGTTCTCTGATTGCCCTGATAATGTTTTGCCATGAAACCATTTTTACCCCTCCTGTATTGTTAACCCTCTTTAACAGCCTTGCTGTAGCCGCACACGCCGCACATAATTAATGATAGCATACAGCTTATCATATTTTCCACTGATTTAAACCATCACTTTCTATTGGCACTGAGAACAATGTCAGATTAAAGAAAAATTAGCGGCTATATTAAAGTATACTCTTTACACGTCCGATTGTACTATGGTAGTATTAGTCATATATTAAAAGCGGAGGGTGCAGACTATGTTCAGTAATCGAAAATTCGTATTGATATGCGTTATTGTCTTTGTAGCCTTACATCAGGCTGAGGCCGTTGATTCTTATTCAAGCGCTGAGATGCGGCATTCACCTCTTCTGGTAAACACCATCACCCATGTTCCCAATGCTTCCGAAGTAGACCCTGACTATGCAATCGCTAATGTTGCAATTTTAAATTTAATAGCAACTTATAGCTCGTTCTTAGGTAATGCAACCGGTACTCTTCAAACAAACAGCTATGGCTTGACTGGAAACTATTATACCCAGTGGTTTACAAACGGCATGGCACTGATGGCATGGGTAGACGGCTATGTGTACCTTTATTATAACGCTACATGGCAGTCTCTTAACGTGATTTGGAATACCGAAATTGCTGATGTTTATTTGATATTCAATACGTTAATATACCAGTACAGTTCTTTTTTTGGAACTCCTGCCGGTGGTGTGATTCGCGGGACGAGCAGCGGTCAGAACTATTATTCTATTTATTTTAAAAATGGCATCATGTTGTACGCGGCACCAGATGGTAATTTATACTACTATCTTGGCGGCATATGGAAGTCTATCGGGATGACGTGGAAATAAACCTAAGGGGACAGCCTTAGAGCATCGCCAGAGTATCTATGGCGCAGGAATCTATGGCGCATCTTCAGCGTACTCCAAAGCTATGGGGCTATGGGCAGTTGGACAGTGCCCTTGCGGCGATGTCAGTCCTGTAGTGCATTGCCTCGAACTGGATTTTTGCAACTGCCTTGTAGGCGTTGTCTTTAGCCTCTGATATGTTATTTCCCAGGGCAGTTACCGTCAGCACCCTTCCAGAGGAGGTGACAAGGCTGCCGTTGTCGAAGGTTGTTCCGCTGTGAAAGACAAACACATCGTCTGAGGGCGTAATTGACTCAAGGCCGGTAATCTGCTTCCCGCGCTGGAAGTTTCCGGGGTAGCCGCCCGCAGCGATAACCACGCCAACAGCAGCCTCTGGTTTCCATTGAATCGAGGCAGTCTCCAATGTTCCATCATGAACTGAAAGGCAGATGTCAGTGATGTCTGAGGCAAGCCTCATAAGAATAGCCTGAGCCTCGGGGTCTCCAAACCGGCAGTTATACTCAAGTACATAGGGCCTTCCTTCATGTATCATCAACCCGGCGTAGAGTACGCCCTTGTATTTAATGCCGTCTTTGGCAAGTAATGATATGGTTGGGCGCATGATAGTTTCCATAATAATCTCCTGCAGCGCATTGTCCACAACGGGGGCCGGGCTGTAGGCGCCCATACCTCCAGTATTAGGGCCTTTGTCGTTGTCAAAGACGCGCTTGTGGTCTTGCGAGGTGGGAATGGGGACAATGGTCTTCCCGTCGGTAATGACCATAAAAGATACCTCCTCACCTGTTAGACACTCTTCGATGATGACCTTATTTCCTGCATCGCCAAATGCCCTGTCTGTCATGATTAATTTTAATGCGTTCTCAGCCTCTTCATACGTCCCGGCAACTATGACCCCCTTGCCCGCCGCAAGGCCGTCCGCCTTTATAACAATAGGGGCGCCCATTAATCTGATATAAGCCTCTGCTTCCGGGTATGACGTAAATACCTTGTACCTTGCGGTTGGAATCCCGTGCCTTCTCATAAAGTCCTTTGCAAATACCTTGCTGGTCTCAAGCGCTGCGGCCTGCTGCTTTGGTCCGAATATCTTCAGCCCTTCGCGCTCAAACAAATCGACAATCCCCAGTCCAAGTGGTACCTCAGGCCCCACGATGGTCAAGTCTATCCATTCGCACTTAACGAGGTCAATAAGGGCCTTAATATTGTACGGGTCAGTGCTGTTGATACATTCGGCCAGACCTGCAATTCCAGCATTCCCAGGACAACAGTAAACCTTGTCCACGCGTTTACACTTCCTTAGTGCCCAGACAAGCGCGTGTTCCCTGCCCCCGCCGCCAATTACAAGAACTTTCATCCGTTTACCCCTTTTGTTAATATAATTTAGTCAGTAGTATATAGCATTGGCAGTGGTTTTTCCAACAGATAAAAACAGGGCAAACGCATTTGGAAATTACAGTGGTATCCGTTTTATTTTGGCTGTGTGATAATATATAATGAGCATGGATATAATGTTTGACAGAATAGACTTCACAGAGATAACCGGTAATCTGACCCTTCTCTATGTCGAGGACGAGGAGTCTGTGAGGCTTACGTCCAAGCTGCGTAAGATATTTAAAAACGTCATCGTTGCCGAAAATGGTTTAAACGGCATCAGCCTGTTCGAGGAAAACCAGGTTGATCTCGTTATGACTGACTATTTGATGCCTGAGTTAAACGGCATGGAGTTTATCAAGCGCATCAGAGAAAAAGACACAAGGGTTCCCATTATTATGATAACCGGATATATCGATACAGAATTTCTGATTGAGGCAATTAATCTTGGCGTCAATCAATTCATCACCAAGCCCATAATCATGCAAAACCTGATGAAGGCCGTCGAAATAGCCGTCCAGGGCTTCGTCCTTGACAATCTTGCTCAGATTAGCCGCCAGCAGGAACTCGAACTCCTGCGATACAGGGAAAAATACCATTCAACTCAGCAGGAACTGGCATTTCTTAAGGAACTGAAGATTATCAGAAACGACCTCAACCATATCAAATTGGAGACTGGGAAAGCTGTCTGGCACGCTGAGATTTGCTACGTCCCTCTGGATATACTAAGCGGCGACAGCTATTCTATCAGGGAGATAGCAGAGGGCAGGGTCCTTTTTTTTATATCTGACGCTATGGGCAAGGGTCTCTCCGCATCTGTAACATCCATACTAACCACCTCGTTTGTTAACCATCTGATAGACGAGTCTATTGACAGCGGGGGCTTTGATTTTACAAAATTCCTTAAATCTTATACGAGTTTCATAAAAAAAGAACTCCTTGCTGAGGAGATAATATGCGCTGCATTCGTATATATTGACTTTCACGTTGAGCTGCTTAAAGCGGCAATATTTTCTATGCCCCCGGTGTTGGCCCTGAAGTCCAACGGTCAGCTCCTGAAAATTAACAGCAACAATCTCCCTATCATGAAATACCTCAACGACACAGTAACCAGTACCTTTGATATATCTGGGATTGAAAAGATTCTCATATACAGCGACGGTTTAAATGAAAGCCCATTAGCCCTGTCAGAAGGAGGTCTCTATCATGACTATATAGACGAGGATTTCAGCCGCTCCTGTTTCAAAAATAACCTCTATCAAAGTTTTATTAAACAAACTGCTACCCCTGAGGACGACGTAACGTTTATCTTTATACAGCGCCTTGAGACAAACTGGGACACGCTCCGGGAGTTTACAGTGCTGGGCAAGGTATCTGATATCGACGCTATGACGGCTGATTTGCACAGCACCCTTAATACTATGGGACTTGACCAGGGGTTTATCGCCCATTTTCTCAGCTCATTAACAGAGCTGATGGTCAATGCCTATGAACACGGAATTCTCGGTATCCCCTCAACGTCTAAGCAAACCATGACATCCAACGGCACTTACGACGACTATCGCATCGAACTGGAGAGACACGTTAATAAAAACATATACGTTTCATTGGGGAAATACACGAAAGACGGTAAGGATTTCTTAACAGCAACCGTCAGGGATGAAGGAGCCGGGTTTAATGCCGCAAAAATAAGCGGGATCAATACCGATGACCAATCGTTTACCGGCAGGGGGATTAAAATTGCAAAAACCCTCTCAGATTGTCTATTATACAA
Organism: Candidatus Magnetominusculus xianensis; assembly: GCA_001541255.1. Taxonomy (GTDB): domain Bacteria; phylum Nitrospirota; class Thermodesulfovibrionia; order Thermodesulfovibrionales; family Magnetobacteriaceae; genus Magnetominusculus; species Magnetominusculus xianensis. Next base: position 87,164 of record LNQR01000070.1, read on the forward strand.
TAAGCAGGGAAACGAGGCCCTATTGATTAAGGAAATCCCTGCTAAAATACTCTGATACTTAGGCGGTGTAAACATGGAAATTGAAAAAACTACAGATACAGAGGCTGTCATAACAGGTCACGTAAAGACCATAGAAGACTATACAAAAATCAAACAAGTTATAAACTTGATGCTTGCAGGTGATGACATCACCATTACGATAAAAATCCCTGATTCTATTTCAATTACATCCTCTGTCATTGGATATTTATTGAAACTGGTCTTTGAAAATAAGGTTGATTTGCGGCTGCTTGTCAGGGAACAGAAGCTCTATAATCTGCTTGAGGTGCTGAATCTTATAACGGTGTTTAAGGTTCAGAAGATGTGATGAGGCGGGTCTGTTAACTAAACTGTGTCAGACCAGGTTTTAGCCCTTAACATATAAATTTATATGGGTGCTTTTGAGAAGGCGGCCATTAATATATCTCGCTCCTCCGTCACATCCAGTAACTGTTTCTTCAGTTTCCGCAGTTCAACCTTTTCCACTTGTAGAGCAGATTTTCATGAATTCCTAGAGCAGATTTTCATGAATTCCAAGATTCCGGGAAACCTCAGAAACTTTCATGCCTCCCTCTGTTATCAATCGTACTGCCTCAGATTTAAACTCTTCATCATACCTTCGTCTTTTCATCCCTTACCTCCGTTCAGTATTCTATCTTATTTTCTTGTCCACTGAATCGGAGGAAGATCAATTTATGCCTTCTTAATTTCGCGGTATATACCACTTCGTACCGAATAGTTTATCTCTCTTTTGTTTTACTTGAGTCACCTTTTCATTTATATTCTGTACACTTTGTTTATTGACTTGCCCCGTTTTCATCGTATGTGACATTTCCATCATGCAGTGGCACATATCACCAATCAATTCGGACATCTTGTGCAGGTCTTCGCTTGTCATATCCTTTTGTGTAGATTCCTTGTGCAAGTCACCTGAAATTTTCTCCATAACCTCCATCATCTCCATAATATGCTGCATCATCGTGGTCTTAGCTCCGCTGTGGTCGTGGCTTTTTTCATCGCCCTGACTCGTATTTTGCGCTTGAAGCTTTCCACTAGTCTTGGGTTTTGGGTCGTGCATGTGACGATCCTCTCCCATGGCATAGCCTGTGGTATGCCCCATAACCAATATAACCGCGCATATCAACGTCAATCCAGTTTTTTTCATACATCCTCCTTTGTTGTGTTTTATTTTGTGTCTTGATATAACTATATCATGACAATGTGAAGAAATTATGAAGCACTTCAACTTAACGGTTGCTTCAGATAGAATGGACAAATTACAAGTATTACACCAAACTCTTGCTCTCAGATCGTTCATTGAAAATTGCTGTGCTGATTTTAGTCGTTGTGACATTTTCCTGTTCCTTCTGATATAATATACCGATGTTCCATACACGGAGGTAACCCATGACTATTACGGAGAAGATACTCGCAACGGCAGCCGGTAAGAAATTCGTCGAACCGGGTGAATTGATAGATGCCGGGGTAGACCTTGTCCTTGCTAACGACATCACCGCTCCGATTGCTATTAAGGAATTTAATAAAATTGGCGCCAAAGGTGTATTTGATAAAGATAAGATTGCGCTCATCCCAGACCATTTTGTCCCCCAAAAGGACATCAAGGCTGCTGAGCAGTGTAAGGCGCTGAAGCAGTTCTCTAAGGAACATGATTTATCCCTGTACTTTGAGGTAGGCAGGATGGGCGTTGAACATGCCCTGCTGCCTGAACAAGGGCTTGTCGTGCCCGGTGACTGCATAATCGGCGCAGACAGCCACACATGCACATATGGCGCGCTTGGGGCATTTTCAACCGGCGTAGGCTCAACGGACGCGGCGTCGGCTATGGCTACAGGGCGCTGCTGGTTTAAAGTCCCCGAGTCTATGAAATTTATATATTACGGCAAATTAAATAAATGGGTAGGAGGCAAAGACCTCATCCTGCACACGATAGGAGATATAGGCGTTGATGGCGCGCTCTACCGGGCTATGGAGTTTGACGGTGAGGTAATCACAGCGCTGCCGATGTATGGACGCCTCACAATGTGTAATATGGCAATTGAGGCCGGCGGAAAGAGCAGTATAGTTGTCCCCGATGATATCACAATGGAATATATACGCGGCAGGGCCAAAAGGCCATATGTGTTTTATGCCTCAGACAAAGATTCGCATTATGTAGAAGTGCGTGAGTACGACTGCTCAAAGATAGAGCCGACGGTTGCCTGTCCGCATCTGCCGTCAAACACGCGGGCAGCAAAAGAATTATCAAATATCTCGATTGATCAGGTTGTAATAGGCTCATGCACCAATGGCCGCCTTGAGGACCTCAGAGAGGCCGCCGCCGTAATAAAAGGCCGCAAGGTAAACTCGAATCTCAGGATGATAGTAATACCGGCAACTCAGCAGATATATAAAGATGCTATGAACGAGGGCCTGCTGGAGACATTCATAAATGCCGAGGCCGTAGTCTCGACCCCTACGTGCGGCCCGTGTCTGGGCGGCTATATGGGTATTTTGGCCGAGGGCGAAAGGGCATTGGCCACGACAAACAGGAATTTTATAGGTAGGATGGGACACACAGGCTCAGAGGTATATCTTGCAAATCCGGCAGTGGCTGCGGCAACCGCAGTGCTTGGCAGGATTGCAACGCCTGAGGAACTAGGCCTCTGATTTGAACCCTATATATCATTTAGAAGAACGATTAAAGGCAAAGGGGCTGGCGCTGCCTCCTGCCCCCACACCGCTTGGAGCATATGTACCGGCGGTTATCAGCGGGAACTTGTTGTTCCTCAGTGGGATGCTGCCCCTCAGAGACGCCAGGCTCATCAGGACAGGCAAGGCGGGGTTTGATGTTACGCTTGAAGAGCTGCGAGAGGATGCAGCACAGGTTGTCCTCAATGCCCTTGCAGTGGTTAAACAGACCCTCGGCGATTTTAACCGCATAGTACGGTGTGTAAAGCTCACGGGCTATGTGGCCAGTGCTGATACCTTTTACGAACAGCCGCAGGTCATTAACGGTGCCTCGGAACTGCTCTTTGAACTTATGGGAGAGCGTGGGCGGCACTGCCGCAGTGCCGTTGGGGTCAGTGTGCTGCCTCTTAACAGCCCCATCGAGATAGACTTTATATTTGAGATAGATAAATGTTAAAGGCATTATGTCCAGACCGGTAGTAGTAATCGTAGGCAGACAAAATGTGGGGAAATCAACCCTTTTTAACCGGATTACCGGCGGCAGAAAGGCCATAGTCAAAGACGAACCCGGCGTTACACGAGACAGGATTTACGGCGAGGCCGTGTGGGAAGGCCGCAGCTTTGTCGTTATCGATACGGGGGGATTTTTCACCGGCACTGACGACGAAATCCTTGCCGGGGTGACAAGGCACGCCCTTATGGGTATAGACGAGGCCGATGTGGTGATTCAACTGTTTGACTCGAAAGACGGCCTCACCCCAGCCGACCTTGAGCTTGCCTCACTTGTCAGAAAATGCAACAAGGCAGTCCTCTGGGTAGTTAACAAGATAGACAACCTGAAGGCTGAACAGCGCATGGCAGACTTCTATCACATAGGAGGCACGGTGCTTGGTGTCTCGGCAGAGGGCGGGCTTGGATTTGACGAACTGATGGACGAGGTTATAAGCCGGTTTAAGCCCGGCAGCCACAGCGATAGTACAACCTCAGAGCTCCCCAAAATAGCAATCGTAGGGCGCCCCAATGTGGGAAAATCTACGCTGGTTAATACGCTGCTTGGAAAAGAGAAGATGCTTGTAAGTCCGGTAAGCGGCACGACAAGGGACTCTGTTGACAGCATATGTACGTATTACGGCAAAAAATATGTCCTTATAGACACTGCCGGTATAAGAAAAAAACCAAACGTTGTCGAAGACCTTGAGAGGTTTTCTGTGGTGCGCGCCATACGAAGCATCGAAAGGGCAGACGTAGTGGTGTTTTTGATAGATGCAACAGAGGGAATCGTCGAACAGGACAAGAAAATCGTAAGCCTGATAGACCGCTCCGGCAAGGGCCTCATCCTGTGTATAAACAAGTGGGACGCCGTAGACTCACCAGATGAGAGCTACCGCCAGTTCATGGACTCCGTAGAGCATCATTTTGCATTTGCGTACTATGCCCCAATGCTCACCATCTCGGGGCTGATGAAAAAGAGGATTACAAAGATTTTCCCGCTGGTTGGCGAGATAGTGAGAGAGAGAAAAAAACGCATAACCACAGGCGTGCTAAACAGGTATGTCGAGACATTGAACAAGCAACTGCCAGCATATAAGGGCAAGCAGACGAAGGTATTTTATATATCTCAGGTGGCGGTAGAGCCGCCCCAGTTTGCGGTGTTTTTAAACTATCCCGAGGCCATCAAAGACAATCACATGAGATATATTGAAAAACTAATCAGACAGGGATATCCCTTTAATGGTACGCCCATACGGGTGTATATAAAAAAGAGAAACAGATGAGACAGGGAGTTTAATGCTATGGACAAGCAAGGGTTGAAGGTTCTGTTTCACGTCAACGAAATGGAAAAATGGGATACGGCACTAGGCAACATAACGAATCTGATAAAAGATGTAGGGCGCGGCGGGGCAGAGATAAAGGTAGTCGCTAACGGCCCGTCTGTGGCTGCCTACAGCGACTCATCGAGACTTGAGGTTATGAAGGCCCTTGCAGACGATGGCGCGTTGTTTATGGCGTGCCGCAATTCGCTGAGGAAAATGTGTGCTGGTACTGATACATGCCTGACAGAGGCGGCGCTTCCTCCATTTATTAAGATAGTCCCAGCCGGTATAACGGAGATAGTAAGGAGCCAAAGCGAAGGCTTTGCGTATGTAAAACCATGACAAAGCCCCTGCTTCCGGAGAGGCTGAGGCCCGGAGATACAATAGGGCTTGTCTCCCCCTCTGACCCCGTCACAGGGAAACTCCACATGGAGGAGTTAGAAAAAGGGATAAAGTTTTTGAAAAATATGGGGTTTAACGTCGAGGCGGGAAAAAACATCTGCTCCCCCGACCCATGGGCCAGGGCGATGGATATAAATGAGTTTTTTGTCAATAAAAAAATCTCCGCTATTGTTTCAACACAGGGCGGCGATAGCGCACAACACCTGCTTCCTTATCTTAAATGGGACAACATTGCTGAAAACCCGAAGATATTTGTGGGATTAAGCGATGTAACCGTCACACTTAACGCCATTAATAAGAAGACCTCGTTGGTGGTGTTCCACGGAAGCGATGCGAGATATTGTTTTGGCAAATACCCAATGCTTGAGGTGCCATCTCCTCCTGATTATGGGAAAAAGGAGTTTCTTGACCGGTTTGTCAGCCGTAAAACCGGAGAGATTCGCAAGGCACGGCAGCGTAAGACCGTAAGGGGAGGGAAGGCCGAAGGCAGGCTTGTAGGTGGAAACCTACGCTGCTTATTAAAACTCATGAAGACGGACTTATGCCCAGACTTTCAGGATGCAATATTAATGCTTGAGGCGCTTCGCATAACCGAAGACCAGTGCGCGGCCTATTTTAGTGAACTAAAATCATTTGGCGTATTCAATAAGATCAAGGGCGCTGTGGTTGGATTTGTCTATAGTATGCAGGTGGAGTTCCCCGATGAGCCGCAAATGGAGGATATCCTGTGTGAATTTACGGACATGTATGGATTCCCGATTCTAAAGACCAACGATTTTGGACATAACACGCCAAACACTGCCCTGCCAATCGGGATCAGCGTGTCAGTTGATGCAGACGAGAAGAAATTCGCCATACTTGACCAATGCCTTAAGTAAGCGCCTCTTCTGACTTAGCCGCTAACAACAGCGTTGAGTACAACAGACCTCCAAAAAGCCAAAACAGAGGATATGTATAGTCATAGTCAAAGCATCCATGAAATATGACGGCGGCAAGTGTGGACATAAGACACATCGACATGAGCTGCATATAGGTGTCTTGCAGCTTAATCAGCCTTATGTAGTGTTTGGTGATTGCGTATAAAATCAGGAAAAACAGTACAAAGCCAATAAGTCCTAAGTCGAATAAGAAAGAAAACGGCACACTATGGGCATGAGGCGTCCTGTAGAGATACTTATAGCTGCCGATGCCGATGCCAACAGGCCATTTGGCGCCTAGGCCAGAGAACCCATAGCCCCAGATAGTGCGCCTGCCCGGGCCTGCCGTCTCGCTTTTTGACAACCCCGGGTCTATGACATCGCCGGAGTCAACAATTTGTCCCCCAATCCTGAGAAGCCTCATTATAGTGGTGTCCTTGCCTGCCATAACTGAAAATATCTTCTGTTCAACTATATAAAACACTAAGGCTGCCGCAAGCAGCACGATGGTATACCGCATAAAATGCTTTGATGTCTTCTTATTGATAAATAAAAAACACATTGCCATAAAAATAAACGCCGCTGCTCCCGCCCTGCTTTCTGTCCCAATCACAACGGAGAGGCCAGTGATAACACACAGGCCTAAGAATATCCTTGGTCCTTTTGACCTCACAGTTAGAAAAAGGGCGGCTGCAACGCCAATAAATATATTCATCAGCATAGACGTCTCATGGGCGTCCTGAAGGCCGTGCGCCTGTTCTGGTGAGCCGTCAGAGGCCAGAAGACCTCCATAAATACGCATCCCATAGACAATATCCCCTGCAAACCCGTAATCAATATATGTGTCCAAAGACCTGAACCAGTACGACAACACTGCCTCAATCAGACATGAGACCAACAGACACCAGAGCATTTTCTTATGGGCATCCTCTGTAACCGCTGTGTAAACAATGACGGTAAAGAGCATAATGTTTGACACAAGATAGTAGTACTGAGATATGCCATGAAGCATGTTCTGCGTCCAATACAGTGTAATGGCGGCATAAACTGTAATTGCGGCAAACAGGGTCTTTATATCAGGTCTTAGACGCACGTCGCTTAACGAAGCCCACCTGTGGAGGACGAACCCTGCGCATGTCAACAGCAGTACCGGCGTATAAACCGGCAGTGCATTTAAATAGAATTCCGACTGCCTGAATATGAAATGAATATTCCACGTGCCGGTAAACGCAAAGTATATGGTCTCACGTGAAATGGGGACAAGGAATATCAGACAGTAGACCCCCCATGTTGGTTTGATAAGAAAAAGGACAGACAAGACAATGAGCAGGTTAACTGCGAATACTACATAAAAGGGATACAGGGCACATAGGGCAGCGCTGCACACAAGATACAGAAACACCACTGAGTATATGACATAGTGTTTAGCGGCAATGTGTTTTGGCATCCAGAGGGGACACGCTTTTTCTGAAGAGATCATCTGTCTTCTTCTATGTACACCGGTGCCGTGTGTGCCTTGATGGTTAAATCTCCGCTTGCGTCTGTGGCTGCGGCTGTGGTTACAAATGCGCTGGTGTAGTTTCGTACCTGAGTCCCTGTTAGGGCTTTAGCAGGGATGGATGTTGTTATTTTCACCTTTGACGTGGGGTCAAGTTTCAGGGTTATAGTTTTAGCTGCATTTTTGTCATCGCTCCATACTACCCAAATACGCCTGCCTCCTTTTGAGAATTTGCAGACGAACACGCTGTCTGAGTCCATTACTACCTCAGTCTTTTCCCAGTCTGAGCCGTCGAGGATTTCAATCATCTTTTTATAGGTATAGTAGGCAAGTTTCTTGTGTGATTTGCCGGAGTTTTTCCAGTTATTTACAAGGCCGTAGTAGTTAAAGGGGTCGTTGGGGTTACCGGCAAACTTGTAAAGCTCCATGACACCGTTCCAGAATATCTTGTTGAAACCGATAGAAATGGCATAGACATAGGTCTTGACTAACCCTATGGCCTGGTCTGTTTCTGTCTGTGTGGGAAGAGTAAGCTGCTCAGAGGGGCGGCTTGGGCTGCCGTTGTACATAGCGGTCTCCAAAAAGACCGGCATCTTATCGACATTGACGCCATAGCTTTGGAGTATCTTTCGATACACGTCCAGACGAGTTTTTATCACCCTGTAGTCTTCCAGTGAGTGTATGTGCTGTTTAATTTCAAGGACGTCGAAGTACTTACCGGCGTTATGGTTTAGAATATCGCGTAAGAATCTGCTGTTTAAATCTCCTGTTGATGCGTTAGTATCTGCCCCCGGCAGTCCGCCAAGCACGACAGAGCAATCAGGGCATTCGGCCTTAATAACTGAATAGGATTTCCTTAGAAATTGGGCATACTTATTGGCGTGGTCAGCCCAGCTTGAATGTTCACCAAGTGGTTCTGTGTCAATTTCATAGTATTTTACACGGTTTTTTAATAAGCTGATTTGTTTTTTAAGAACCGGCAGATAATGGTCATAGTTTATATCAGGCGGTGGTATATGTGGAGAGGAGCCAACCCTTGTATAAATATTCACATTGCCGGGGAGATTTTTCAGTTCAAATGCCATCTCCTGTACCCAGGCGACGCCGAGGTCGGCAAGCAGCTTGTTAATTTCTTCTTTTGAAATCACATCGCGTGAGGCCAGCTTGTCTGACAGCGGGGCAGCCCAGTACTCATAGGGGCCGAATATACCGAAAGGGGAATCATAACGGCTGGGGCTGCCGGTGCCGCCTAATGGGGTTTCATCCGGGGCCGGAGCCAGAGCCGGAGTCAGAGATGGGGGTGAGACGCCAGCCTTTAATAAAGCAATCCCCTCGGTTAGGAGTTTGAACGAAAGGGCGTGGTTTCCCCTGGTGAATGCCTCTTTAGATTTTTCGTCGATTTCGAGTGCCTTAGTTATTATATCTTTATTTGTCTGCCGTGTGAGAAGTTCTTTGAACTCGGCAATTTTAGCATGGATTTCGGCGAAGTTTGGAGGAGGAGGGTCTGCCCGCAACGCGGGGACGTACAAAAACACGGCAAACAGTAATAGCACTAACGAGAAAGTCTTCACGCGGCTCCTTCATGCGGCATTGCCGACATTATACACGTAAATATTCTACCAGAATGCGCCGCTTCTGTAAACAGGGCAAATACACTATACGTGTATTGTTGTCATAGTGGATATAGCAATCTATTTCTTATAACAAAATGCTGTAGAGCTATGTTTTCCAGTTCATCACATCATAGTCTAAGACATGCGCTAAACAAAGTGTCTCCATCTGGATAATGCTTTAAATTCCTTGTCGCTATTTTGTATTTTTTTAAAATAGCGGTAGCATAGATCAGGCAGTCAATTGGTGTAAGCGTTATTCCTTTTGTCCTGTATTTTTTATATATTTCTCCAGCCTTGATAGCGACATCATGTCCAACGGGTTCAATGTGGCAAGCCTCGATAAAACTCTCTGTAGAGAATCTTTCGTTGTCCTTCATGCCGACATGAAGTTCATAAACCGATAACACGCTTAAACAGGCAGTGTTGGCAACCCATAACCCTTCTATGGCTTCTTTTGCATAGGGCTGTCCTCTAAGATAGTCAATTGCAACATCGGTATCAATTAGAGTCAGCTCCATAGTCCCTATCTTTCCGCAATTCATTGACCATTTCTATGCTATCCTGTTCTCTATTAGCCCATGAGCCAAAGCTCTGTTTAGCCTTTGCTATCCTCTGTGCTTTTAGGTATTCTCGTAAGGCGGCAGCGACAAATCCACTGAAGTTATCTGTATATTGCTGAATCTCATTTATAATATCTTCCGGCAAGGTCACAGACCTTCTTATCATAAATATCCCCCTCTTCCTGTATTTACAATAACACAAACAAGTAATATTATCAAGTGTTTAAAATATTGTATTTTCCATGTTTATGTAAAGCGTGCGTATTGACTTTTACATTTGTTTATACTAATATTCATATCAGCATATTTCAACACAGAGGTGAGGGGGATAATGGCATCGACGGAGTTAAACTGGCTGCACTTGTCTGATTTGCACTGGGGCGACGCCAGCTCAATGTTTTTATGGTCACAGGTTGAAGATGAGTTCTATACAGATTTAGAGAAAGTTCATGAAATGGCTGGCCCATTCGATGTTGTTATCTTTTCTGGTGATTTAACTAATCGTGGAACAAAAGAAGAATTTGATGCGCTTATCATACACTTACAAGATTTATTTAAGCGGCTGAAAGAACTTGGTTCTGAAAATGTAAAATTTCTGTGTGTACCCGGCAATCACGATTTAGTGAGACATGATTGTGATGAGGCTGATACATTAGCAAGCTGGTTCTCAAATGAAAAAATAAGAAAAAGATTTTTTAATGAACCAAAAAGCAGAACAAGATTATATATAAATGAGAGATTTGAAAATTATAAAAACTTTCTGACAAGCTGCGATTTACCATTTCCTGATGATATTAACTATGGGGTTATCCCAGGTGATTTCTCTGCGGTTATTAAAAAGGGTGAGTGCCGCTTTGGACTCATAGGTCTCAATTCTGCTTTTTTGCATCTGTCTGACGATGCCAATAAATACAATATAGCGGTAGATGTTAATCAGTTTAACGGTGTTTGTGCTGATCAAAGCACACAACGCTGGTGTAATGAAAATACAATAAATATGTTAGTAACCCATCACCCGCCAGAGTGGTTAGCTGATGGAAGCACAGAAGTCCATAAATTTTTCAAATCTGACATAGCCCCGTCCGGTAGATTTCACGCCCATTTGTACGGTCACGTACATGAAACGAAAAGTACGATTATTTCTGTTGGAGGCGGCAAGTATAGACGGGAATTTCAGGGTATTTCTTTATTTGGATTGGAAAAAATAAATGGTGAAACTAAAAGAATCCACGGCTACAGCGCTGGCAAAGTCATAATTAAAGATGGACAGGGCAGGATTAGGTGGTGGCCACGAATAAGAAATAAAAAGGATGATGAAAGCTATGTAATTGAAAGGGACATCACGTTCCATTTAAAAGAAGATGGCGGCTACTTTGAATCAGATATTTTTGATGTAAAGAAATGTATTTCAGACACACCTCCTCCCAAATCAACTAATACGTGTTCTAAGTATTCTGCTGTGACTGAAGTCATTGGGCGCGAAACTGTTATCGCTGGCGTAATAACTTTACTGAAAGATACTAATAGGCGGTTAATTACCCTTTTAGGCCCTCCGGGAATTGGGAAAACAACTATTGCTTCTGTTATTGCTTCTGTTTTTAAAGATAAGGTGAATCCAGATTTTAAAGACGGTGTTTATTGTTGTTCGTGTCAAGGGATTGAGGCAAAAGACAGTCTCACTGCCACGATTAGCTCTGTGGTTACTAATAACCCTGATACTAACGAGAATATTTTGTTTGCGTGGTTAGAGAATAAAGAATGTCTTTTGATTTTAGATAATTTTGAAGACACTCTTGCAGATAGGGCTAATGTGGAATCATTTATTGAAAAGTTATTAGAACAGGCCAGCGGCGTTAAACTGCTTATCACGTCCAGAGAGAGTATAAACCTTGCTGGCATAGAAAAGGTCGTGAGTGTAGAAACTTTAACACGAGAATATTCAGAGAGACTTATTAGTAAGTTGGCAGACGACCTAACATTTACTGTTTATTTAAAGACAGGAGATTTAAACGCCCTCCTTGTTGAATTAGGCGATGTGCCGTTAGCGATAGTGCTTGCCGCGTCTAACCTTGTTTTAGGAGTTGATTATTTAACAAAGGAATTACAGAAACAAAATATTGACGTTTTAACGAAATGTGGTATAAAGATAGAAGATACCACGAAAGACAAATGTGTTGCTAAGAGTTTTTTACTTTCTTATTCTAAAATAAAGGACAATAACGAAAGGCTTTTATTTCACATCTGCTCATTATTTCCCACCGGACTTACAGAAGCTGACGCTCAAGAAATCCTTCCCGCGCTCAAACCAAAGAATTATGCATCGCTTATATCCAAATCTCTGATTTCGTGTCCTTATAAAGGCACATACACCATGCTTGCCCTCATGCAAACCTATGCATACGGGATGTTTAAGAAAATGAGCGCAAAAAGTAAAAAATACAAAGTTATCGTAGCACGCTGGATAGATTTATGTGTCAGGAAATCGATTGAATATTATAAGACGCCTCGTGGAAAGGGCACGAGAGCGATTAACGAGCTGATTAAAGAGTTTCCAGATATGTTTAGGGTTTTGGATTACTTGATTTTAAGATCGGAGAAAGATAGTTTTTGGGAAATACTTTTTAATTTGGTTGATTTTTCAAGATTTGCGGGAATCACAAAAGAGGTTATGACTTTTTTGGAAAAAGCAAGACAAATCGCTGAGACAGCCGGAGACATTACCAATCAGGCTCGCTGCATTAGGAGTATAGGCGACATAAATTTCAGAGAATCAAGAAACAAAGAGGCCATGGAATCTTACAATAAAGCGCTGCCACTATATAAACAGGTTGGGGATATTTTAGGAGAGGCAAACTGCATTAAGGGTCTTGGGCTTTGTGTTATAAAAGATAACCAGACAGACATGGGGATAGAGGAAGTGTTTAAGGCTATAAAGCTCTATGCGCAAATAAATGATAAACATTCAACTGGAGAAGCTTACACAGAACTTGCTCATGTGCTTGAGGAGATAGAAGGATTCCAGGAAAAAGCCATTGAATATAAAAAGACAGGTGAGGAGATTTTAAATAGTATTGAACGGGCTATGTAGTGGTTTGGTTGCTGAGTAATTTTGGCGGGACGAAATAATGGCTGTCAGTTGTAATACGTACATTGCGGCAAACTCTTATGGATTTTAAAGTTGTCATTGAGACACTGACAAATGATTTTGCCCGATATGATATAAGTTATGCCTTGATTGGTGGTCTGGCCTTTAATTTGTGGGGAGTACATAGGTCAACCGTAGATGTGGACTTTCTCGTCCTCAGAGATGACATGGAGCGCATAGCGGCAATTATGGAAGCGCATGACTATGAGTGCAGGTATAAGACCGAGAACGTGTCTCAGTATGTATCGCCTTTGCGTGTGTTCGGAGAGGTTGACTTTCTTCACGCATTCAGAGACGCAACTGTCGCCATGTTAAAGAGGACAACCGTAAAGACCGCCTTTTCTGGTGCGTTAAACATTAATGTCCTGAGACCGGAGGACTTAATAGGACTAAAACTTCAGGCAATGAAAAACGACCCCGCCCGCCATGCTATCGACGCCTCTGACATCAAGGCGCTTATGCACGTCTGTGGAGGTTCACTCGATGTTGGAGCGGTAAAAAAATACTTTGAACTATTCAACATGGATTTCAGCGATTTTATTAAAGAAGAATGAACCGATTCGACAAAAGTGATTTAGACCTCTATGAGGCATCAAAATCTGAGGCGCTGCGGTTTGACATGCAGAGGGTTGCCGCGCAAAGGCATAATCCATTTGTGAAAAACGGTCAGCCCGACATCGACGCTATCCTTCAGTTCCTTATGGAATATAACGAATTCATAAACCACGAGCCAAAGCCGTTTCGTAAGATAATTGATACTGTGATGCTGTTATAACAGGGGCTGTCAATATACACAAATCAGATTGTAGAATTTCCAAGATATACAGGGCAAACGCATTTGAAAAATTAGGCAGTAATTGCCTATATTTTTAGCATCCGACCGATGCTTTCCTGGATTCCGATGATCAACGCCAATTAAAATTACCGCCTAATGACAAATAAACTACCCTGATACAAGGAGCAAGTAAACTGTCTAAGTTTTTCAGTTTTGAGTGAAGGATTACAAGAAGCAGTATTTGAGTTAGGGGGAGTACCCAAGGAGCATCAGAGGATAGATTAAGTTCGGCAGTGAATAACATGTCAAAGTTGGAAGAGTTGATAAAGCGTTACGATGCTTTATTGAAACACTACGGATTACAGATACAGACAGGCAAGACATTAGATAGATGCAACGCTCCATGCTATTCGACGGGCTCTTTATGCCCGAGTACATTGCGGGCTGTTGTATCCTTATCCAAATATCAACATCATAGAATAACATACGCCTTTACCCTAACATACGAGGACATTTTTACTTTGCTAGAAATATGACCTTTCTTTTTTGGCTTGACAGTGGCGTATAATATGCTTGAAGGAATGTCTGATATAATGATATAATACATGAGGTATTTACACAAGGTATTAAGAAAGTCCGGACATTAACGCTGGTGGAGTGGGACAACGATGATTGTAAGAAATATAACGCTATGAAACCAAGACGTGTAACAAAAGGGGAGATTGTTATAGGCAGACCTCTTTCGACATCTATATACGATGACCAAGGGCAGCTGCTTCTGAAAAGGGGTCACGTTATTGCCGTTAATGATGTACCAAAGAGTATTGACGCAATTGTCTTTGAGCATGAACCCCATGAAATCCCTGGTTGGGCTGATGAGTACGAAAAGGCTGAAGCAATGCTCGACCAGCAGGACTCTCCTTTTGAGCTGCTTGCGCTGCTGCAGTTCAGGCAGATGTCCCTTTTTAAAAATATCGCCACAGAAAAGGATTTTAAATCAAAGGCCATGGTGCTGGCTGCGTTAGTGGAAGAAATCTGTAAAAATGATGAAGACCTTGCACTTGGTACTATAATGCTTGATAATCAGGGCAGTTATTCGGTAAAACATCATATACACACTGCCATTGTCTGTAACATAATAGCTAAAAAGCTGGGCTGGAGTCTGCGCGAGAGGACGTCGCTCACCCTTGCTGCCCTTACTATGAACATTGGAATGATTGAACTTCAGGACGTACTGCATAACCAGAGTGACCCGCTTACCAATTCTCAGAAGACAGAGCTGCACAGGCATCCCATTGTTGGTGCAGAGATGATAAGAAACTTTGGTATTACCGATGAACTGTGGTGTACTACCGTAGCACAGCACCACGAGATGGTTGATGGAAGCGGCTATCCAAAGAATCTCAAAGAGGGAGATATTATTCCGGCGGCACGCCTTCTCTCTCTAAGTGACATATACTGCGCCCGTGTATCGGGCAGAGACTATCGTCCAGCCCTTGCGCCATCGTTGGCTATGAAGGAGATTTTCTTAAACAGCAAAATCGACACAGACCTCGGTATGTTATTTATTAAACACATGGGAATTTTTCCGCCTGGGACATTTGTGCGTCTGAAAAGCAATGAAATTGCTATCGTAACACAGCGTGGAAGCAAGGTAAACTATCCTATTGTACATGCAGTAA
The DNA here is from genome assembly GCA_001541255.1 of Candidatus Magnetominusculus xianensis. GTDB lineage: Bacteria > Nitrospirota > Thermodesulfovibrionia > Thermodesulfovibrionales > Magnetobacteriaceae > Magnetominusculus > Magnetominusculus xianensis. The sequence goes on from LNQR01000070.1 coordinate 102,297, forward strand.
TAAGGAGAACAGGGGAGGTCGCCTTTGTCCCTCCGCGCAGGGATACCTCTGTTGCAGAATATGCGATAACGGCCTTAATACCCTCTGAGAATGTCAATATAACGGTCAACCGCTATCAATTATGGGGTTATGGTGTTTTCAAGAGGTCAAAGACCCTCAAAAGGAAGGATGAAAGGGTGTTTGTCAGCGTACCGGCAAAGCTCCTTGATATGCAGACTATAACCACGATGGATGCTGTCATAATCAATGTAAATGAGAGCGGCTGTATGCTTAAGATGACCCCTGAGGCTGCGGGGTACTTAACTATTGGCACGACCTTGCATGTGACTTTTAAGATATTGACATATATCGTGGAAAACGCAGCCGCCGAAGTAAAAAACATTCAGCCAAAATATGATACTTTGTTGATAGGGACGATGTTTACAGAAATATCTGAGACAGATAAGGACAATATCCGCACATATCTTAAGACGCTTGACCAACCTGCTGAGGCGCAGCAGCCGTTACCTAACCCCCTTGAACAAATGATATAATCTCCCTATGGAGCAGAGGATTCTCTATAGGGTCGAGGAGCTTGACGAACTTGCCGTAGGCGTTCCAATAAAACGGCCAATCAGGGACAAAACCGGTAAACTGATGCTCAGGGCAGGCTATGTTATCAGTGACGAAAATGAATTGAGACTCGTTCGTGAGCTGATGGGCGGTATTATTGACGAAGACAACGAGATTCTCAGCATGTTTAAACCCGTTAAAATCCCCCCAAAGGATAATCCCTTTGACTTGTTTAAGCTTATTCAAAGGCGTGTTAAGGAGCTTTTACGCGGTGGTGCTGATACAGTCCCCGATTTCCAGAAAAATACAATAACGATTTGCGAGATGATTCAGGAGTTTTGTTTCGAAGATGAGGACATTGCCCTTGGACTGGCGTTTATGGATAGATTCTCTCAATATACGATAAGACATCCGATACAAACTGCCATTGTCTGTGAGGTTATTGGCAGGGGCATGAACACTACTCAGGACGACAGGAAGCAGATTTTAGCGGCGGCTTTAACGATGAACATATCTGCACTTGCCCTGCATGAAAGGCTTCAGTCTCAGAAAGAGCCCTTGTCAAGGGCACAGAGGCTTGCAATCTTTGATCACCCGTTGGCCGATTTCAGGACATTGCAGAGGCTTGGCGTGGCGGACGAGGTTTGGCTCACGTCAGTGCTTCAACACCACGAGGCCATAGATGGAAGCGGCTACCCGCAAGGCATTACAGGTGACGCCATATCAGTCCCTGCCCAGCTTGTATCACTTTCAGACATCTACACAGCAATGGTCTCATCCCGTTCATACAGGCTGCCAATGCCTGCAAATGAGGCTATGAAGAAGATTTTCCTGACCGGCTCTCATAAGGTAAACGAGTCTCTTGCCGCTTTATTTATAAAACAATTAGGCATCTATCCCCCTGGAACTGTAGTCAGGCTGCAAAACGGTGAGATTGGTGTTGTTACATACCGTGGTAAGGCTTTAAACATACCAGCCGTTCAGTCGGTTATCAGGGCAAACGGCGTCCCGTACACCTTCCCTCAATCCAGAGATACATCGGCTGTGGAGCATAAAGTTATAGAGACACTTCCTCAAACACAAATTGACGTAGGCATAAACAATCAGCAGCTCTGGGGTCACGGTGATTTCTCAAAAAAAGGCGCTGCTAACAGAAAAGAAACAAGGGCGGAGATATCATCTCCGGCAGAGCTGACAATTGAGGGCATCCCCGAACCAATCCCTGCCGCTGTCTTAAATATCAGCGCTACGGGATGCCTGCTTCAGGTGCCCCTACAGCAGAAACTCAGAGAGGACACATCCTACAGGCTGTCGTTTATCCTCTTTGGCAGGCAGCTTACAGGCATAAATTTCATCATGAGAAACTCCTCCATCTGCGACACCAAACACCTGATAGGCGTTAAATTCATTGATTTACAGGAAGACTACAGGACAATCATAAGGTTGTATCTGGAGTCAGTTAAAATTGAGGGTTGATGACAGACAAATTTAGTGTCCTTTGTCTTTCGTAATCCATCTGTTAAACTTATCCATGTAGACATAAAACACTGGTGTGACGAACAGGGTCAGCATCTGAGAAAAAAACAATCCTCCGATTACTGCCACTCCAAGTGGTCTGCGGGCGTCGCCTCCTGCCCCAATCCCCAGCGCTATGGGCAGTGTACCAAACAGTGCTGCCATTGTTGTCATCATAATTGGGCGAAAGCGTATCATACAGGCATGGTAAATCGAATCTACTGAGTTTTCCCCATTTTCACGCTCCAGCTGCAGGGCAAAGTCAACCATCATGATGCCGTTTTTCTTCACCAGACCAACCAGCATCACCACCCCGACAAAGGCATACACGTCAAGTTCCATTTTAAACAACATCAGCGTTCCCAGTGCCCCAAAACCGGCCAGTGGCAGTGAGGTCAGTATGGTTATCGGATGTATGAAACTCTCATAGAGAATCCCCAGCACGACGTATATGATTAATATCGTAATCAAGAGCAGGATGCCCATGCTGGTTATGGATTTTTGGAATTCCTGAGCAGAGCCCTGAAAGCTTGTCGTAATGTTTACTGGCAGTGTCTCCTTTGCTATTTTTGTGATTTCAAGGACAGCGTCACCGATGGACTTAGTGCCCTGGAGGTTAAAGGAAATAGTTGCCGATGGCAGTTGTGCCGTGTGATTTACTACAAGCGGGCCTGAACCCATCGTAATTTTTGCAACGGTGTATAATGGAACCATCCTGCCGTCGTCTGAGCGTATGTAAAGCAATGAGAGCGCTGAGGGGTCAAGCTGGTACTTAGGTTCAACCTCAAGGATTACCTGGTACTGGTTTATGTCAGTATAAATAGTCGATACCTGGCGCGTGCCATAGGCGCTGTAGAGTGTGTCCTGGATGGAGTTTAACGTAAGGCCCAGGGCTGAGGCCTTATCCCTGTCTACCTCTACGTTTATGCGCGGGCTGTTGAGCATAATATCGTTAGAGACATCGGTAAGGCCGTCTATCTCCCGCACCTTATGGGTTAATATATCGCCGTACTTGTAGAGTTCCTTAAGGTCAACCGACTGAAGTGTAAACTGATAGAGTGCATTTGTTACTTGCCCGCCAATGGTAATAACTGGTGGATTTTGAAGGAATGCCCGGAGGCCGACTACCGAGTTGAGTTTTGGGCGCAAAGCGGCTATTATCTGGTCAACAGAGCGCTTGCGGTCTTTGCTGTTGGACAGGGTAACAAACAATATGCCGGAGTTGGCACCGGGCAGGCTCATAGGGGCAACGACCGAGATGAGACTTTCTACGTCCGGTTCTTTTCTTGCGATCTCGGAAATGGTCTGCTGATGGCGTACCATGTCCTGAAAGGAGATACTTTCAGAGGCCATCGTAACCCCTCTGAAGTAGTTCTGGTCTTCGCCGGGAATAAATCCCTTTTTTATGTAAATAAATAAGAATACGGTTGCAGCCATGATAATTAGTGTAAATACAAGCATCGTATAACGGTGTTTTAATACGGACTTCAGGAGTGAGCCATAGACTTTTAAAACTGAGTCGAAGACCCTTTCGTAGTAACTATTACTGGCGTCACGGGTCTTTCCGCCGTGACGGAGAAATCTGCTGCAGAGCATCGGCGTAAGCGTAAGGGAAATAAAGCCTGAGACGAGGATAGCCACACCAATGCTTACAGCAAATTCCCTGAAGAGCTTGCCTATAATACCGGACATAAACATAATAGGGATAAAGACGACCACGAGGGATATGGTCATCGATAACACTGTAAAGCTGATCTCTTTTGAGCCGTCAAGGGCGGCCTTCATTGCGGGTTCACCGTGTTCCATGCGCCGGAAGATATTCTCAAGCACAACAACGGCGTCATCCACTACAAAGCCTGCCGACAGGGTCAGGGCCATCAGCGTAAGGTTATTTAAGCTGTAGTTCAGGACATACATGACACAAAACGTACCTACTATTGAAAGCGGCACGGCTATCCCCGGGATGACTGTGGCCATTGCAGAGCGCAAAAACACATATATAATCATAATGACCAGAAAGATAGTAAATACAAGCGTGTACTGAACGTCCTGTGCGGATTCCCTGATATAGTCGGCCTGATTGTAAAAGACCTTCATGTTTAGAGATGCGGGCAGCTTGGATTTGAGCTTGGGGATAAGATTCATAATGCTGTCGGCCACTTCGACGGTGTTAGAGCCGGGCTGGCGTTTTACGACGATAACGATGGAGCGGTCAGCCTTGTCCTTTGTCTTAAACCATGCGGCGGTTCTGTTGTTTTCGACATCGTCCTCGGCAGTGCCGATGTCCTGAATCCTGACAGGAGAACCGTTGCGGTAAGCGACGATAAGCGGCAGATAACCGGCTGCGCTAAACAGCTGACCGTTGGATTGAATTGAATATTGCTGGTAGCTGCTGTCGATGATACCGTTTGGGAGATTTACGTTGCCTGCGCTGATGGCGTTTTTGACCTGATCGAGGCCAACACCGGCAGATACCAGCTTAGAAGGGTCAACGCGCACCCTGACAGCAAATTTTTGAGCGCCGTAGACAAGCACCTGAGAGACGCCGTTGAGCATAGATATATGTTCGGAGATAAAGGTCTCGGCGTACTCGTCAACCTGAGACATGCGAAGGGTATCAGAGGAAATGGCAATATAGACAACGGGGTTGTCTGCGGGGTTGACTTTTTTATAGGTTGGGGGGTAGGGAAGGGCGGAGGGGAGGTCTTTTGCGGCGGCAGCGATGTATGAGTTAACATCCTGGGCGGCTGCGTCAATGTTTCTATCAAGGGAAAATTGAAGCGTGATCGAGGTCTTTCCTGTGGAACTGGATGATGTCATCTGCTCAAGCCCTGCTATCTGAGTAAACTGTCTCTCCAGAGGGGTGGCAACGGTGGAGGCCATAGTCTCGGCATTTGCCCCGGGGAAGTTTACAGAAACCTGGATAGTAGGGAAATCTACGGTAGGCAGGTTGTTAACAGGCAGCTTCTTGTATCCGGCAATGCCGAAAAACAGGAGACTACACATGACAAGAGTAGTCATTACCGGCCGCTTTATCCAAATTTCAGAAAGGTTCATATACCCTGAGTTTTAAATCAATTCTGACACTAAGGCTGTATTATAATGACTCAGCGTGAGATAGTCAATGAGGCGTGAGCTGAATGGTTAATGTCAGCAAACAACACCGTGACATAGCTTATGGTTTTTCTAAAAGAGACCATATGTCATTACAGAAAAAATGGTCGATAGAGCGAATGTGTTTTTTTAAGAGCTTATCAGTGAGCATGTTGGGTCGGATGTCACAGTAATATACGCCGTCAAGTGGATTGAGTTTAACCGTATATACTTTAAAGTGGCCTGGTAGAAATGTTGCGTTTATTCCGTATTCGTCATGTCGTCGTGTGCTTTTCCTCTGCACGTCATTCAGGAATATAGCGATATGAGGCAGTGCTGTGTTTGTCAATTTGCAGTAGAGAAATTTATCCATGAAAATCTTGTCTATCCTGTCTTTGCTTGAAGTTTTAACCGAGCCGATAACTTTTAAATCGGATTTATTGTACAGAAGGAGGTCGTGCTGATAACTCATGTTGAATTGAAAAACCTTGTTGAGATAAACAGGCACTTGCACTGTGCCGCTCTCACATTTGATGCCTATTTCCTTTATCAGCAATTGGATAAGTCTCTCAAAGAGATCACCGTTGACCTTACGTGCCGTATTTGATTGTCCAGATGGTAGGGCATCAAGGGCAGCGCCGACGGATTGTGCAATGGTATAAATACCACATTTAATAATGTCGCGGCTGGAGTCCTGTTGACTGATGTCTTTAAGTGCCTTGAGAAGTCTTAGAAATTCTACCTCGATTTTTGAAATATCATTTATACTGTAAATCAGATTTGAGTTAATTGGCCTTGAAATATTGAAATGACCATCGCTCTTGTATTGATAGAAATGATAATGGTTTTCATTCTGTGAGACAATTATTGCCTGAAGTCCATCGGCGACAAATTCCAAATAAATCTTACTGAAATTAATATAGTCTTCGATGGTTACAAATTTCTCTTTATTTGAAGCAATCTGGACAATCTTAGATAGTTTCACCTGATGGATTCCCGTCTTTCCTGAACTTTTCTATCATGCTCAATCCACTGGTCAACTGTCATTTCCCTGATATTTTCGAGGCGCTGAATCGCCCAGTCGTTATATTGAGGGTTGAGTTCACAACCTAACCATTTGCGGCCAAGCTGCTGCGCCGCAACAAGTGTTGTACCAGAGCCGGAGAATGGATCAAGGACAATGTCTCCTTTATTTGAAGACGCTAATACAAATTTGCGAACTAATTCTTCAGGCTTTTGCGTTGGGTGAGGTGTTTTTTCTCCCATGCCGTTGCATGTAGTTGGTATATCTAAAACGTCTTTGGGTTTAGCACCCAGTGGATGAGGCGTCCAGTGCCCTCTGTGTATCCCGTTTCCATATTGGCTTGTAGCTGCTTGCGGATGTGATGGATATTTAAGGGTATGCGCTCCATATTGTATACGAATCGTATCTACGTTTATTTGAACCTTTGATGATTTCCTGAATTGAATAACGCTCTCATGTGAACGCCCCCAGTCATTTCCAAGGTTTGCCTTGTTTTTATAGTGCCAGATCAGCCAGCGGCAGGCTTTGAAATATTTTGAAGCAGTGTGTTTAATATCTGCTAAAATTTCAGAAAACCCACAGATGTATAATGACCCATGTGGTTTTAAAATTCTCGACGCTGGTATAATCCATTTCAATGACCATTCAATATAATGCTCCTGGCTTTCAAAATTATCCCATTCGGCCTTATTGATATTATAAGGGGGGTCGGCAAATATTAAATCAATAGATTCATCTTCTATCGAATCTAACCACAAGATACTATCCCCTTGATAAAGGCTGCCGTTTGGATTGCTGTAGTGCAGCCTGAATCCGGGTTCTTTGGCATTAATCTCATATGTAATGCCAAGCTGATCCATGAAAAGTGAATACGTTTTTTGCACTGTCTTCATTCGCACTATTGTATAATATTTTCGCCCATGCAGGCAATTGGGATTTTTCAGCGTGACTGAGGTGATTTCCTACCGCGATTAAATATGGCAGAAAAACAGACTAAACATGTTATACTATGGTATGAAACTGGAGAGAGAAAGACTAAAGGGTTTGATTTCGGGTGTTTTGAGCCAAGCTGGTCAAGTGCCAAAAGTAAAGCTGGCAAAGCTGATATTGTTAGCTGAAATTGAGTACTACAAGAAAGCTGGCAAGTCTATTACTGGCTTGTATTTTTTACGGTTGACTTATGGGCCGGTAATAGCTTTTTTCGATGAGGTGCTTAACGAAGGGATTGATATTCTCTGGACTAAGGAAATGTCTGATGTCCACGAAAGCGCAAGGCAAGGAAAACAATATTCATACCGTTGTATAAACAAATATACCGTACCTGCCCCTCACGCAGAGTTATGGGCTGAAACACAGGAAACTATAACCAGTGTCGTCAATAAATATGGGGGAATGACAGGGATGGAGCTGTCTAATATTTCTCATAAATTGCCTGCGTGGCGCTATTCAGAACCAAACGAACCTATCTACGTGTCTGAATTAGCAATCGATACAGAGGAAAAATACTTTGCCATGTTGGATATAGTAGAGGAAATGGAAGAAATGGAAGATGATTCCCTTGAAAAAGAACTATTCAGAACATTACAAAATACTTAAATCGGAATTTCCTCCAAAACTTATAGATTTAATCAGCGCTAAAGAAGATATTATAGTATCGTCTCCAATAGTATCGTCTCCAACAACAAATCCCCTCCTAAAGCATCAGTCCAAAAATATCAGACGATTTAAGTCCGGCAAACTTCGAATTCTTTATGCTTTATCTGTGGAGTCTGCTGATTTGTGGGGATGCGAACCGTCAGACCCTGAAATTATGTTTCTTTACGTAGGCTTAAGAAACAACAACACTTATGATGATGCTTATAAGTATTTATCTTCACACTGGTAAAACCCTTTCCCATAAAGCCCGAGGTATATCAAGTATTTTATATCATACATCATTGACATCCAATGAAAATATTTTGTATATTTTACCATCATGGCAATACCACAATATGAAACATTAATGCTTCCTTTCTTAAAAGCAATAGAAGGTAAGATTTTAGATAGAAAGTCTGTGATATCAAAGCTTTCCGATGACTTTAAGCTGACAGATGAGGAGCGGAAGGAAAGGTATCAGAAGTCCAATCAAAATATTTTTAGTGATAGGGTTAGTTGGGCGGCAACATATTTAAAGAAGGCTGGGTTGATTGAGTCTCCCCAAAGGGCATGTTATGAGATAACACAGACAGGAATGGATGTCCTAAAGCAAAAACCCTCTGAGGTTAATGATGATTTCTTGTTCAAATTTCCACAATTTAGAAATTTTAAAAAACAACCGAAGAAATTAGATGAATCTCAAAAAGAAGTGTGCCCCAAAACAGAAACAGTAGGCAGAACTTCAAGTACACCTGAAGAACGATTAGAGTACGCGTATAAAGAAATGATAGATAGTTTAGCACAGGAAATAATTGAAACTATAAAGAGATGTCCCCCTGAATTTTTTGAACACTTAGTTATTGATTTGTTACTAAAGATGGGATATGGTGGTTCGAGAAAAGATGCTGGTCAATCTATAGGGCGGACTGGGGATGGAGGCATTGATGGTATCATAAAGGAAGACAAGTTAGGATTAGATGTTATCTATATACAAGCCAAAAGATGGGAAAGCCAAGTGCCTGTAAGTGCATCCAGAGATTTCCTTGGCGCATTAACAATAAAAAAGGCGAAAAAGGGAGTTTTAATAACAACATCAACATTCCCAAAAACCTCACACAGTGATGTAGCTGGACTAGAAAATAAGGTAGTACTCATTGATGGTAACATGTTAGCAGAATTAATGATAGAGCATAATGTTGGAGTATCAATTCAATCGGTTTATGAAGTAAAGAAAATAGATAACGATTATTTTTCAGAAGATTAGTATTGTATACTATTGATTTATACCGAAATTTCCTGTTATGTTCAATCTCATAGCGCAGTGGCGGCGCGCGGCGGCCTATGGACTACAAATATAAAATAGAACAACTTAGAAGACAAGACCTCCTTCGGACAGTCAGAGACAGGGGCTGTCCTGCTGGCAGGGTGATTAACATTGATGGTCGTGACCTCCTTAATTTCTCATCAAACGACTATCTCGGCCTTGCCTCAAGCCCCGCCCTAATCGGGGCAGCAAAACAGGCTCTCATGGACTATGGGCACGGCGCCGGGGCCTCCAGGCTCTTAAGCGGAGGCACCACTGTTCATGCCCTGCTTGAGGAAAAAACAGCCGCCTTCAAAGGCGCTGAAAAGGCAATAATGTTTAACTCCGGCTACGCTGCAAACACCGGGGCTATCCCCGCGTTGACCGATGACAACTCCGCCATCTTCAGCGACGCCCTTAACCACGCCAGCATAGTTGACGGCTGCAGGCTCTCTGCCGCAAAAAGATATATTTATAGGCATAATGACCTTGACCATCTCGAATCACTGATGAAAAACTCCCCATGCGCCCATAAACTTGTCATCACCGAATCGGTCTTCAGCATGGACGGCGATGTCGCTGATATTTATAATCTGAATCTGCTGTGCAATAAATATAACGCAGCCCTTTACATTGACGATGCACACGCAACCGGCGTTATAGGGCAGGGCAGGGGTGCGCTTGCACATTTTAACGTCACGCCGAATGATAATATTATCCAAATGGGGACATACTCCAAAGCCCTTGGCTCAATCGGTGGATTTGTCGCTGGCTCAGAGGCCGTAATCGATTATCTGTTTAACACTGCCCGCTCACTGATATACTCCACAGCACTTCCCGCGGCGGCAGCGGCAGCGTCACTTGCGGCAATTGAATATGTTGAGGCACATTCTGAGTTACCGGCTGAGTTACCGGCTGAGTTACCGGCTGAGTTACCGGCTGAGTTACCGGACTTAATTGTTAAACTCCATAAGACAATTGACAACTGCCGCCGTATGCTTCGCTCAAAAGGATTCACAGTTACGCTTGATAACACCCCAATTATCCCCATCGTGTTTGACTCAACAGCAGAGACTTTACACATATCAGGGCGTCTGCTTGAGATGGGTGTCTATGCCCCGGCTATCAGGCCGCCTACTGTTAAACAGCCTCGAATCAGGATTTCCATTTCTGCCTTCCATGAAGATGAAGACATAGAGCATCTCGTAAATGCCCTGTCTGAGGCCATAAGATGAGCGTATCGCTGGTTACCGGTGCCTCTGGCGGCATTGGCAGGGCGATATGCCAAAAGCTCCTGCAGCATAACTCAGATGTTATTGCACACTACTACAGCGCTGATGAGAAATTCATTGAATATTTCATCAGCGCGCCCGTATTTGCCGTAAAGGCTGATTTAAGGAATAAAGACGACATTGAAAACCTCTCAAAACTGATAGAAACGCGATTCGGACATATTGACCATGTTATCAACGCCGCCGGTGTGACCGCCGATGAGCTGTTAATAAAGTGCCCGGAAAGTTCATGGGACGAGGTGATAGATGTGAATCTGAGCGCTTGCTTCAGGGTTATCAGGGCAATGCTGCCTTTGTTTGTTGTGGCCGGGGGCGGGCATATTGTAAACATTTCCTCACGTTCGGCTCTGAGAGGCACAGCCGGTCAGTGTGCCTATAGTGCCTCAAAGGCCGCCCTGCTTGGCCTTACTGTGTCACTGGCACAGGAACTGGCGCCGCAAAACATCAGGGTAAACGCTGTAATGCCGGGCTATGTCGAAACACCTATGGGGCTTTCAAATCCAAAGGCCCTCGCCCGTGCTAAATCCAGCAGTGTACTTAACACCCTGTCAGACGCAGATGAGGCAGCTGAGTTGATCTGGTTTATTCTTAATACTAAGACCGTCACAGGGCAGTTCTTTACGCTTGACAGCAGGTTGACATGAAGGGGTTTTTTATCACTGGCACGGACACGGGAGTAGGGAAGACTGTTGTCAGTGCTATGCTTGGCGTCCTGCTCAAAGAAAAGGGTTTTCCTCATGTGGCAGTCAGAAAACCCATCGAGACCGGCTGCACCGTTTTTGATAATACCCTGATGCCTGAAGACGGCCTGTTTCTGAAAAACATCACAGACTCAGCCGAAGACATCGGTGTAATAACACCGCTTAGATTTACTCATCCACTTGCCCCAGCTGCGGCAGCAGGGCTTGAGAACACGACGATAGATGTTGATGAGATAGTGCAGTCATTTAGGAATATTGACAGCTCCACTGTGGCAGTCGTTGAGGGTGTTGGCGGGCTGCTTGTCCCGATTACAAAGACATTCTTTGTCTCTGACCTGATAAAAGAACTTGACCTGCCGGTTATCCTCGTCTGCACAAACAGGCTTGGGACAATCAACCACACGCTGCTTTCTCTGGAACATATGAAAACAAAAGGCATCACCGTTGCTGGTATAATCTTCAATAATAATATAATAACCGGCGGGCGTGACATATCTATTGGTACTAATATCGGACTAATAAGACAATTAACCGCCGTGCCGGTAATTGCCGCCCTGCCTTTTCTTGATACAATAAATTATAATACCTTAGTTGACGTCTCAAAGACGCTGGATTATGGTATAATCAGGAGTTTTCTATAATAAGATATTTTCTGAAGAGGAAAAAAATAAATGATAAACATGATTTTAAGCAAGATATTTGGCACAAAAAACGAGCGGGAACTGAAGAAACTCTTCCCAATCGTAGACGAAATAAACGCCCTTGAGCCTGGCATTGTCTCAAAGTCAGATGATGAGTTAAGGGCTAAGACTGCGGAGTTTAACGCCCGCCTTACTAATGGTGAGACGCTTGATGACATGCTGAAAGAGGCATTTGCCGTTGTAAGAGAGGTGTCGCGCCGTACAGTAGCGATGAGGCACTTCGATGTTCAGCTCATTGGCGGCTTGGCGCTGCATCACGGGAAGATTGCTGAGATGAAGACAGGAGAGGGCAAGACCCTTGTCGGCACACTTCCTGTATATCTAAACGCCATTGGCGGGCGCGGTGTCCACGTAGTAACAGTAAACGATTATCTGGCGCGCAGGGATACGCAGTGGATGGGGCCGATATATAATTTTCTTGGCATGAGTGTCGGGGTTATTCAGCATGACAGCTCGTTTCTCTATGACCCGTCCTATAAATCGGAGTACGACAAGAACGATTACCTGCGCCCGTGTACGCGTCAGGAGGCATACCGTGCCAACATCACATACGGGACAAACAACGAATATGGATTTGACTACTTAAGAGATAACATGAAGTACGACCTTCAGGACTATGTCCAGCGGGAGCTGAACTATGCCATTGTTGACGAGGTTGACAGCATCCTTATTGATGAGGCCAGAACGCCTCTGATAATCTCAGGCCCATCTGAGGACTCAACAGACAAGTACTACAATATAAACAGGATAATCCCAAAATTAACGATTAACGTAGATTTTACGATAGATGAGAAGACCAAAAACGCTATACTTACCGAAGATGGCGGCGTGCGTGCCGAAAAACTATTGGGAGTGGATAACCTCTTTGACCCGGTAAATATAGAGCTTGTGCATCATGTCCTGCAGGGCTTGAAGGCGCACAACCTATATAAAAGGGATGTCGATTATGTCATATCAGACGGCGAGGTGCTGATAGTTGATGAGTTTACGGGGCGTCTGATGCCCGGGCGGCGCTGGTCTGATGGTCTTCATCAGGCAATAGAGGCAAAAGAAGGGGTAAAGATAGAAAGCGAAAACCAGACGCTGGCAACAATAACCTTTCAGAACTACTTCAGGATGTACAACAAACTTGCCGGCATGACGGGTACGGCTGACACAGAGGCGGAGGAATTCGGGAAGATTTACAATCTTGACGTTATGGTAATCCCAACAAATAAACCCATGACAAGGGATGACATGCCCGACTCCATATACAAGACCGAACAGGCGAAGTTCAATGCCGTAACTGCCGACATACAGGGCTGCCACGAAAAGGGCCAGCCCGTGCTGGTTGGTACAATATCCATAGAGAAGTCCGAGGTACTCTCGAGGGAACTGAAAAAGGCAAAGATACCTCACAACGTGTTAAACGCGAAATATCACGAAAAAGAGGCGGAGATAATCGCTCAGGCCGGCAGAAAGGGCGCAGTAACGATAGCAACAAACATGGCAGGAAGAGGGACTGACATCGTCCTGGGAGGTAATCCCAAAGGTATAGCCCAGGACATGCTGCGCGATACAAAGGACTACACGCCGGAGCAGTTTAAGGACGCACTTTCACGTGCAGACCAACTATGCACAGAGGAAAAAGAGCAGGTTTTGGTGGCGGGCGGGTTATATATTCTGGGTACAGAGCGTCATGAGGCCAGACGAATAGACAACCAGTTGAGGGGGCGCTCTGGCAGGCAGGGCGACCCCGGGGCATCTAAGTTCTACTTGTCGCTTGAGGATGACCTGATGAGGATATTCGGCTCTGATAAGATAGCCGGTCTGATGAACCGCCTGGGGATGGAAGAAGACGTACCGATTGAAAATTCGATGGTCTCAAAGGCGATAGCCAACGCGCAGAAGAAGGTTGAGGCGCATAACTTTGACATAAGAAAACACCTGCTTGAGTATGATGATGTAATGAACAAGCAGAGGACGGAGATATACTCGTTCAGGAAAGAAATCCTGAGTTCTGAGTCATTGAAAGAAAAAGTAACAGATATGATAAAGGACACGGTGGATGACCTGATAGCGGCACACTGCCCGGAGGACACATATGCAGAGGCCTGGGACATGAACGCCCTGTGGGACTCGGCGTATGGGGTATTTGAGATACCGCGCAGCTACCTCAAAGAAACACTGAGCGAGGCTGCTAATTTAAATGTGATAAGGGAAAAGCTATTTGAGTTAGCCCAGCAGCACTATGAAGAAAAAGAAAAAAACACATCGGCTGAAGTACTGCGCTATCTTGAGAAAATGACGTTGCTGCAAATACTCGACACACAGTGGAAGGACCACCTGCTTGCAATGGACCACCTGAAAGAGGGCATAGGGCTGAGGGGCTATGGGCAGAAGGATCCACTGGTAGAGTATAAAAAAGAGGCATTTGACATGTTTGCCGAGATGACGTACAGGATAACGTCGGAGTTCCTGAGCCGTATGTTCCATATACAGATACATGGGGAAGGTGAGAGCGCGGCAGCAGTGGCGGCCCCGAAAAAGCAGCAAGTGTTCTATAATAGAAGCGACGAGGAAAGTGTTCAGGTGGTAAGAAAAGGCAGAAAAACGGGCAGAAACGACCCCTGCACCTGTGGAAGCGGCAAAAAGTTCAAGAAATGCTGTGGGCGTGGGGAGTAAGGCTGGTAAGATACCTGGCAACATATCAATTATAAGTTCGTCAAGAGTTTTGAAGTCGTTTTTCACGGGAGTGTACATGCCATCGTGTAGACATCTCAAGTTAGCGCATATGTATGAGGGTCTGGATTTATTATACGAGCAGGTTGAGAAATCAGTATTTTTTAAGGCAGCCAACCTGTTAAATCTTGATGTGGATATTGTATTTGTTTTGTTATAGATTAAAATGATTAGGTATGATAATGAAGCAGAAGACAAAACAGTCTGACCTGTCTTACAGCTCAGGCAGGAGTTTTATACAGGCTGTACGATTAAGTGTAGTTTAGTACAATTTAGACGCTTACAAGATTAGATTTCTATATCGGAAATGGATGTGTCCCTCAAAAAAAGTAAATCTACTTGCTACTAATTCCCATGCAGTGAAATATCGTCTCTATCAGCTTATCCAGGTCAACAGGTTTAATAAGATTTGCACATACTTTACAGTCCCTTGAGCGCTCATCGTCTACAAAGGATTTTGTCAGAATAATCGGCTGTTCTTTTCTTATCTGTAATATCTTTTGTATCAGGGCAACACCATCCATTACCGGCATTAAATTGTCTGTTATGACCATGTCCGGGTCATATCTCATGTATAATTCCAGACCTTCTTTGCCGTTTTCAGCCAGGTAGATTTCGCCAAAGCGCCTCTTCAACGTAAGCCTCATAACATTTCTAATCGCCTCGTCGTCATCCACACAAAGGACGCTAAACCGTCTAAGAGCTTCTTTATCCTTAATCATATGTTGTTTATTCGCATCCGGAATTGTGATTACACATATAACTCTATTGTAAATACAGAGCCGCTGTCTTTAGTGCTTGCGTATATTTTACCGCCAAGACTCTCCTCCACTATTACTTTTGACATATAAAGCCCTATCCCTGTGCCTTTTTCGGACTTGGTAGTAAAATACTGATCGAATATCTTCTCGATTATCTCTTGCGGGATTCCCCCGCCGTTGTCGCTGACCTCAACCCTCAATATGCCGCCTTCCTTATAGCAATCGACTGAGATCATGCCCTCTTCCAACAGAAAACCATGCTCTCTCCTTTGAACAATCGCGTCTTTTGCGTTATTTATCAGATTTAATAAGACATGGGCGAGCTGGCTTTTATATGTCGTAATTACAGTGGCTTCACACGGCACTACCTCAGAGAAATCCAGAAATGTCCTGTTGTGTATATGGCATGAAATCCTGTAGGCAATCGAGTTGGTCTTTAACTGAGAGGAAATCATCGAAAACACCTCCGACGATACCTCTATTATATCAAACGTCTCCTTCTCCTGCGACGGCTTGAAGAAGCTTCTGAACACGTCAATCGTCGATGACATAAAATCAAGCTGCTTCAGTGAATTCTTAACTGTGCTATCAATATAAGCTGCATCAAGTTCACCATACTCATATGCGTCTTTTATATCCTGGACAATAAGACCGAGACTGTTTAAGGGCTGTCTCCACTGGTGTGCTATCGCAGAGATCATCTCACCCATGGCTGCCATCTTTGACTGCTGCAAGAGGAGCTGGTCTTTACATCGTATTTCATACACTTTGGTATTAACAAGCTCCATGAGATTATAGTTAAGCTCAGTGAGAATCTCGGTCTTTTCCTTCAGTTCGTTTTCCATAGCCTTGCGGGAAGTTATATCGACCATCGAGCCTAAGACGCCGGTAATTTCCCCTTCGGCATTAAATAACCTGGAGTTTCTGATGTTGACGTTAATCCGTTCGTTGTTTTTCCGCTTATAAATAACATCAGTTCCTTCGGGCAGCATCTGCCCGCTGAGAACGGCTTTCAATGTGGAATTGATGTTAGCAGCATCCTCCGGCGCCCAATGTTTAAATGGCGGCAGAGAGCCGAGCAGCTCATCTTCTGAGTAACCGACCATTTTGCAAAACGACGGATTGGCGTATATCAGTCTCCCTTCCAAATTAACGGCTGCAATGCCAGCCACTGCACAGTCCTCAATCGCCTTGCGAAAGGCGTGTTCAGTGGCAATATGTTTTTCCAGTTCCAACCGCTTCCTTATATCTCTGGCTATCGCCTGAATGACCTTCCTGCCGCCATATTCCACGACACTGGCATTTATGTCAACGGGGATAAAGGCGTCGTCAGCGCTTTTTATCTGCACATTTAAGAGCAAACCAGAACCAGACATTATAGTGTTTTCAAATGCATTCCGCGTCCTTTCTATTTCTTTGTCACTCATCAATAACTCATAGAACATTCCGGCAATCTCGTCTTTTGCCCTGGCCAGCAGTTCCTCAGCCTTTTTGTTGGCGTCGATTATACATCCGTCAAGGCCGACAATAACAATAGCGTCGCCAGCTCCGTTAAGCAGATTTCTATATTTCTCCTCAGACGCCCTTACTGCTTCAGCCGCTTCGTAGTCGGCGGTAACATTCTTTACAATTTCAAGACAGGAAACTATATTGCCGTCTGCATCCCTGATAGGATTAGCTGTGACTTCAGAATATCTGATTTCTCCATTGGGCAGCTGTACTTTTCTGAGCGACATGTGCGGCTTTCCATCCTTGTATGACAATTCAATAGGGCATCCCTCACAAACCGACTCATTACGTTCATAAACGCAGTAGCATTTCTCTCCAAGACGGTTTCCAAATATGGATTTAAGAGATTCACACTGAAAAGTGATGTTATATTCCAAGTCCTGAATAGTTATATAGTCCTGCATAGCGTCAATTATGGTTTTCATCTTATTTCTCTGTGCAATCAGATCATATTCCATGCGTTTTCGTTCTGTGATATCCTCAACAATACCGACATAAACAGATAATCCATCTTTACTATCTGGAAACCCCCTGCTCCATATCCATCTGACAGACATGTCGGGATGAACAACACGATAGTCATGGCTAAACGGCAATCCTTTCTTCATTACCTCCATATCTGATAGCAGACGCCCTTTATCATCCGGATGTATTGCATTGAGAAAAGAGCGAGGGTTGTCATACAGGCTCTCACAGGAAAGCCCCATGACCGTTTCATAGCCTGGACTGACGTAAAAAGTCTTCGTCAGCCCTGAGTCGGCAATCCAGAAGACCTCGTTGATATTTCTCATGAGCAGCTTAATCAGTTCATCGTGTTCGTGTAGTGCAGAGGGAAGTCTTTCAGACCGGTATTTTATCAAATTAATTACTTGTTCTTTATTCTTTTTTAGTTCTTCCTTTTTCTGCAGGAAAAAATATTCAGCCATTTGGGCAGCTTCCTGTACACGCTTTCCTGCTTCATTAAGCTCGGAAACCCGCTTTTTTATAAATCCCTGAGCAATACTGAGCAAAACCTCTGGAAACAGCTTATATTTACTGCCATTGTCTTCGATTTTTCCCGCTGTCATGTCACTGTTCCCCCTCCATTGTGGAATCATCAGTAATTCATGTAAGGCCTTCCACTGAGTAATTATAGCATATTTACAATAGTCAAAACACGGGGCAAACGCATTTGAAAATTAGGCAGAAATTGTCTATTATTTTTAGCTATGACCGATGCTTTCCTGGATTCCAGCGAAAGCTGGAATCTATAGGACGAAATGGCTATCGAAAATTTCAAATGCGTTTGCCCTGGCATCGCATCTTGACTTGCCGTGCCTCTGTGTGTAATCATATATAATGAATATTTTATATTCTGGCAACTAAAAAGGAGGATTTAGATTTATGCTAAACGGTAAAAAAACTATCGTTGGGATACTGCTTATAGTGTGCGGGCTGATTGCAGGGCTCATAATTGCGTCTAACTTTAACATACAAAACCAGTCGTTGGCCCAGATTAAACAGGTTAAAGAAGTCTCGCCGCAAAGCAAGGATTTCCTCATTCAACTGAGCAGCGCCCTTGCCGATGTCTCCGATGTTGTAAAACCATCGGTTGTCAATATCTCTACCCAAAAAACCGTCGATACAAAGGATAACCCCATGGGACGTTTCTTCGATGACCCAATGTTTAAGAGATTCTTCGGCGATGAATCCCCTTTCCACATGCCGAAAAAGCAGGAGTCCAGGGCTCTTGGCTCAGGTGTCATCATCAAAGAAGACGGCTATATTGTCACAAACAGCCATGTCGTTAAAGATATGGATGAGATAAAGGTCATTCTTGCCGATAAAACTGAATATAAGGGCAAGATAATCGGGACTGACCCCAAGACCGATGTGGCAGTTATTAAAATTGACGCCCATGACTTGCCTGTTATCAAGATGGGTGATTCAAGCAAGATGAAAGTCGGTGAAATCGTCTTAGCCGTTGGCAACCCCTTCGGCCTTAATCAGACAGTCACGATGGGTATTGTAAGCGCCGTTGGAAGGTCAGAAGTTGGCATAGCAGATTATGAAGACTTTATTCAAATCGACGCCCCAATAAATCCCGGTAACTCAGGCGGTGCCCTAGTCAACGCCTCCGGTGAGCTGGCCGGTATCAACACGGCAATCTTCTCCACAAGCGGCGGCTATCAGGGTATAGGCTTTGCCATACCCAGCAGTATGGTCAAAAACGTTATGGACAAACTCATTAAATCCGGCAAGGTAATCCGCGGCTGGCTTGGTGTTAATATTCAACCTCTGACCCCCGAACTTTCCAAATCCTTCGGGCTTAAAGAGAAAGACGGCGTTCTGATTGCAGATGTTGTCGAAGGCGGCCCGGCAGAAAAGGCCGGTCTTAAACGTGGTGACCTTATTATTTCCTTTGACAGCAAGGATGCCTCCAACACGCGGCAGCTGCGAAATCTCGTAGCAAATACCCTCCCGGGTGCTACACTTGACTTAAAGGCCGTCAGAGATGGAAAAGAGATGTCATTTAAAGTAACAGTCGGAGAGCTTCCAGATGCCAAACAAGCGGCTGCAGGAGGGGCTCCATCATCGTCAGAGTTCTTAAACAGACTCAAAGGTGTAGGAGTTCAGGATATTACAGCCTCCATAAGAGAACGTTTTAACTACCCGGCTAAGGTCTCCGGTGTTATAGTCACAAATGTTGCCGATGACAGCTCTGCCTTTAATGTTCTCAAGCAGGGTGACGTCATTCAGGAAGTCAACAGAAAGCGCATTAATAATGTAAAAGAATATGATTCCATCGTGTCTAAAATTAAGGCCGAGGAGGATATTCTGTTACTTGTCTATCGTGGAACTGCTTACATATATGTAACTATCACGGGTAAGAAATAAGATATTTAAAAACTCCCCTTCCCGTTTCAGGGAAGGGGATAATCCCCTTATTAAGCTATTTACTGTGGGTTGTGGCTTTCTTTATCAGACAATCAGTGTAGTGTGCGGCTAATGACTGGGCTGCCTTGTCCAGGGTTTTGGCGTCTTTAAACACTCCGAAGACCGCGCTGCCGCTGCCGCTTAACATGGCCGCCTCTGCACCTGCTTTTAACATAGCCTTCTCTATTTCCTGAATCGCCGGAAATCTGTCTTTCAATACGTCTTCTATGTCGTTTTTCATACATCCCGCCAGGCACTTGAAGTCGTATGACTCTAAGGCGGTTATAAGATTGTCTCTTAGCTGCCCTGGGTCTGGTATGGCAGTGAATCCCCTTCCTGCGAATTGCCCGTATGCCCAGGCCGTCGATATTGGAAATGGCGGGTGTATAAGTAAAAGGCTGATTGTGGAATTCACTTTATGAGGGATTACTTTCTCACCACGCCCCTCAACAACGGCAAATCCGCCGCTTATAAAAAAAGGTACGTCAGAACCAAGTTCTGCCGCCATCGATGACAGTTCTTCTACACTATAAATATCTCCAAACAGCTTGTTCAGTCCCACTAACGTATGTGCTGCGTCTGAGCTGCCGCCGCCAAGCCCTGCCTGTGCAGGGATTTCCTTCTTTAACGTGATTCTGCTGCTGTGGTGTGTGGTATTCAGCTCTTTGCGGGCAAAAAAGACCTCTGCTGCCTTATAGACGAGGTTCTCCCGTTCAGGTATCTTCAGATCAGAAATTAGCTCAAGCGTGTCCGATGGTTCGATTGTTATTGTGTCATACAACGATACTGCCTGCATTGCGGAGTATATGTCGTGGTAGCCGTCAGCCCTCTTTCCTGTAACCCGCAGAAACCAGTTTATTTTAGCCGGTGCTGACAGGGTAATTGCTGAGGCGTTAGCGCTTGAGCTTATTTATTTTCTCCTCGACTCGCTCCTTCAGGCCAACCTCGTCTTTGTGGAATTTCAGGGACTTCTGCCATGCCTGAAGTGCCTTGTCCGTCATTGAAAGTTTAAAGTATACGTCCCCAAGGTGTTCATATATCACGGCATCGTCTTTTACCAGACTAATTGCCTTTTCTATTTCCCTTAGGGCGTCATTATATAGACCTTTCTTGAAATAGACCCACCCCAGGCTGTCTATGATAGCCCCGTTGTCTGGTTTAAGCTCTAAAGCCATTTTAATCAAATTGTACGCCTCATCCAGATTTATCCCCTTCTCTGCATATGAATATCCAAGATAGTTCAATGTCTCAGAGTTGTTTGGATTTATCTCTATTGCCTTTTTTAATGCTGCAACCATTTCCTCAAAATTATCCTCTTTCTCATACACTACTGCCATGTCCAAAAGGAGTTCGTCGCTCTTGGGAAACTTGGCTATTCCCCTTTTCAGCACCTCTCTGGCTTTAACATAGTCGCCGACGCCTAAATACACGATTGCCGGATATTTAAAAAACTCCGGCTTGGTATCATCGTAACTCAGTATCTCCTCATAGTACTTTGCGGCTGCCTTGTAGTCCTTTATTTCGTTATTTATGTAACCCAGTCTTAAAAATGCCTTTGTGTTTTCAGGGTCTATATTGATTATCTGCTTTAATTCCTCTATTGCCTCAGGGTATTTCTTCATGCCTTCATAACATAAGGACAGATAATACCTTGATAAAGTGTTATTGGGTAGTGCAGACTTGACTATCATAAACTCTTCGATTGCCTTGTTAAAGTCCTCGGAGTCAAGATATAACTGCCCTATTTTGAAGTGTATCTCAAGGTTTTCCGGGAGCTCTTTGCTGAGTTCCCTAAGCTCCTTTATCGCCTTCCCAATGTCCTTGTCTAGCATATAGACACGTGAGAGCATCTCGCGCGCCTTTACGTTTTGCGGGTTTATATTTATGGCGTCTTTGTAGTACTGTGCTGCCTTGTCATGGTTTTTCTTCTTTTCCTCTATTATTCCCATATATACATAGGCACTGTCTAAAGATGGATCAAGCTGTATCGCCTTTGATATGTGTTTTTCAGCATTTACAGTATCGCCCATCTCCAGATATATGATCCCTATGTAGTAGTTTCCCATTGTGTTGGTATCGTCGCTGTTTACATATACATTCAACACCCGCAGCGCATTTGTATAGTCCTTTTGTGATAGGTACATGGCACCCAGAAACACAAATGCCGACATATCTGCCGGAGCTATCTTTATTAACTTTTCATAAATCTCTATGGCCTCTTTTATCTTTTTCTGTGAATTATACAGCTCGCCAAGTAGTTTTAATGCCGGTACGTACTCGGTATTTTTTTTGAGTATCTCCTCGGTGTTTTTAACGGCCTCGTCTATTTTGCCTTGCCTGATGTAAATTTGGGCAATCTGCAGCTTTAAATATGGGGAGTTCGGGTCGTCCTTTAAGGCCAGACGGTATTCCTTTAATGCCTTATCCCAATTGGCTTCAACCTCTGCTATTGCGCCAAGCATAAAGTGGTACTCCGACTCAGTGGCGTCTGCGGCTTTACCCTTCTGGGATGGTTTCTTTTTTCCCTTAACAGCGGCTTGACTGTCTGTGTCTGGTTTTGCCTCTGGTTTTATGCCTGGCTTTGCTTCGGCTGCGGTTTCTGATTTGGTTTGGTTGTCAGTTGCTGCTTGAGCAGCCGGTTGAACTTGTACTGCTGGCGGCGGCTTAACTGCAGTTTCACTGCCTTTCATCCCAACGGCACAGCCTAACTGTGCGAGTGTCATTGCAGATAATATACAGTATAGTGCTTTTACAAACACATTATTCATACGTGTAGTCTCATAGTGTTTCTTTCCATATCATTTTTTCTTTCGCGCTTTGCTAAGGAGGGCTTTCTTGCCCTCCTTAGCGGGCTTAACGGGCATATCTCTTAGCATGAACCCTTACACTTACACGTCAAGGCTGACTTCTTAGTTAGTTTCCTGATGGTCACAATATCCCACCTCCCGTATTTACTCTGTCCTAATGGCAGGTAATAAACCTTCCTCTTTAATTTATACCAGATTAAGATTAAATGTCAAGCTGTGGCATTTAAATAAATCCTTCCCCAACGGGTCACCAAGCGCTGCTGCCCTGTACCGGCAGCCACCCCTGCATGTATCTATCTCCGGGCAGCCGCTGCACGCAAGTTTGCTCAACGGCAGGGGGTTAATCCGGCTCCAACAATATTTAAGGCCGTCATCTACAGTTCCAACCGGTTCACCGGCATAGTACAGGCATTTCGAGACGCCTCCAGATGCCGCTACTGACATCAGATGCACCCCACATGCCCATTGCCCATTGCCGCCGCCATGAACACCACCGCCCTGAAACCCGTATGACAATAGTCTGCCGGCCTCCTCAGGCGGTAAGCACAGAGATTCGTTTCTCAGCATGGCGCCCATAGCCACTGGCACATCCACCGTCCAGTCCTTTATGTTCATATCAATGAACAGTTTTTCCATTGCGGCAAATTCCCCTGCGTTCTCTGAATGAATAATTGTGGAGGCAGACACATCATAACCTGCTTTCTGTGCCCGTTTTATGGCGCTTACTGCCTTTTTGTATTGACCACTGCCGCGTATTGCGTCATGACCATATTCAAGTCCGTCAATGCTTATTTGTATCTCGTCCACGTTCAGGCATTTTAACAGCTCATCACTGAGTAGTACACCATTTGTGAGGAGTATTTTTCTCAGGGCGAACTCCGGCAGTATCTCGTTAAGTGCGGCAAAATCAGGATACATCAGTGGCTCACCGCCCGTAATCAAAAGCCTGAGTCCCTGCATGACCTCGAATTCCCTTAAAATATGGACAACAGTATCAAGCGGCAGGTGTACAGGGCGGGAATCACCAACGAAACAATGCTTGCATTTCAGATTGCACTGGGCAGTCAGCTGCAGCTCAAGATACCTTAGCGAAGGGCAGGGGGATTGGCTTACAGCAGGAC
The DNA here is from genome assembly GCA_001541255.1 of Candidatus Magnetominusculus xianensis. Classification (GTDB taxonomy): domain Bacteria; phylum Nitrospirota; class Thermodesulfovibrionia; order Thermodesulfovibrionales; family Magnetobacteriaceae; genus Magnetominusculus; species Magnetominusculus xianensis. Next base: position 125,948 of record LNQR01000070.1, read on the forward strand.
GCACCACTGCCGCAGGAGTTGTTGAGATAAGACCCTCATCTAAGCAGTAACTGACAAAGGAGCTGTCTCCATGCTGGGCAGTGCCTCCTGTTGAGGCGGCCTTTTTAAAGAAATCAAATGCCGCGTCATCAAGCTCATATAGTTCATCTTTGGCCGTGTCATAGACGCATGGCGTCTCTAATTGTTTTATAAAACACCTTGCGGTAAGGAAATAGTTCGTGTCACCGTGACGCTTTTTCTTCATAAGCTCATATAAGTTTACCACATTTATTGTGCTTTTGAACATCTGTAACCACCTGTGAATTATGAATTGCCAGCGCCGCCTCTGTTGTGTTAGGATGTAAAATGTATCAAATGACACATATGGCTCATGACGAACATTTATTGTCAATCATAGAGACGGCTACTGATGCCATAATCTCGATAGATTCAAAGGGTACTGTCGTCATCTGGAACAAAGCTGCGGCAGAGATGTTTGGGGTAACTGCAAAGGAAATGATTGGTCACCCCGTAACCATGATAATACCTGAGCGGTTCCGTGGTGACCACACAAAAAGGATAAATGAACTCTCCCACGGCGCCCTGCCAAATCTGATAGGTAAGACCATTGAGATCGCAGCCATTCGGAGTGACGCTCAGGAATTCCCAATCGAGTTATCACTTTCTATGTGGAAGGCAAAGGAAGAGATGTTTTTTACGGGCATAATCAGGGATATAACTATGCGGAAACACGCTGAGGCGCACATAAGGGAACAGGAGTTAATGCTTATCTCAATGGACAGAATCGCCGGAATTAATTCACTTGCCGCGGGGATTGCCCACGAAATCAATAATCCTTTAAGCATCATAAGCGGCACTGTTGGAAATATTAATAAGCTTACCGCCAGGTTAATTCGGGCTGTATCGTTCTGGGCTGATAAAGATATCTCTGATGATCTTAAAACTGAATACGACATGTTGACAGCTGGTCTAAGTCTTGAGCAGACAATAAATTCCCTTAATCTTAAATTTGACACCATAAAAAGGGCGGTATCAAGGATTACCAATATTGTCAACAGTATGAAATATATTGCGAATCTAAACTTGTCCGATGTCCAATACATCGATATAAATAAACGCATTGACGATATTATAAATATTTTGAATATCGAAGGGGTAAGGCATGTCGAATTTGAGAGGCAATATGCTGAACTTCCAACGGTAGAATGCTCTGTGAGCGATATAAATCAATGCCTGCTTCAGGTGATAACCAATGCCATAGATGCGGTTGACCAGATGGGCAAAGTAGTAGTAACAACAACATTTAACAAAGATGACGGGTATGTCTGGATTGATGTAAGGGATTATGGAAAGGGTATGAGCGATAAGGTCTTGCAGAAGGTCTTTCATCCATTTTTTACGACAAAACCTGTAGGGTCTGGTACCGGCATCGGTCTCACCATAACGGAAAGAATTATCAAGGCGCACGGAGGCACAATAGAAATCTGCTCTGAAGAGGGGCGCGGGACTACAGTTAGGATGAGATTGCCGGTAAGACAAAGTCCCCACTACTGCCCAATTGACAGCTGAACCGGCGGCGGTATAAATACGCCGGAAGCCGACAGCCCTACAATGGCAGCGACTTTGGCTGGGAAGGCTGAGGTTAAGAGTTTCGATTTAATGTCCGATACATCATATGTGTCAAAACCGGACGTGAAGATAACGAGACTTAATGATAGGATGTTTGGTGATTCAGTATGGGAGGCTAAGGAAGCGGCTAAAAAGTGGGCTGGTGATAACATACAAGGAAAATCTTTTGTCAATAAAGATAGTGGGTGGAATATTGACGTATCACGCAAGGGGATTGGTGAGGCATTAAGCAAATCAAGATTAGCGCATATAGACCAGATTGAAGCTATTAGGGCAATTCCTGAACTGATTGAGAATGCTGTCTTGGGCGAAACCCATTCAGATAAAAAGGGTAGCCCGCACATTAAAAATATCCATAGATTTTATGCACCATTGGAAATAGATGGCAAACTTTACAGAGCAAAATTAACGGTTAGAGAAAGTGCTGATGGTAAGAAGTTTTACGACCATAGTTTGACAGAAATAGAAAAGCCTGTTGGAAGCTATGCGAGAGATACCTTTTCAGGCAGTGCACCCCGCACTCAACAACAGGCTCATGATATTAGTGTAAAGGATTTACTAAAAGATGTCAAGACCTTAGCCGTAGATGGCAAAAATTAAGGACATAAATGAACGCAGAATTTGATGGAATAACAAACATACTGGCGGTTAAGCTGCGCCACATAGGTGATGTCCTCCTGAGCGCTCCGGTATACAGGGCGCTGAGGACGGCATTTCCCAGTGCCCGCATCAGCGCCCTTGTGAACTCCGGCTCTGAGGAAACCCTGACAGGCAATCCGAACATAGACGAGGTGATAGTGTTTAACCGTAGGTTAAAGGAACTGCCGGTATTAAAGAAATACATTGGTGAGTTGAGGAATTTACGGGCCATACGAGGACGCGGCTTTGACATGGCTATTGACATGACGGGCGGTGACCGCGGGGCAATAATATCATATGTAAGCGGGGCACGCCTAAGGCTTGCAAAGGACTCAGGCAAGGCAAGCCGCTGGGGCAAGAACTACCTGTATACCCACCGCGCACTGCTTGATGGTTACACCCATGTAGTTATGCAAAACATGGAGTTATTGGATAAGTTTTCGATTAAGTCGATTAAATCGGCTAAATTGGCGGGCTATGCAGTAGATATGCACATACCGGAGGATGTTTACAGCTCTGTAGAGAGGCTTCTCAAAGGCCGCGGTATAATGGACACAGACAGATACGTTCATGTACATCCTACATCAAGATGGTTTTTCAAGTGCTGGCAGGATGACCGCATGGCGGAGGTTATTGATTGGCTGCTTAATAGGGGACTCAAGGTGGTGTTGACTACAGCGCCCGACGAAAAGGAGATAATAAAGGCAAAGGGGATTTTGTCGCTGCTTGAGGGTAGAGATGGGATAGTAACACTTATGGGTGAGACAAGTATAAAGGCCCTTGGCGCTATTTCAAAGGGTGCTGCGATGTTTTTTGGCGTGGACTCCGCCCCGATGCACATAGCTGCGGCGATGAACACGCCTGTAGTGGCTCTGTTTGGGCCATCAGGGGCATTTAACTGGGGGCCGTGGGACAATGAAAAGACAATAAGCGAGCCCTATGCAAGGAGAAACGGGATACAGACATCTGGCATACACACCGTTGTCCAGCGTGACTGGGACTGCATCCCCTGCGGAGGCGACGGCTGCAATGGAACAAAAAAGAGCAGATGCCTTGATGACATAAGCGCAGCAGAGGTCAAATGGCTGATAGAAAAACGACTCTCATAATCATGCGTATGGCTACAGTTATGTTGTGCTCCCTGAATGTCTGCAGTGGTGACTATTAATTATTCATATTTATTAAACAAATGTAAGCATTTTGGTTGGTTTAAATTCACTATCAATTTTTTAATTTGCAGGTGTAATATAAGTTACAGACAATGATAGCAAATGGTGATACCATACTCTGCTATATCATATCGGCAAAGTCATCGACAAAGTCGATGTTAGTCAACTATATGTTCAAGGAGGGGTTTTATGCGTGGGTTGAGTAAAGCTGTTTTGCTGTTGATGCTTGCCCTGGTGATGGTTTGTACAGGGACGACTAACGGTACAGCAGACACAGGACATGGCAAGAAGGTGTACGAAAGCAGGTGTGCCATATGCCATAACTCCAATGGTGACGGCAACGGTTCTATTGGGATTGTGGAGAAGGCTGGCGCAAAGAACATGTACTGGGCAGTTTATCCAAGGGACCTGACATCAGGGGTGTTCAAATTTCGTTCGACGGCAACGGGTTGTCTGCCGATGGACGCTGATCTGAAAGATGTAATTAAAAACGGGATAATGCGTGGAGGTATGCCGTCGCACTTTGATGTGCCGGACAAGGACATAGACGCAGTAACCCAGTATGTAAAGACGCTTTCTGACAGGTGGAAGGATGAGGCGGCATGCAAACCGATAGCAGTGAAGAAACCGGCTTATGTGGGGTCGGCGGAATCGGTAAAAAAGGGTATGGTAGTTTATGACAAGATGAAGTGCTGGGAGTGCCACGGTAAGGAAGGCAAGGGAGATGGTCCGAAGTCTGACGAAATTAAGGATGATTCGGGAAAACCAATTCTTCCGTTTAACTTTACAGCAGGGCAGTTAAAGCGCGGTTCGTCGGCAGAGAACGTATATGCGACGTTTACAACAGGGCTGGATGGCACAGGTATGCCGTCATACGAGGATTCGTTGAATGAGGAGCAGAGGTGGAATCTCGTATCGTATACACTGAAGCTCATGAAAAAGACAAAGTAATAAATATAAATGTAAAGGAGCATTAAATGGAAAAAATATCGCGAAGAAAGTTTTTAAAGGCCACCTCTGGTGTTTTCATGCTTTCAGTGCTGGGTGGAGCTGAGGCACTTGCGATGAATGCCTTTGAACCGGCAAAGGGTGTGGAAAACCCCATGAAGCACTATCCCGACAGAAACTGGGAAAAGGTCTACAGGGATATCTATAAACCCGACAGCAGTTATATCTTCACATGTACGCCAAACTGTACGCACAACTGTTACCTGAGGGCATATGTGAAAAACGGCGTAGTCGTAAGGGTAGGGCCGTCGCAGAACTATCACAAGGCAACCGATGTATATGGCACAAAGGCCAGCCAGAGATGGGACCCGCGCCACTGCAACAAAGGAATAGCTCTTGTGAGGAGGTTCTACGGCGACAGACGCGTAAAAGGTGCAATGGTGAGAAAGGGCTTTTTGACATGGGTTGAAAAGGGATTCCCGCGTGATGCCGATGGCATCCCACCGGCTGAGTATTTCAAGCGCGGTGAAGACCAGTATGTTCAGCTCCCATGGGAAAAGGCCTATGAGATAGCAGCAAAGACCTTCTACGAAATATCTAAGACATATTCCGGGGATTCGGGGGCAGCGCTTCTGAAGCGCCAGGACTATGACGAGGAAATGATAAAGCGGATGGGCGGCGCCGGAACAAGGGCGATGAAATTCAGAGGCGGAATGCCTGCGCTTGGTTCTATAAAACTCTTCGGCCAGTACAGAACAGCAAACTCTATGGCCCTGTTAGACAAGCACATAAGAAAAGTTGACGACGACAAGGCCGTTGGAAGCGTCGGGCTTGACAACTACACGTGGCACACAGACCTCCCGCCCGGGCACCCTATGGTGTGCGGTCAGCAGACCATAGACTTTGATTTGTCCAATGTTGAGTACACAAATATAGTCGCATGTTGGGGCATAAACTGGATTTCTACTAAGATGCCTGACGGTCACTGGCTTACTGAGGCGAGACTTAAGGGTAAGAAAGTCCTGGTTATCACCGCTGAGTACAGCTCTACATGCAGCAAGGCAGACGAGATAGTGATTATTCGTCCCGGCACAGACCCAGCCCTTGCCCTAGGCGTTGCACATGTGCTGATAAAAGAAAACTTATACGACAAGGGCTTCGTGAAAACCCACACAGACCTTCCCATGCTTGTCAGGATGGATACAGGCAATACCCTTAAGGCAACCGAGGTGTTCAGCGGCTATAAGAACAAAGAACTTAAGCTGAAGATGGTGGTCAAGACTGCCGCTGACCTTCCCAAGCCCACACAGACTAATGTTGGAATGCCAGCCATTACGGAAGAAATGCGTAATGAGTGGGGCGATTTCGTAATGTGGGATACTAAGACTAGTAAACCTGTTGCAGTCTCAAGCGATGACGTAGGCGAACACTTTAAGAAGCTCGGCATAGAACCGGCAATCGAGGGTGAGTTTACAGTATCCATAGGCGGCAAGGACGTAAAGGTGCGTCCGGTGTTTGATATAGTCAAACAACACGTGATGGATACGTGGACGCCGGAGAACACGGAAAAGATAACATGGGCGCCCAAGTCGGCCATTATAAGCATGGCACGGCAGTTTGCCGCCAACCCCGAAAAGGTACTCTTTACGGTAGGCATGGGGCCAAACCAATTTTTTAATGCAGACCAGAAGGACAGGGCAATATTTCTCATTGCGGCCATGACCAGAAACGTAGGCTTTTTCGGCGGGAACGTTGGAAGCTATGCCGGCAACTATCGTGCAGCATACTTTAATGGGCTGCCGCAGTACATGGCTGAAAATCCATTCGATATAACCCTTGATCCTACGAAATCTGCCAAGGTCAAGATGCTTTTTGCATTTCAATCGGCTCATTACTACTCACACGGCGACCAGCCGCTGAAGGTTCACGGCAAGTATTTTAATGGCAAGACACACATGCCGTTTCCGACAAAGGCGATGTGGTTTAGCGCCTCAAACTCCATTCTTGGTAATGCAAAAGGACACTACGAGATTGTAATGAACCTCTTAAGACACCCAGTATATCGTGCCAAGGGTGAGCCTAAACGGCTGATAGAGGCCGTGTTCACAAACGAATGGTGGTGGACGGGAACCTGTGAATACTCTGACATAGTGTTCGGAGTGGACAGTTGGGCAGAGTACAATATAAGCGACATGACACAGTCATGCACAAACCCGTTCATGCAGGTAATGCCGCTTGGAGAGATAAAACGCATTCACAATACCAAGAGCAACACTGAGACCTACAAGGGTGTTGCCGCAGAACTTGCAAAGTTGACCGGTGATAAACGTTTTAACGACTATTGGGCGTTTATTGATGAAAAACACAGGGCAAAACCCTATATGCAGAGGGTTCTCAACCACTCGAACATGTTTAAGGGTTACGATGTAGATGACCTGCTGGCCAAGGCAAAAGACGGTATCCCAGCGCTTATGATGGGAAAGACCTATCCCAAGTTCATCGGCTACGAGCAGAGCAATGAATCTGCGCCGTGGTACAATAGGACGGGCAGGCTTGAGTTCTACAGAGATGAGCAGGAGTTCAAAGACTACGGTGAGTGTATCCCTCTTCACAGAGAGCCTATAGATTCAACGTTTTATGAACCAAACACAATAGTGGCGGCGCCGCATCCTCTGATAAAGCCGAAAACCCCGGAAGACTACGGTTTCTCAAGGGCAGACCTCTCCAGGGAGACGCGTCAGGTGCGCAACGTTGTCTACACAGTGGACGAGCTGCTAAAGACACAACACCCGCTTATCAAAGATAAATTCAATTATATATGGCTGACTCCGAAATACCGCCACAGTGTCCATACAATGTTTGCCGATATTGATTATATGTCGGTGTGGTGGGGGCCGTTTGGCGATATGTACAGAAAGGACAAGCGTAAACCGTGGGTAGGCGAGGGCTATCTAGACATACACCCAGAGGATGCCAAGGCATACAATATAGACGATGGAGATTACATATGGGTGGATGCTGACCCTGAGGACATGCCGTTTAAGGGCTGGCAGGAACGCCCTCACGAGTATAAGGTTGCCAGGTGTATGCTTCGTGCAAGGTACTATCCCGGCACGCCGCGCGGCGTTATCAGGACATGGTTTAATCTCTACATGGCGTCGTTCGGTTCTGTAAAGGGCCATGAGACCCGCAAGGACGGGCTTGCCAAGAATCCAGACACTGGATATCAATCGATGTATAGATACGGCGGTCATCAGAGCGGCACACGCTCGTGGCTGAGACCCACACTGCTTACCGATACTCTGGTGAGAAAGGACCTCATGGGGCAGGCAGTAGGGAAGGGATTTGCGCCTGATGTACACTGCGCAAACGGGGCTCCGCGTGAATCATTCGCGAAGTTTTCTAAGGCTGAGGATGGCGGAGAGTCCGGTAAAGGTAAATGGAGACCGATAACTCTTGGCGGGCGGCCTACTTATGAAAGTGCCAAATTCAAAGACTATCTTAACGGAAAGTTTGTAGGATAGAGGAGGAATTCAATAATGACTGATGTATTTAATTGGCAGATAAAGAGGAACATGAAGTACACGTTTGAGTCGCCTAAGCCAGAGAAGCAGTTTGCCGCTGTTTTTGACATTAATAAGTGTATAGGCTGCCAAACGTGTTCGATAACCTGTAAGACGACATGGACGACCGGACGTGGTCAGGAGTACATGTTTTGGAACAATGTAGAGTCCAAGCCCTATGGTGGATACCCCTTGTACTGGGATTTCAAGCTGCTTGAGAAACTCGGAGGCGGAAAGTGGAATGCCGATGTCTACGATGGAAAGACCATATTCGAGAAGGCAGCAGAGGAAAATCAAAACGTAGAGGGATTCCTGCCCGAACTCGATGACTGGGCATATCCTAACATGGGTGAAGACGAGATTTATGGTGGAGAGGTAACCAGGGGTATGCATATAAACAGCCTGCCGCATCCTATCTGGTTTTATTATCTGCCGAGGATGTGTAATCACTGTTCACACCCGGCGTGTGTGGCCAACTGCCCCAGACATGCAGTTTATAAACGCCCGGAAGACGGCATTGTGCTGGTAGACCAGTCAAGGTGCCAGGGCTACAGGCAGTGCGTTGCAGGGTGTCCGTACAAAAAACCGATGTACAATTCAACAACATTCAGGTCTGAAAAGTGTGTTGCCTGTTACCCCAAGGTAGAGCAGGGGCATCAGACCCAGTGCATGGAACACTGCATAGGGAAAATAAGAATGCAGGGCTGGATAAGCCCGCCGGACAGCCCGAAGGCAGATAACCCTATCGACTATCTGGTGCATGTCAAGAAACTCGCGCTGCCACTTTACCCGCAGTTTGGTACGCAGCCGAATATCTACTATATTCCGCCGATTCACGTCCCAACGCCTTACTTAAAGCAGATGTTTGGGCCTGGCGTTGACCACGCTATCAAGGTCTATAGGGAAGAGGTGCCGAAAGACCCAGTACTAAAGGGGTTGCTTGTACTGTTTGGCAGTGCGCCTGAGATAATAACGAAATTCGAAGTTAAAAACGAGGTTGCAATGGGATATGACGCCAAAGGCACTCTTGCGGCTCAGACTCCTATCAAAGAGCCTGAGGTTATCAGGGCATCTTTCGACAAGGCGCGTGACGTATACCGCCTGGATACGCCCTAGTTTGAGTGAAAATGTGCAAGGGAAAAATGATCAGGCTGACGCCCAATTGAATATGCCCGATTGAATATATTGAATGGGGCGAATTAGGATGAACAGGAGGAATATAATGAGAAAAGGTTTAGTAGCAGCGTTAAGCATTGCGTTATTGGTGGTATGGTCGGCAGTGTCGTTTGCCGCCGGGCCTGCGCCAATAAAAGTGAGTTATATCAGTAAGCCGATAACGGCAGACAACAGCGAAATCTGGAAGTCAGCGAAGGCACAACCTGTGGAGCTGCTTTCTGCTTCGCAGTCAAACCATCTCGGCAAGGGAGCAATCCCAGCCGAGGACGCAAAGAAGCTTCAGAGCAATGCCAGATACATCTTCGACCTGACCGGAGAGGTCCCTGCAATGTCCATTAAGGCCGTGCATAATGGAAAGACCATAGCTATACAGCTTACCTGGGCAGATAAATCTGAAAACGTAGAGAACGCGATAGATTCGTTCCGCGATTCAGTGGCACTGATGTTTCCTGTAACAGCTATGGCGTTTAACCCTTCACCCCTGATGGGTTCAAAGGGTGAGCCGGTAAACATATGGCAGTGGAGGGCTGACTGGCAGGCGGAAAAAGAGAAACGCAGAGGCCTTGACAAACGCCAGCCGCAGCAGGATGGAATCCATGTCGGCATGTCAGACGAGATAATGAAGACTGAGTATCCCGGCAAGCCATCACCCGACGCCACAATGATAGAGTATGTGTCCGAGGGATACGGCACTATCACAAAACTAAAGGACCAGCCGGTAAAGGCAGCTGGTCATTATAAAGACGGCAAGTGGACTGTAGTATTTGTAAGAGACATAAATCGTGCAAGCGGTTCAGATGCCGAATTGCTTCCAGGCAAGAAGACCTTCGTAAACGTTGCCGTATGGAATGGACAAAACAGCGACGTAAACGGCTCGAAGGCAATTTCTGTTGTCTGGATACCCTTACACATCGACGCAGCAAAATAGGAGTTTTTAAGATGAACGAAGTCGAATACGACATAGCAGCAGCCAATCTAAGAAGTAAAGTGTACGGATTACTGGCGCAGGGTTTCAGAGACCCTGACGAGTTGCTTGTGGAGTCTCTGGAGACCGGCTATGTCAGCGGCTTACGAAGTCTTGTTGAACACATGGAAGGGGGGGAGAGCTTTCTCCCCCTTTTCACTAAACTCGATGGCATTATAGGACAGCTTGATTATGATAAATTAAAAGAACAATATGGGGCGCTTTTTTTGGCGGCAGGCGGGCTTTCAGCTTCACCGTATGAGGCGGAATATACAAAGGAAACCCCTCAGCATTCGTTTTCATCACAGGCACAGCTTGCCGATATAGCCGGGTTTTACCTGTCATTTGGCCTTGATGTGTCGCAGCGTACCCCGGAGCGTGTTGACCACATTGCGACAGAGCTTGAGTATATGCAGATTATGTCAATGAAAGAGGCGTTGGCCCTGAAAGATAACCATGAGGAAAATGCAACGGTCACTATTGACGCCCAGAGAAAGTTCATCACTGACCATCTTGGCAGATGGACAGGTAAGCTTGCCGAGAGGATTTCGCAATGCGGCATAAGTGAGTTTTATGAAACCCTTGCAGAGATTCTTGACGTATGGATGGGGTTCGATAAGGCATATCTCAATGCAGCCTGACTGACATGTAACTGTGACTGTATTATGAGCAGGCACCAGTCGATACTTGATGCTGCCGTGTAAATAAAACTTGACATCTAAGGAGCTTAATACGTAAAATATAATTACGAGGCATTCATATAAGCTATATTACCATGTGGGGGTCAAAGCACAATGCGCATCAGCAACTGTAATCTGCATAGGTTGGTGCAAAAATTGGGGTTATCCCTCATTGCAGCTATAATATTCCTTTGGTACCCTGCAGATAGTAAAGCACAAAACACACCACCAATAAAAGTTGGCAGTGAAATAGACTTTCCTCCCTATGCTATCGTGGATGCCAATGGACATGCCAGTGGTTTTTCAGTGGAATTAATTAGAGAAGTTGCCGCTGTGATGGGGTTGTCTATAGATATTCACTCCGGTGAGTGGAATGATATTCTCCTGGAGTTTAAGAAAGGAAATATTGAACTATTACCGTTGGTTGCCCTCTCAAAGCAAAGGGCTGATATGGCTGCATTCACAAAACCGCACACAGTAACATACGACAGTTTTTTCACACGAAAGGGTTCACAGCCAATTAACTCAATAGCGGATGCAAAGGGCAAAGAAATAATAGTTATGTCCAGTGATGCCGCACATGAACAGTTGGCTGCATCTGGAGTATCTGTCCGCATCGTTGAGGTTAAAACCATTCCTGACGCTATGCGGCAATTGGCACAAGGGCGCCATGACGCAGTGCTGGTTTCAAAACTGATAGGACACATGGTTCTACGTAAACTCAAACTTGACGATGCTATTATCTCTGGTCCACCTATAAATGATTATAACCGTAAGTTTGCATTTGCTGTTCAGAAGGGTAATACTGAACTACGTGATAAGCTAGACCATGGTATTGCTATAGTCCGAGCCACTGGAAAGTATGATGCCATTTACGGTAAATGGTTTGGAGATATTGAACCGAGAGCCGAATTCCCCTGGCGTAAGATAATATGGATAATAATTATCATTTGCACTGTGCTTGTTCTTATCTCAATTTGGATACAGATGCTTCGGCGGCAGGTGGAGCAGCGGACGGCTGAGTTACAGAAGGAAGTTGCTGCTCGCAGGGTTATGGAGACAGATTTAAGGCAATCATATGAAGGTAATAAAAGGTTATTAGACGCCCTGGATAATGTTGCTGCATACATTTTTATTAAAGATATGGAGCTGCGCTATGTATATGCGAATAAACTTACCCTGGAACTCTTCAATTGCACGATGGATGAGCTGATAGGTTCCACTGATGCAAGGTTCTTTTCTGCTGGCACAATAGAAGGATTTTTAGCCAATGACAGACGTGTAATAGAAAATGGTGAGGTAAGTGAAAAAGAAGAAGAAACAATGCCGAAGAGTGTTGGTAAGAGTATTGTTTATTGGGCTGTTAAGCGTCCTATTTATGATGCTGCTGGGAAAATCTATGGTCTGTGCGGTGTATCCACAGACATTACTGAGCGTAAGCGCATGGAAGAAGAGCTAAAGGAGTTAAACAAAACGCTTACCGATGAGTTGGTTGAACGCCGCAAAATAGAGGAGGAGTTAAAGACATACAAAGATGAACTTGAAGATATAGTTGCAAAACGCACAGAAGAACTGACAGAGGTAAAGGATAGATTTCGTACTGCATTTGATTTCAGCACAGTGGGAGTGGCAATAACATCTCCGGAGAAGGGCTGGATAGAAGTAAATGCTGAAGTATGCAGGATGTTGGGTTATACTAAAGATGAGTTAATAAGTATGACATGGACTGAATTAACCCATCCAGATGATTTGGAGGCCGATGTAAGGCTGTTCAACCGTGTGCTTGATGGTGAAATAAGTGGGTATATTTTTGAAAAACGATTTATATGCAAGAACGGCTCAATTGTATTCTCATCAATCTTTATAAACTGTAAGCGTAGTTCAGATGGAAGTGTCGATTACTTCATAGCTATACTTCAGGATATTAGCGGGCGTAAAAGAATGGAAGAGGAATTGAAGAGATTAAATATCAATCTTGAAAACGCAGTAGTAGAGGAAACTCAAAAAAGGCGGCAAAATGAGCAAATGCTGATACAACAGTCCAAGATGGCGCAAATGGGTGAGATGATAAGCCTGATATCCCATCAGTGGAGACAGCCGCTAAATGCAATATCATTAACTGTGCAGGATATAAAAGATGCTTATAACTACGGTGAGCTTAATGAAAGATACATACAAGGTATTGTTGATACGACAATGGGACAAGTTAACTTTATGTCAAAGACGATGGAAGATTTCAGGAACTTCTTCAAGCCATCAAAGGACAGACTACAGTTCAACGTAAAATGTACCATAGAAGAACTTGTCTCAATGTTTGAAGAGCTGTTTAAGAAAAGTGGTGTAGATATCTCAATAGAAGCCAAACCAGGGACAATACTAACAACAAATGGATATCCCAACGAATTTAAGCAGGTAATCCTCAATCTTATAAATAACTCGAAAGATGCGATATCTTCTAAACACGAAACCGGCCCACAGGGACTGATAGGAATTAATATCATCAATAATGAAGAAAGAGATAAGATAATAGTGTTGATAAAAGACAATGGAGGTGGTATACCAGAAGACATTGCAGAGAAAATTTTTGAACCCTACTATACAACGAAAGGTGAAAAAGGCACAGGAATTGGACTATACATGTCAAAAACGATAATTGAGACGAACATGGGCGGCACCCTCACGGTTAGAAATGTCGATGGCGGGGCTGAGTTTCTGATAACGTTAGGAATAAGTAATTTTGAGTGTGTCTCTCCGCCATCATAATAATGTGTAATGACCACAATAAGGTCTGACATTGCAGCAAAAATCTCCCACCATCGATTGTAAGACAATCTCAGGCTGTCTGGTATTCAGACGCATCATCATACACAATCATTTTAATTTGAACGAGGTTTTTATTTTTAGAGAAACACTCCATCGGAGTAAAACCATAACAGTATTGTCCCTGATGAGTTCTTTCGTGGTTATACTCGTAAAGCCAGACATCGAGGTCTTTTTGTAGCTCTTCGATGGAATTATATATCTTCTGACGAAATGCAAAGTTATATTTTTCAAATTCGTTTTTGCCCTGGGGTGTCCTCCCCCTTACGCTGATTATTACATTGGCAGGACAATTGTAAAACGCGAACCACCCTCTACGTTACTGACCATAATTGAGCCGCCCCAGTGTTCTTCGATAATTCGTTTTGACGTATAGAGGCTGATACCGGAGCCGGTCTGTCCACTTGCCGATAGATACGGCTCAAACACACTGCCGATTAAGAGCTCGTCTATGCCTCCGCCGTTGTCGGTTATGTTGATGCGGACGTTCTTCTGTTCTTCACGATAGACATCGACTGTTATAATGCCATCGACGCTGCGGTATCGTGTTATGGCTTCCTTAGCGGTGCTTAGGATGTTTAGTATAACTTGTGAGAATTCGTGAGGATAACCGTTTATTGTAATGTCTTTTGCTGCATTTAATTGTGTGGAAATCAGATAATTCTTGAGAGAGCCGCTGAGGAGCGTCAATGCGTCTTTTATGGATTTTGTGACATCAAACGGTTCTTTTTCTTTGTCTGGCTTAAAGAAGTTTCTGAATTCATCAATTGTTGCGGCAAGTTTTTTTATTTGCTGCTGGCCCTTCGATGTAAATTCTTCAACGAACTGTTTGTCCAGTTCATTAAAATCCGACGCCTCTTTGATATTTATTAAGATCAGGTTAAGGGCGCTCAACGGCTGGCTCCACTGGTGGGCAATGTTTACTATCATCTCGCCCATTGACGCCAGTCTGGACTGTTGGATGAGGACATGCTGCTGCTCTATGGTCTTAGAGATTTCCTCCCTGACCCTGGCCTCAAGTTCATTGTTCAGACGCTCCAGTTGCAATGACTTTTCGTGAAGCGCTTTCTCAAACAATACCCGTTCGGTTATATCTACCGCAACGCCCCGTACCCCTCTGACTGTGCCTTCATAGACAATAGCGCTTGCATAGATAAAGACAGGGATGATGCGGCCATCCTTTGTCTTTAACTTAAACTCTGCTCCTCCGCAGGCCTTTTGTTCTTCAACTATTTTCGCAAGGTTTTCTTTAAAACTCTCGACGCTCTCATCCCCTATAGTTGTCAGTATGTCCACGCCTTCCGTCTCGTGTATGATGCCTAAGGTCTCGATACCGCAGCGATTTGTAAATGTAAAATTGCCCTTTTCATTTATCTCAAACACTATAACGGGCAGCATATTGGCAAGCTCTCTGAATTTCTCTTCACTTGACTTCAGTGCGTCATCGAGGATTTTATGTTCTGTTATATCTGAGAATATAGCAGCAAACCGCCCCTTCGCCGGTGAGAACACAGACATTTTAAAGTGTTTTCCAATTGACGGGAGATAGACCTCGACCGATAGTGCAACACCTTTTTGTGCAACACCTGCAAACAGCTCAACAAACTGCGGTGAGTTAGCGCCGAACACTACGCCGGAGAGTGTCCCCACTGCACGCTCCCGTGGAATTCCTATAACGACTTCATAGGCAGGGTTTACGTCCAGCACACGGAAATCTACGGCCTTGCCCTTGTCATTATATATAACTTCATGAAGGGCAACCGCGTCGTTCATTGAGCTGAACAGGGAGCGGTACTTTGACTCGCTCTCTTTCAGGGCTATCTCGGCTGATAGCTTTTGAGATATTTCTATTTTAAGTTTTTCGTTTGCCTCTCTGAGTTCTGAGGTTCGCTCTGTTACCCTTCTTTCGAGTTCGCTGTGGGCCTTTTCAAGTTCCTCTTTAGAGAGTTCGAGTTCCCTGGTCTTTTCATTTACGCTTGTCTTTAGGCGTTCTTTCCAGATAAACAATAAAAATACAGCCGCCGCCGCTGCCACTGTCACAAGGAGGAGTACTAACAATAACCTCTTGTTGCCAACCCCGAATTTCTCTATGCGTACCCACTGCCTGTATATATCCTCTTTCTCGGCGGCTGTCATACCTTGCAGGGTTTTATCAATTATTGCGGCCAGCTCCGGCCAGTCTTTTCTTACGGCAATCGCCGGTTTATATACGTACCCTGTGCTGCCAGCGATTTTGATGTTGCTTATACCCATTTTCCCTGAGTGGTAGGTGACAGAAAATACATTTCCTATCAACGCATCCACATCTCCAAAGGACACAGCCTTAAGGCCGTCTTCCATTGTTGGGACGGCAACTATGTTAATACCGCTGTGGTTACGCCTTATTAACTCTTCTTCGTCATAACCGGAGACAATGGCGGCTTTTTTCCCTTTCAAATCTTTCAGCGTCATGACGCTTGACGCCTTTTTTGTTATTATCTCTACAGGAATCTCAAGATAAGGCGTTGTAAATATCAGATAGGTTTTCCTCTCCTGAGTGATACCAAGACACGGGATGACATCCAGACGATTTGCCTTTATCAGACTTTTTATCTCATCTGTCTGGACACTTTCAATCCCGTCATAAGCCACTCCAAGCCGCTTGTTAATAAGCTGCATGTAGTCTGCTGCAATCCCTGTGTAGCGGCCATTTTCATCGACGAACTCAAACGGCGGAAAGTCAGGGGAGACTCCGACCCTGATCTTTTTATGTGCGCTGAGCCACTGCCTCTCACCGTCTGTCAGCGCCTCGGAAGAGAAAGCCGACGATACCATGAACAGTACGGCTGTCAGGGCTATAGAAATCTTCAATCGCTGCATTGTGATGACAGTAATTTGTTTAACCCTTCCACTAATAGTCTTAGATGAGTGACGGCTTTGTTTATGTCAGACTTTCTCAACGACAGCATTGTGCGAAATGCAGCGGCATTGATATCTGACAGGGAGAGGCTCTCGGCATTGTCTTTGATTATTCCGGCTTGTTTCTCTGCAAGCTGATAGTTGCCGCTGCTCAGGGCATCTCTCATCGTGTGGATAAGGCTCACTGCATTTTCTATAAACAGCCTTATATCACCGTGAGGCAGGGCGTCTGAGTTGTTTATCTGAGCCAAAATGTCTTCAACTACCAGCATGTCAGCCTCTGTGTTAACAGGGGCTGAGGCGGTTACAAAGGTACTTTCAGGTATTTTTGGGCATTCCTTGCCTGTATATTTCGTTATGATTTGAATCAGTTCATTCGGCCTTATAGGTTTAGATATATAGCCGTCCATTCCTGCCTCTAAACAACGCTCTCTATCTCTTTTAAGCGCATGGGCGGTCATTGCTATAATTGGGATATTGCGGGTAGACTCCGAGGATTTTATTATTTTTGTCGCCTCAAGGCCATCCATTCCCGGCATTTGTATATCCATTAGAATCAAATCAAACATTACCTCTTTGACCTTGTTCACGGCCTTCTCACCATCTACTGCCTCGGTTACGTTAAGCCCGTGCCTTTTCAATATCTCAGTGGCAACTATCCTGTTTTCCATGTTATCCTCAACAAGCAGGATGTGCAGCCGTGAGCCCATGTCCTGTGCCAGCGCTGGTCTTTGCTGTTCACTGAAGTTCTCAGTCGTGCCTGGCTGTTTTGTATAAATTGCCTTCGTAACGGTATTGATTATATCCTTACGCTTTATTGGCTTATTTACATGGCAGGAGACCCCTAACTCGGCACATCTGTCTTCATCTCCGCTTCTTTTATTGGAGTTTAACATCACAACTACAGATGATGGAATGTCTGCGTCTAATATGTTCTCTGCCATTTTAAAGCCGCCAATGCCTGAGAGCCGGACATCTATGAATATAATATCATATGGGCGGTTTGAGTCCCTTGCAGCATTCAGTTTCTTGTATGTCTCCTCTGCCCCTATTGCCTCATCAATCTCGTTGCTGTTGCCGTAAAGAATATCTTTGATAATTTTGGCAGTTATGGGATAGTTACAGGAAATCAATACCTTGATATTGTTAATATCACATGTTTCTGAGTTTTCATTCTCAGCGCTTATGGAAAACTTTGCCGTGAAATGAAATGTTGTACCCTTACCCTCCGTGCTTGTGAGCCATATGCTGCCGCCCATTAAGTGAACTAAACGCTTTGATATGGCAAGCCCAAGACCGGTTCCTCCAAATTGTCTTGTTGTGGAGCCGTCTGCCTGAGAGAAGTTCTCAAATATATGGTCAAACTTGGCAGCCGGAATTCCTATGCCGGTATCAGCTACTGAGAAATGCAGCACAACAGACTTGTCGTCCCCAGGCTCAGTGTCAACCTCCAACACTATCTCCCCCTCTGCCGTGAATTTCATAGCGTTGCCCAACAGGTTAAGAAGTATTTGCCCAAGGCGCCCGGGGTCGCCGATTAGTTTTATAGGCACACAAGGTTTTATGTGGCTTGACAGCTCAAGTCCCTTCTTGTGTGTCTGAATTGAGATGGGATCACAGATGTTTTCCACTACATCCCGAAGGTCAAAATTTATCTGCTCAAGCTCAACCTTACCGGCCTCTATTTTTGAAAAGTCCAGGATGCTGTTAATAAGTGATAAAAGGGAATTGGCTGAATTAAGCACCGTATCCATGTATTGCCTTTGGTGTTGTTTTAATTCTGTGTCAAGGACAAGTTCTGTCAGTCCTATAATGGCATTCATTGGGGTGCGGATTTCATGGCTCATGTTGGCAAGGAATTCACTCTTGGCAGAGTTTGCAGCATCGGCAGATTCCCTTTCTCTGATTGTCTGCTCAAGGAGCCTTTTATTATTTTCTATGATTTGAATGTCTCTGAATGTCCTTAAAGATAAGATCATCAATATGTTGAACTTGTCAATGGACAGTTCGGTTTTTTCGACGTAATCGTTAATATCGTACTGACTGATGACATCCAGTTTTGGAGCCTGCCCTGGCTGCCCCGTCCTCAGAACTACGCGGACAAGGTTGTTGTTCAGCTCTTCTCTGATATATTTTACGGTATGCAGCCCTGCAAGGTCATCCTCCATGACGACATCTAATAGTATAACGGCAGTGTCGGGATTTTCTGCAATGAGGCGGTTTGCCTCTTTGCCGGAGAATGCGCTCAAAAACTCAAGGGATTTGCCGTCATAGACAAAGCTGTTTAAGGCAAGGGTAGTCATGGTGTGGACTTCTGGTTCGTCGTCAACTATCAGTATTTTCCATTTATCTGGCCATTTGTCCGGCCACTTGTCCGGCCACTTGTTTGGCAGCTTTTCAGTCCTTTCAGGCACAGTAGCTGTGCGGCCTTCCTGAAAGAAGAACTGGTCGTCGTCTATTTGTTCAATCATATTGCCACCTCTGCTATAATGGGAAAGTTAATTATAAATGTAGTTCCCTCTCCTGCCGTGCTCTTACACTCAATACGCCCACCCAGCGTCTGAGTTATAATATTATACACAATATGCAATCCCAGCCCCGTGCCTCCGTCTCCTCGCCTCGTAGTAAAGAATGGATCAAATATTCTCTTGATATCTCCCTGTGATATGCCCTTGCCGTCGTCTTTATATTCTACAATGATTTCATCATTTTTGGCTATGGCTTTAATGGCGATTGTGCCTTTGTCTTCCGGGTCATATGCGTGTAAGAGGGAATTCAACAGGAGATTAGTTATGATTTGTGCAAACGCCCCCGGGTAGCTGTCCACGTTTATACCTTTTGGGCATGAGATTTCAACATTATGTTGATAGTGCTTTAGTTTCGGCTGAAGGTTAAACATGATCTCTTCTAAATACTGGTCTAACATAAAGCTTCGTCTTTCCTGAGTTAATTGATCTGTTGATACCATCTTAAAGCTCTTTATTAACTCAGCCGTTCGCTGGAGGTTATTAAAAATAAGCTGGCTGCCTTTTCCCACATCTGAGAGATAACTCTCAAGCTGCGTCCTGTTGAGTGACTTGTCATTAAAGGCGGACTCTATTGTTTCAGTTTCCTTTATAATACTTGACGACAGCGTATAGGCAATGCCGACAGGCGTGTTTATCTCATGCGCTACACCTGCTACCACCTGCCCAAGCGAGGCCATTTTCTCAGACTGAATAAGGTGAGCCTGGCTCTGGTTGAGGTCTTCATAAGCCTTTTCTAACTCCGTTATAACCAACTGTCTGCTATTTATCTCCTCACGGAGCTGTTCGTTCAACTGTGTCAGGGCATCGGTTCTCTCTTCTACGATTTCTTCCAGGTGATTTTGGTATTTATACAACTCGTGTCCCTTTTTAATCCTAAAAATTGTAAACAAGCCAATTGAGTATATTAAAATCATTGATAGTAGTATAGATATGATATTCTTATACGTTTCATGTTTGACTTCCTCTATCCCAACTAATAAATGCACATTCCAATTACTTTTCTTGTTCTGTTTTCCTACATACATATATTCAGTATCCTTATATGTCTTCTCTGTCAGCGCAGGGCTGCGGATTGTAACAATTTTTATACCGTTTATTTCTGATTCCTTTATAACCGGCAATGGCAGTAAGGGTTCATCTAGATACACCTTAGCATCTTTCATACGTTTTAAAATATCTTCAGGTAATTTGTGTAATGTATGATAGAGATAGCGTGCATCATTGGTATGAAAAACAACCTCGTTGTCATCTGCAACTAACAATATCTCTTCTTTCTCTGTATTTTTAGGCGTAAATAAATCTATATCGTATTTTATTACGGCAACTCCGATTATCTCATCACCGTTTAATACAGGGTGTGACCTGAAAACCCCTAATTTTTTTGTTACAATACCAATATTTATGTCCTCAAAGGGAGCTCCATTAATAGCGTTTTGAAAATATCCTCTGAATGTATAATTCTTGCCAAC
This sequence comes from Candidatus Magnetominusculus xianensis, assembly GCA_001541255.1. Taxonomy (GTDB): domain Bacteria; phylum Nitrospirota; class Thermodesulfovibrionia; order Thermodesulfovibrionales; family Magnetobacteriaceae; genus Magnetominusculus; species Magnetominusculus xianensis. The sequence goes on from LNQR01000070.1 coordinate 146,431, forward strand.
AAAACTTTGTGGGGTCTTATAGTTGCTTGACGCAATTGCAGTGCCTTTTTTATCCAGTAAGTAAGAAACTGCCGCCCCTATATTATCATTAAACCGTAACAGATATTCACTCATTGTATTTTGTTCTCCGGGATTATTTAAATATGATATAACATAGGGATTACCAGATAATATTATAGGGTAGGTGAAATAGTTTTTTACCTTGTCTGACAAGTAATTGTTATATGAATTTAAATGCGTTTTAGCTCCCCTGTGTATTTTTTCTATAGTCCTGCCTTTTGTCCAAACGACTGTACCTATTATTAATAGTATGGCAGCAATCAACATAAAAGCTGATAATATTTTGGCATTAAAATATCTTATTATCCAAACACTGAAGTTAGTCATGCCGTCCCCTCTGTCCTGACAGGAACATTAATTATAAACGCCGTTCCCTTACCTAATGTGCTTTTACACTCCATACGTCCACCCAGTGTCTGCGTTACTGTGTTAAACACTATATGCAGTCCCAGGCCCATGCCCCCCGCGCCACGCCTTGTTGTAAAGAAAGGGTCAAATATATGTTTGAGGTCTTCTTCTGGTATGCCCTTGCCGTCGTCTTTATATTCGACAATTATTTCGTCACCTTTGGGTATGGCACTAATGGTTATTGTGCCTTTTTCACCGGGGTCATATGCGTGTATGAGGGAATTCATCAGGAGATTTGTTATGATTTGGGCAAATGCCCCGGGGTAACTGTCCAGCGTCAGGTCTTTTGAACAGGAGACCTCAATATTGTGTTGATATTTCTTTGTTTTGGGCTGAAGGGTAAACAGTATTTCCCCTATATAGTCTTCTAAGTTGAACCTGCGTCTGTCCTGAGTGAGTTGATCTGCGGATACCATCTTGAAACTCTTTATTAAGTCAGCCGTTCTGTGAAGGTTATTGAATATAAGTTGATTGCCTTGTTCCACTTCGGTAATATATTTCCCCAGTTGTGACCTGTTGAGTGACTTGTCATTGAAGGCGGACGATATAGCCTCAGTTGATTTTACAATGCTTGACGATAGCGTATAGGCAATGCCGACAGGCGTGTTTATCTCATGCGCTACGCCTGCCACTAGCTGACCAAGCGAGGCCATCTTCTCTGCCTGGACTAATTGAGCCTGGCTCTGTTTAAGGTATTCATTGATCTCCTTTAATTCCTCTAAATGCTCGTTGCGGGCCTGCTGGGTCTTGTCCAGTTCAATGAGCATATTGTTAAACGATTTAGCCAATACCCCTATCTCATCGGTTGAGTTGATGCCCGTTACCTGAGAATAATTCCCTTTGGCAATCATATCTGTAAATGAGATAAATCTTTTAAGCGGGTTGCTTATATTATTAGTTATGTTATTGGTTATCAGTGTAAAGATGACCCCGCTAGCGGCTAACACTATAATCAATATTACTACGGTGGAATATATGGTCTTTCTTGCCTCTGAGATAAACCCCTCATAAGGCATGACGACCAATAATTGCCACCTGGTCTCTTCAATGGGGAAATAGGCTGCAATGCTGTCGATTCCTAATACGGACGTCCTGAGGATACCCTTGCTCATCGATGCTGGTTTTATTGGAAAGTCATAGGAAGCGCCCGCCTTCTCAATCAATTTCCCTATACTATGATGAGTATTGTGATAAATGATATTTTTATTATCATCTAACAACAAGATAAATCCATCTTCAGCCACTTCTACATCGGACAGGCATTTGGTGATGTCGGAAATTGGTGAGACGCCCATTATAAATCCTATCAACTGGTCGCCAAAAAAGCTGTACTTAGGTATAGCAAATGTAACAGCAGGTACGCCAAGCATGGCATTGTATTGCGCATTTGAGATAATAATCTTATCAGGCTTCGATGTGTTGGCTGCAAGTTGTGATAGTATTTGGGTGGTATCACCTATATCTCTGTTACCACTTGCTGCTCCAGCATTTACAACTGTTACCTCTTCTTCTGCCCTTGCATTTACGTAACTTAAAACTGGAAATTCTTTTGAAAACTTGGTGAAATATTGTGAAAGCAGAAGTTCGTGGTATCTTTCCACATAAACATCTACTTCCCTGCCTTCTGAAATCCTTTGTAAGATAGATTTTTTTCTGGCAATACCGTCATTTATTCTTAGGCTCATTGTTTTGGCGATAAACTCAAGATGCTCCATTTCATCAGCAGTTACATGGGATGACATAAAATAATATCCGCTTGCCCCTAATAGCAGTCCGACGGATAGGACGATGCCAAAATGCGATAAGAGTATCTTGTTTTTTATCGATAAGAACATTATTCCAACACTATGGGCACTATGGGTACTATGGGGAGACAGCCTTTGAAGGCGCTGGCACAGTTCCACTGTTAATTATAATTGTCTGGGCCTCTTTGGTAAACAAAAAATCAAGAAAGCCTTTTGCCAGTCCGCTCAACTCGCCTTTCCATACAAACCCAAATGGCAGCACGAGTTTGTAACTTCCATTCTGAACATTTTTTAATGATGCGTAGATACCGTCTATTTTCATTATGGTTAAGGGGCTGTCAATCACCATAGACATGGGTCCGTATCCTATAGTGTTCTTATATTGCTTTAATATACCTATTGCTTCCGGCGTGGAATATATAGTCTTACCGACAGGTGTTTTAATCTCCTTAAGGCCGACAATGGTTTGTTCTAACAACGTTCTTGTTGATTCATCCTCTTGTCTGTTGACTACATATATCGGTTGTTTTTCACCGCCTACGGCCTCCCATGAAGTCAGTTTTCCTGAGTATATACCAATAATCTGTTCTGTGTTGAGATTATCTGGCCGTTTTGTATCAAGATTAGCGATAAACACTACGGGACTATAGGCGAATTCAATGTAGTTAAGGTTGTATGCTTTCTCCTTTTCCTTTAATTTTCGGGCAGTCCTTCCGAGGTTGCACTTGCCATCTGCTACGGCCCGAATACCGCCTGTTGTGCCAATAGAATCCGGTACCTCGATGTGAGTACCGGGATGGGTCTTTTCATATTCCTTTGCTAAGAGTCTCAGCAAGTCCTGACTGTCGCCGGTTCCCTCGATTAGTATCTTTTCCATAGCCGAAGATGTGCCGCTCATCAAAAAACAAACCGCTAACACCATACTTAGTATTGTCTTCATAATCATCCCTCCCATTTAGCAGACAAATATGCCAATGTAGATTCCCACATTGTCAGAGTTTCTGTAATGTTAATACATTTATGTCTGCTTTGTCCATGTCTCTGAGCTCGTGAATTTACAACGATCCGAAAGAATATGACCGCTCTGTGCCGAAATATCAACGAATATCGACATAACCGCCAGTCCTGTGATATATTATATTATGAAGACGCTCGAAAGGGATTTTGACTTAACTGAAATCATTAACGGAGAGGAAGTCGTGGGGCCTAGTCCATTTGGAAAACATCAGAGGATCAGTAGTAATCTAAATTATATTATTCATCATTTTGTTAAAACAAAGGACTTGGGGCAGGTGTATTATTCACCCTTAGACATTATCTTCGAGGAGGGGATTAACAGGCTTCAACCAGATATATTGTTTATCAGGAAAGACAATATGGGCATCTTTCAGGATTGGATACGTGGGATACCGGATATGGTTTGTGAAATAATATCCTCTGGCACGTATACCAGGGATATTATTGTCAAGAGGGCAATATATGAGAGAGTATCACCTTATGATAGATAACAATTCATTAATATTTCCATTTACTCTAAACCTCGCGAACAGGCGCATACTTGCTTCCATCATAC
>LNQR01000071.1 GCA_001541255.1 Candidatus Magnetominusculus xianensis
GGGGCTGACTGGTTTTATTATGACACAGTCTGGAAAGCGGGAATCCAGGAGAGGGATTAGCGGGTGTAAGTTTCTAATGCGATTGCCCTGACAATAATTCAAAGGACACAGAGTGATATCTTTAGGTATCTTTATTAACCTCGATTTGATTTAAGTGGATTGTATATTTATACAATAATAGTGTATTATCAAGGTTGGAAAGGATATTGCAATAAATGAAAACAAGGAAGCGTGTACTTGTAACTGGCGGGGCTGGGTTCTTAGGCTCTCATCTGTGTGAGAGGCTGTTGAGCGCTGACAATGAGGTGATATGCCTCGATAATTTCTATACCGGAAGAAAAAGCAACGTTATTCACCTGATGGACAACCGCTACTTTGAAGTCATGCGGCATGATGTATGCTTCCCGCTCTATGTCGAAGTCGATGAGATATATAATCTTGCTTGCCCGGCATCGCCCATCCACTATCAATTTGACCCCGTACAGACGACAAAGACCTCTGTGCATGGCGCAATTAACATGCTTGGACTGGCTAAACGCCTTAAGATTAAAATCCTTCAGGCCTCGACATCCGAGGTATACGGCGACCCTGCCGTCCACCCGCAGCCTGAGTCCTACTGGGGCAATGTCAATACTATCGGGCCGCGGGCATGTTACGACGAGGGCAAACGGTGCGCTGAGACCCTTTTTTTCGACTATCACAGGCAGCATGGCCTGAAAATCAAGGTAGCCCGCATATTTAACACATATGGCCCCAGGATGATGCAAAATGATGGCCGCGTTGTCAGCAACTTTATAGTTCAGGCCCTGCAAAATGAAGATATCACTGTCTACGGCGAAGGCTCTCAGACGAGGAGTTTTTGCTATGTTGACGACCTGTGCGACGGGCTGATAAGGCTGATGGACTCCCCAGATGATGTTACAGGGCCGGTTAATCTGGGCAACCCGGGTGAGTTTACAATCCTTGAGCTGGCCCAAAAGGTTATTAATATGATAGGCTCTAAGTCAAAAATTGTCTTTTTGGAGCTTCCCGCTGACGACCCCACACAAAGGCAGCCCGACATTACAATGGCAAAAGAAATACTCGGCTGGGTGCCTGCTGTGCCGCTGGATGAGGGGCTTGTCAAAACTATCGCATACTTTAAGGAAGCCTTAGCATAACCCCTTAATATTGCAGTGAAACACATCCTCCTGACCCTTCAATATGACGGCACAAGCTACTGCGGCTGGCAGAGGCAGCCCAAAGCACTGACCATACAGGGATTAATTGAAGAGACATTGTGTAAGATTACTGGACGCGCCACCACCCTCAGCGCTGCCGGAAGGACTGACTCAGGGGTTCACGCGCTAGGACAGACCGCCTCATTTTTCACGGACAGCCGTCTGACCCCCGAAATATTTCAAAAGGCATTAAATTCTTTGCTGCCCAATGATATCAGGGTAATCAGCTCAGAGTACGTCCCCGGTGATTTCCACTGCCGTTTTTCTGCAAAACGTAAACGCTATTTTTATGTCATATGCAACAATTCCCCTGTCTCACCCTTCATATATCGTTACGTCTGGGAAGTTAAACATGACCTGGATGTTGCAGCAATGCAAAAGGCCTCTGTCAGACTCATCGGCAGATATGACTTTAAGTCCTTTTGTGCCGCAGATACAGATGTCGATAACACTATCAGAGAGATATTTCATATAGAAATCAAGCCTGTTTCCTGCATTACATTTATGGGTGCCGAGATAAAAGGGAAATTCATCAAAATAACGATAGAGGCAGATGGTTTTTTGCGCCACATGGTCAGAAACATTACCGGCACTCTGGCAGACGTAGGAAGGGGAAAGACACACCCCGAAGCAATAGAAACAATCCTTAAAGCAATGGACAGAAAAAAGGCCGGCATGACTGCCCCCGGGCGCGGCCTGTTTCTCGATAAGGTATACTACTACTGAAAGGACTGCTCCTTTTCTACCTGTTCAATCTTCTCTCTTTTTTCCTTACACTCAACACAGTGTACCGCGTATGGCAGCACTCTTAAGCGAGCCTCACTTATTTCTATACCGCAGTCGTCACAGATACCGTAAGAACCGTCGTTGAGCTTCCTCAGCGCCTCGTCTATCTTGTTGAGTTTAAGTTTGTGATGGTGCAGCTTTTGAAGTATTATATCCTCGTTGACATCGACAACAGACCAGTCTCCGTCGTCAATGGCCGCCTCGACAAGCTGCTTTTCATCGCCTTTGACAAAATTTCCGATCTCTGTCTTTGCCTCTTTAAGAATTGCCTGTCTCTCCTGGAGGAGAGTTTTTCTAATGCTTTTTGACCTTTCGTTTATGCTTGCTGAATCGTTAACATTATCCATTGCGTCGTATCCTTTCGTGTTGGGCCGTCTCAGGCCGTCTTAGGCATCGGGTTTATCTTCTGGTGCTGGTTTATCTTCTGGCGCCCCTTCCTTATACAACTCCACAATGCTTCTTACCTTTATCCCAGCAGACTTCAGGGCCTTTTGCACGTCCGGCAGCTTTGACTCCTCAACCTTTAACATAAAATTGCTCAACAGCATCAAACCTCCATTATCTCTTTTTCCTTGTGAGCAAGGACCTCATCAACGAGCTTAACAAACGAATCCGTCACCTTCTGCACCTCTTCCTGGGACTTCTTCGTCTCGTCCTCGCTTATGTGTTTGTCTTTTTCGAGTTTCTTAAGCTCCTCGTTAAATTCCCTTCTGATGTTTCTAACTGCAACCCTGGACTCTTCGGCCTTCTTTTTGACCACCTTAACCAGTTGCTTTCTGCGTTCTTCAGAAAGCGGGGGAATTGTTATTCTTATAGCCTTCCCGTCGTTATTTGGCGTAAGGTCAAGGTCGGACTTTCTTATGGCCTTTTCTATATGTGGTATCATCTTCTGTTCCCACGGTGAGATACTAATGGTCTGGGGGTCAGGGCACCCCAGTGCCGCTACCTGATTAACCGGCGTGGGCGTACCATAGTAGTCAACCACGATATTATCTAAAAGGGACAGGGATGCCCGTCCAGTTCTGACAGCACCGTACTCTCTTTTCAGGTGGTCTATTACCGTGTTCATTTTAGCGTTTAGTCTTTTCTCAAATTCTTTGTCCACAATCAGCCCCCTACAAAAGAACCGACTTTTTCACCGAGCAAGGCTCGTTTGATAGCGCCCTTATTTTTCATGTTAAATACTATAATAGGAAGGTTATTGTCCATACACAGGGTAATTGCCGTAGAGTCCATGACACTGATACCCTGTTTGAGGACGTCGGCGTGTGTGATTTTCTCAATCATCTCAGCATCAGAATTTTTCACGGGGTCTTTGGTATATACGCCGTCAACCTTTGTGGCCTTAAATATGATGTCGGCGTCTATTTCCATTGCCCGAAGGGCGGCTGCCGTGTCCGTAGTAAAATAGGGATTGCCAGTGCCAGCGGCAAAGATAACCACCCTGTTTTTCTCAAGATGTCTCATAGCCTTCCTTCTGATATATGGTTCAGCCAGCTCACGCATCTCTATGGCCGATTGAACCCGCGTGGGGATACCTGTTTTCTCAAGGGAATTCTGCAGTGCAAGGGCATTTATTACAGTAGCCAGCATCCCCATGTAGTCGGCAGTTGCCCTGTCTATTCCCTTGACTGATGCCTCCACGCCTCTGAATATATTGCCGCCGCCTATGACAACCGCTAGCTGCGCCCCGGTTTCATAGGCCAGTTTTATCTCTTGCGCTGCGTATACTACCATTTCCTGTGAGATGCCGTAGCTGCCGTCGCCTATCAGTGCCTCTCCGCTTAACTTTAGTAGCAGCCGCTTATATTTTATTGTATCCATTGTCTCTCTCTATGACTCGCCTTGCTTTTCACCAAGCTGATACCTTACGAAGCGTCCAATAACTATGTTTTCACCAAGCTTTGCTATCTTTTCCACAACAAGATCGTGTATGGTCTGGTCGGGGTTTTTGACGAATGCCTGCTTGACCAGGCACTTCTCGGAGTAGAATTTTTCGAGCTTACCTTCCACTATTTTATCTACGACGTTAGCCGGTTTACCTTTCACCTGGTCTTTGTATATCTCTTTTTCCCTTTCGATGACTGCGGCAGGGATTTCAGAAGGCTCTACGTACTCAGGGTTTGCCGCGGCTATGTGCATAGAGATGTCTTTAGCCAGAATCTTATATTCGTCCGTTTTTGCCACGAAGTCAGTTTCACAGTTCAGCTCCAGCATAACGCCGATTTTATCCATGTGGATATAGGAGCAGATGAGGCCTTCGGATGCCTTTCTGCCGGATTTTTTTGCTGCGGTGGCAAGGCCTTTTTTTCTGAGGTAATCAAGGGCCTTCTCGAAATCGCCGCCGGTCTCTGTGAGGGCCTTTTTACAGTCCATCATGCCAACACCGGTTTTTTCCCTTAATTCCATGACCATGTTTGCGGATATCACGCTTTTACCTCCTCAAGTTCTTCCTGTTGTTTTTTCTCTTCTATCTGGACATCCTGAGCTGCCTGTGCCTTTTCCCTGTTCAGCATATTTTTACCTTCCATGATTGCATCGGCCATTTTACCCGTTACCAGTTTAACCGCGCGAATGGCATCGTCGTTACCGGGGATGACATAGTCGATTTTGTCAGGGTCACAGTTTGTGTCAACAATGGCAACGATGGGAAGAGACAGTTTTTTTGCCTCCATAACGGCGATATTTTCGCGTCTTGGGTCGATGACGAACAGGACGCCTGGGTATTTTTTCATTTCTTTAATGCCGCCGAGGTATTTTTGCAGCTTAGTGCGTTCTTTTTCGTATGCGAGGACTTCTTTTTTAGTCAGCACGTCGTAGATGCCGTCGTTTTTCATAGTTTCTATTTTTTTCAGCTTTTCGATACTCTTTTTGATAGTAAAAAAGTTCGTGAGCATACCGCCAAGCCACCTTTGGTTGACGTAGTAGGCGCCGACGCGCTCTGCCTCTTCGGCAATGGCGTCCTGGGCTTGTTTTTTCGTGCCGACGAACATGATGGACTCACCGGCGGCGGACATATCTCTGACGAAGTTATAAGCCTCTTCGATGCCTTTGACGGTTTTTTGGAGATCGATGATGTAGATACCGTTTCTTTCGCCGAAGATATATTTTTTCATCTTCGGGTTCCAGCGTTTTACCTGATGTCCGAAGTGGACACCTGCCTCAAGCAGTTCTTTCATTGATACTACCACTGTGTGTGTACCTCCTGTAGGTTTTTACCTCCGCTATAGCCTTAGCGCCCCCTTGCCGAATAATGCCGTATTGAGGACCAGTGCCAAGACTGCCATAATCGACCACATAGCGTGTGATTTTCTAATGGAAGGTAACATAAGTGTTCAATATTTTGCAACAAGATTTCTTAATCATGTAATACCAAAGTAAAAATGTCCTGTCAATAATCATACCCTTCTCCTCCGAGAAGGTTTTCAACTTCCTTGCTATTGCTGTAGTTATGTCACTTAAATACTTTTTTTCTCTATTTGTCATAAAATTGCTATCTTCATTTTGTTGATTTCTATCATAAGGTATGGATTTTTTATCGATCTTTCGGTTATTAAGTCAATTTCCCTTTGTAGCAAACCTTCAAGCCCAAATTGTACGTTCCAAAAACAATTACCGTATTCCGATATATCGAGGGTTTCGTCAATAGTGATTAAAATATCCACATCACTTGTTTCATTGAAATTATCCGTGCAGGCAGAGCCAAATATATACGCCTTCTCAACCTTGTTATCTTTAAATAATTCTTTAATTTTATCCAATTTTCTGGAAATCTCTTCATTTATCATCGCTCAATCTTCCTTAAGCTATAATAATGAGGACTCCGGCTGAAGTCCTCATCAGGTTGTATTATATATCACAGCATCATTACTTAATTTATCACTCAAAGTTTAACAGCTCCTCTATCGTTATATGGACAGCCTCGGTAATGGCCAGAAGGTCATAGCCGCCCTCAAGGGTAAATATAACCGGAATCCCTCTTTTCGCGCTTAATATGCCGTCTACGATGTCCTTGATACCGGCATTGGTAACTGACAAACCGGCAAGCGGGTCCCTGCGATGAATGTCATAGCCGGAGGAAACTAAAAATATATCTGGCGAGAACTTAGCAACTTGTTCATGAAGCTTTATATGATATGCGTCGTGCATCTCAGCATCGCCAGAGCCGGAGTGCAGCGGGATATTATAATTAAAACCAATCCCCTTCCCTACACCAATCTCTTTTACCCCTCCAGTCCCCGGGTAGTGTGGATACTGGTGTGAACTGAAATAAAAAACCGTGTCGTCACCATAAAACATATGCTGAGTGCCATTTCCATGATGAACGTCGAAGTCTATTATGAACACCTTCTTGTACCCAAGTTTCTGAGCAAAACGAGCCCCGACTGCAACGTTATTGAAAATACAAAAGCCCATACCCCTGTCCTCCTCGGCATGGTGCCCGGGGGGTCTGACGGCACAGAAGGCCCGCTCAATCTCCCCGTCTTTGCATTTCCGTATGGCTGTGATAATTGCCCCTGCTGCATAAAGCGCTGCTTGATACGTATCTTCGCACATATACGTATCAGGGTCAAGATAGCCCTTCTTCATGCGCCTGGCCTGGTCAATATATTCGCCCGCATGTACGGCCTTTAAGTCCTCATACGAGGCCTCCTCCGGCTCTATCTTGACCAACGAGGGCCACATCTTCGATACCTTTAAATCCGCCATTATTGCCCGCAGCCGGTCGCTGCACTCAGGGTGTCCAGCGGGCATCTCATGCTTCAGATATATATCGCTGTATAAAAAGCCTGTTTTCTTAGACATATCGCCCCTCCACTTATATAGCATAATTACTAATGTGTCTCATTTAATATTAGAACCTAAAACTGCTCAAGCGCTGAGAAGAAATATGAAATTTCAAATTCAGCCGACTCCGGTGAGTCCGAACCGTGGACAATATTATGCTCTATGTCAGAGGCAAAGTCCGCCCTGATTGTCCCCGGGGCGGCGTCCTTAAAGTTTGTTGCCCCCATGAGTTCTCTTACCTTCTCTATGGCCTTGTTACCGGTTATGAGCATTGCCACAATCGGTCCCTCGGACATGAATGTCGTCAGGCTGTCATAGAACGGCCTTGCCTTGTGAACTGCGTAAAAGCCTTCAGCCTCTTTTTTCGTCAGATGGAGCATCTTAAGTGCTGAGATGGTCAGCCCCTGTCTTTCGAATCTGCCGATTACCTCGCCAATCAGATTCTTTTTCACCCCATCGGGCTTCACTATCGAGAAAGTCCTATCCATGTGTTTTAGCTCCTTTAGCTTATTAAATGTTTAGTATTTTGACAAGTCCGGCAACTGCCCCTGCTGATTTCGCAAACGCCTCCCGTTCCTTTTCGTTTAGTGTCAGTGTGATAATCTTCTCAACCCCGGATGCCCCCAATATGGCCGGGACACCGACGTAAAGCCCGTCTATCCCATACTGACCGGTTAGATAACATGCGGCAGGAAGCGGTCTTTTCTCATCGAACAGGACTGCCTTAATCATCTGAAATGTCGCCGCTGCCGGGGCATAGTACGCGCTTCCGGTCTTAAGGAGAGAGACAATCTCCGCCCCGCCGCCTCGGGTACGCTCCACAAGGGCATCGATTCTGTCACTGGAGATAAGCTCAGTAACAGGCACACCATTAACAGTGGTAAATCGCGGCATTGGGACCATCTGATCGCCATGACCGCCAAGTATAACAGAATTTACAACACCGGGGGAGACATTAAGCTCCCATGCAACAAACGTGCTGAAACGTGCCGCATCAAGCACACCACCCATTCCCATCACCCTGTGATGTGGAAACCCTGTAGTCTTAAACAACAGATGTGCCATTACATCCATCGGATTTGTTACGGCGATGATTACAGCGTCTGGGCTGCCTGCGGCAATTCCACGCCCAACGGCGCTGACCACCTCTGCATTTGTCTTAAGTAAATCATCTCTGGACATACCTGGTTTTCTGGCAATACCGGCGGTTACTACGATGACATCAGAGCCTGCGGTCTCAGCATAGTCGCTTGTCCCTGTGACTGATGAGGCGGAGTTCCACAGCGGACATGCCTCAGACAGGTCAAGGGCCTTGCCCTTGGGCATACCATCGACTATGTCAAACAGTACGATATCGGAAATCCCTGAGTGCGCAAGCAGTTGTGCCGTTGACGCCCCTACGTGCCCCGCGCCGATTATGCTTACCTTTTTCTTTTTCATTTGATTCCTCTTAATCTACGATTATATTTTCCAACCGCTTAACCGGTTAATCTGTTAACCGGCATTACCGGCGTTATTATAATCAAACTGGAGGTAATAAGCAAATGGCGATTACTTGCCCTATTAATTATTGGGCAGTGAAATTATCCTAAATAAGAGGTAGGCTGCCCATGCTATGCTCAAAGTGGCCTGTGCTTTATTCACCGTGGCACTTTTTGTATTTCTTACCGCTGCCGCACGGACAAGGATCATTTCTTCCTGCTTTTGAATAATTTGATGTTTGTACGTCTTTAGCAAAATCTATTTCCTTACAGGAAGGGGTTCCAAATGACAGAGTTGTTTTTCCTTCTCTATGAGTAACGGCAAAATCCCCTTTGCTAATAATATCCATTCCTATAAGTATATCGAAATCTGCCATTTTCCCTACCGTAACTGTTAAACCATTTATATAAACTTTATTTGGCAGAAAAATAGTAACCTCATACGTATGAACTTTTTCGACAGTCAAGGTGTTTGCCACTTTTGCCATTCCAGTAGGTTTTAATCCTAAATCATCTACCACTTTTCGTGTAATAACTGAATTAGTCGCTCCGGTATCCCAAATAGCCCTGTACATAAGTGCGTTCGTAGATGATATACTCAGTGGTTGAACAGCAGTATCAATAATACCCGTAACGTGAACATCATCAGTAAAGAGCTGCCTTGCTAATCCATTATAACGGTAAGTAAATGCATGTATATGATGCTGCTCAGGCAAAGGTTACTCTTGAATGAAATGTCTGTGTATAGCTTTCCGTACCTGGTTCACACAGTTGAACAAGAAAAGTTCCAAGCTCATATTTTTCGCTTGTAGTCTTTATAGCTTCTATTTTTGAATTATAAGCTCCAATAACAGTACTGTTCCTGATAACAACATACTTGCCATTGTACTGCTTCACAAGCTCGTCCTGGTGTTCAATGTAATAGTTAAATTCTCCTAAAAGCAATTTTTCCATCTTCCACCTCCCTGTTATATTATATCATAACCGGGTTACTTTTTCCTTTACCTTAGCAGCTGCAAAAAGGTATCATTATTATATGTCAACAGAAAAAGACCCTGAGATTAACGACACTGAGATAACCCCCAAAGAGGTCTATTTGAACAGGCGTGAGTTTATGGCGGCCTCAGCCAGCGCTGCGGCAGCGGCGGCGTTTCCTGCCCTCTCCGGCGCTGAATCGCATAGCAGCGCTATACCTTTGAAAATTGAAAAGCGTGCTGATTACGCCGGTAAAGAAGAGTTGACAACTTATAAAAGCGCGGTGGGTTATAATAATTTCTATGAGTTTTCCACAAACAAAGAAGATATAGCCGCACTCAGTAAGGACCTTCGCACCCGACCGTGGAGTGTATCCATAGAGGGCCTGATAAAAAAACCGAGGCGCTATGACATCGATGACTTAATAAAGCTATTCCCCCTTGAGGAGCGCATATATCGTATGCGATGTGTCGAGGGGTGGTCTATGGTGATACCATGGGTGGGATTTCCCCTCGATGGCCTTATCAGACTTTGTGAACCGGAATCAAAGGCGAAGTTCGTTGAGTTTACCACGCTGCATGACCAGTCACAAATGCCGGGACAGAGGCGTGATGTCCTTCAATGGCCATACGTAGAGGGCCTCCGGTTGGATGAGGCCGTCCATCCGCTTACTATTTTATCTGTTGGCATGTACGGCGAGAGGCTTCCAAATCAAAACGGCGCCCCACTGAGGCTGGTAGTACCGTGGAAATATGGCTTTAAATATATTAAATCTATTGTGAAAATAAGGTTCACCGAACAAATGCCCGTTACCTCATGGATGAAGGCAGGGCCGCTTGAATACGGGTTTTATGCAAACGTCAACCCGGAGGTTGACCACCCGCGATGGTCACAGGCAAAAGAGCGCAGAATCGGGGAATTTATCAGGCGTAAAACGCTGATGTTCAACGGTTATGCCGAACAGGTGGCTCCGCTTTACGCTGGAATGGACCTGCGTAAGAATTTCTAAGACACCAAACTACGTGATTACAAAAATACGCGGTTCAGCCACTGTTTTATTATTTCTCGCCCCATGTGCATATCTTGTCTGGGCTGGTCTGACGGCTCGATTAGGTGCTAACCCTGTTGAAAAGGTAATTCATATAACGGGAGATTGGGCATTGAACTTCCTGATATTGGCAATAGCATCGAGGACACTACTCAACCTTTCTTATCTGAGGTGGATAGCCCTGTATCATAAGGCATCAGGGAGGGCAGCGTTTCTTTATGCCACGCTTCATGTTCTTACATATGCGGCGGCTGAACATAATTTTTCTGTTAGTGAAATCCTCGTGGACGCAGCAACCCACACGCGCATCATCTTTGGGACACTGGCCTATGCGTCTATAACCGCGGCTGTGGTTATGATGGGGCCGGTGATTATAAAGCGAATAAGTTATGAGCGCTTAAGGGGTTTACATAAGGCAGCGGTATATACTGCCGCCACAACCTCCGCAATTCATTACGTCTGGCTTGTGAAAAAAGACATCCGCACACCCTTGATATACGGTGCAGTCATTGCTGTATTAGCCGCACACAGGGTTATTACAAAAATAACGGAAGGAAAAAGACCTGCTTAACTGCTGCTAATATCTAAATTAGCCAGATATATTATACCGGTACTGACTTTTCGGCTATTTCCTGCTTTGCTTGTTTGAGTAATAATATGAACTCATCTAACACCGCAGGCGGGATTGATATCCCCCGTTTTGTCGGTTTTGAATTCCCTCTTGCATCGTAAACATATGTCCTGATATCTACGTGTCCTTTAGCATTAACCTGTACAATCAGGTCTTCATCCGCGCTTAAGGCTAAAGTTTCAGCTTTCACTCAACCATCCCCCTTATTCTACAGTCTTTAATCTCTTCCACAGTGTAACGAAATTGTAACACAATCAAACAACTATTATATGGCGGAGGGGGTGGGATTCGAACCCACGGTAGAGTCACCCCTACAACGATTTTCAAGACCGTCGCTTTCAACCGCTCAGCCACCCCTCCACAGAAGACAGCCTTATACTGTTTACTATAACATATTTATATCATATCAAAATAGTGGGGGGACATTGACCAGCATATCCAGTTAATATATAATCAAAGATAAGGGTATGGCAAGTCAATAGTTGCCGCCACTGTAATAATGGAGGTATAAGTATATGGTTATTGTAGAAGATAAAAAAGTGGCTGACATGACTGCAAAGGAATTGAAAGCATTAATTATTCAAACCATCCATGAGGCCGTTGACCCTGACTTTGGCCTGGAACTGAGACCAGAGACAGAATGTGAGCTGCTCGAAAGCATCACAAACGCACGGCAGGGAAAACTCATATCCGTTGAAGATGTTGTTCAGGAATTAGGCTTTACATGGGAGTAAAATACAGATTAGCCTTTACGGAGCAAGGAAAGAAGAGCCTATCTGTTTCAGACAAAGAATCTGGTCAAAAAGTGTTGGATAAATTCAAACGGCTTATTGAAAATATCGAATCGCTATCACATATTTCGCTCCACGGCAAACATTCCGGCTTATTCAAGTTGAGAGTAGGTGATTATAGGGCAATTTATGACATAGACCGTGCCAACAAAATTGTGGTAGTACATAAAATAGGGCATCGCAAGGATGTGTATAAGTTATAGAAACGATGAATTATTTCGGACTGCAAAGTTCTCAACTGAACTACTATCTGGCAGCAGCAACAAGCCTCATGCTTTTTTATATCAATTTTTGTTATACTCTCCAAAGTAAATAATAAAATTAACGAGGTCCTGAGAGATTATGATTTCTAAAAGAGCAAAAAAGGTCAAACCATCGGCAACCCTTTCTATTGATACGAAGGCTAAGGAGATGAAGGCCGCTGGTATCGATGTAATCAGCTTCGCAGTCGGCGAACCAGACTTTGACACCCCTGACAATATCAAGGCAGCGGCCATTAAGGCCATAAACGAAGGTTTCACTAAGTATACACCCGTCGGCGGTATACCAGAACTCAAAAATGCCATAGCCGCAAAACTGCAAAAAGACAACGGCTTAGACTATAAGCCAAACGAGATACTCGTCTCAGTGGGCGCAAAGCACTCTCTTTATAACGCAGCCCAGGCGCTCTACAGCGAAGGGGATGAGGTCATTATACCGGCCCCGTACTGGGTGTCTTATCCTGACCAAACACTCCTCAACGACGCAGCTCCAGTTATTGTCGAGACCCGGGAAGAGGACTTATTTGTAGTATCGCCGGACCAGCTCTCTAAGGCCGTTACAAAAAAGACTAAGGCCATTGTACTCAATTACCCGTCAAATCCCACAGGATTTACCTACGACAGAAAGGCACTGGAGGCTATTGCCGAGATCGCCGTCAAGAACAATATTTATGTTATATCAGACGAGATATATGAGATGCTGCTCTATGACGGCCTTAAGCATGTCAGCATTGCATCAATAGACCCTGAGATAAAAAAGCGCACGATAGTAATAAACGGTTTCTCGAAATCCTATGCGATGACCGGCTGGCGTATTGGGTATGCGGCAGGTGACGCAGCGGTTATCAAGGCGATGGAGAACATTCAAAGCCAGTCAACATCAAACCCAACGTCGATTTCCCAGAAGGCCGCCCTTGAGGCCGTAAACGGCCCGCAGGACTTCATCCCCGTCATGCTCACGGAGTTTGACAAGAGGCGGAAATATCTGGTGGCAGAACTTAATGCCATAGACGGCGTATCGTGTAAGATGCCCCAGGGGGCGTTTTATGCCTTTGCGAATATCAAGGCATATCTTGGTAAAAAGTCGCCCAATATGGAGATAGCGGACTCCTCAGCAATGGCCCTTTACCTGCTTGAAGAGGCAGCGGTTGCCCTGGTGCCTGGCAGTGCCTTTGGCGCAGAGGGTTATATAAGGATGTCCTATGCTACGTCGATGGAAAAAATAACCGAAGGCCTGAAGCGGTTAAAATCTGCCCTGCAGAAGCTGGCATAAGAGGTGCTTAAAAAGCAATGCACCGGTTTTCGTTCGGGATTCGCAGCAATAATGGGGAAGCCCAATGTCGGGAAGTCCACGCTCTTAAATACGATAACCGGCCAGAAAATAGCCATCGTCACTTCAAGGCCCCAGACTACGAGAAACAGGATAATGGGCGTTAAGAATGCGGCGAATGGGCAGATTGTCTTGTTTGATACGCCGGGGATTCACTCGCCGTTACATACGCTGGGGCGTTTTATATTGAAGACCTCGATGGATACGGTAAGCGAGGTGGAGTTGATATATCTGGTCGTCAACCCCTCCATGCCTGATGACGGAGATATATCAGTTATGGATATGTTGAAGGGCACGAAGAAGGTTATCTTTCTAATCATAAACAAGACAGATATGCTCAAGGATAAACCAGCGCTGCTAACTATAATAGATGCGTACCGTAAATTTATAGATTTTGCTGAGATTATCCCCGTGTCGGCCAAAACTGGCAGCGGTGTTGACGAACTTGTACAAGAGACATTGTGTTACTTGCCGGAAGGCCCGAAGTACTATCCCGATGAGGTAGTGACAGACGTGTTTGAGAGGTTCATGGCGTCGGAGTGCATAAGGGAGAAGCTGATGGACTATACACACGACGAAATCCCCCATTCAATCGCGGTTGACATTGTCAGGTGGGAGGAAAAAAAGAGCGGCCTGGTTTCGATAAGCGCAAATATTTTTGTTGAAAAGCCCACACAAAAGGGTATAATAATAGGGAAAAACGGCAGGACACTAAAGGCCGTCGGCACGAAGGCCCGTAAAGAGATAGAGGATGTTGTTGGTGCAAGGGTATATTTAGACTTGTTTATAAAGGTGAAAAAGAACTGGCGTAAGGATGTCTCTGCATTAGAGGAGTTGGGGTTTAAGTAAAATGGTTATAAAAATGAAAGTCGATGGGTTGTTATTCGACCCAAGAAGCGGTATGTACATACTCCTGCTGAAGGCCGTAGAGGGAGAGGAGACACTGCCAATTTGGATTGGAAAGCCGGAGGCCGACTCAATTGCCCTGGCGCTGGGCAAGGTAGTAACGCCGCGTCCGCTTACGCACGACCTCATCAAAAACATCATAGAGGCGCTTAACATGTCGGTAACGAAGGTTATCGTCCATGAGATTATAGACAACACATACTATGCCACGCTTTATGTTTCAGACGGCAAAGCAGAAATGTCGATAGACTCGCGCCCAAGCGATGCAGTTGCCGTTGCCCTGAGGACAAATTCCCCTGTCTTCGTCGAAGAGTCCGTCATCGAACGCAAAAACACTGACGAACTCGAAGAATGGCTTAAAAACCTCAAACCAGAAGACTTCGGCAATATCATGTAATGCGTTTCAGCGCCGAAGGCATTGTCTTTAAGGGTCTCCCACTGGGAGAGGCCGACATGATTATGACGATTTTCACCCGGCAGAAGGGTTTTGTGCGGGCATTTGCAAAGAGTCCAAGGAAAACAAAGAGCAGATTTGGCTCGGCGCTTGAGCCTTTCTCATATATCCGCCTCAGCCTGTGGGGGAAGGAAAACGCAGAATTACCACGGCTGATTCAGGCAGACATTGTCCATCCATTTCAGAAACTCAGGGAAGAGCTTAAGTGTTTTCTGCGGGTATCTGAGATATTTGAGATGACATTTATGCTTATCCCCGAACATGTCAGGCAGGAGAGGCTCTTTGACATACTGCTTGATACGCTGAGAATGCAGGAGCAAGACTGCATGAATCCGAAGGCAATACTCTGCTATAAGATAAAGATGCTGGCAGCCGCTGGATTTATGCCAAGATTGAATGGTTGTGCCCGATGCGCGGGCACGGGAAGGCGGTTTTATTTTCGTGAGGGTTCAATATTGTGCGACAACTGCAGCGGCAACGGCAATCCAATAAGCGGGTTTGAGCTTTCTCCGGGGGCTATAAAACTCTTTGAGACGCTGCGTCTATGGGATTGGAGTAAGTTAAATCGTGTAGTTCCATCAGATGGTCTGGCACGGGAACTTGGCATGTTACTTGACCTGCACATCCGCTACCGGCTGGAGAAGGGCCTTAAAACAAGGGATTTTATTGAGAACATAAAGACTAAGGCGGCGATGCCCTAGCCCCCGCAAGCCTGGCATGGAGGATCCCCCTCACTAACCCATAGACTAAGCTATTTAAAATTATAGTGTTTTTTAATAGGCTCTTTTATCTCCCATGTACACGACAGCCCCTTTGGGAATGTGACAAAATCGCCCTTTCCGAATTCCACTTTCTTGCCGTCTTTTGTCGATACGGTAACTTGCCCTTCAAGTATATAGCACTCTTCGGTATCACCGTAGTGCCAATCGAAGACCGACGCCTCCTTTTGCCAGATCGGCCAGTGTTCTACGCCGCGTGTCTTAAGGTCTTCTGCTGCCGGTTTTACTATTTTTATCTCCATGTCTGCCTCCTTTCACTATTCACCGATTATATTTACAACGATTGTCCTGCTGCGCGGTCTGTGGTCAAAGTCAGCGAGGACGATCTGCTGCCACGTGCCGAGGTATAACTTACTGTTTTCAAACGGTATTGTAAGGCTTGGGCCTTGCAGCGCTGCGCGGACGTGACTAAAACCGTTTGCATCGCCCCATGTCTCGTCGTGTGCGTAGCGCTTGTTCTGAGGGGCGAGTTTATCGTAGAGTTCTGCCATGTCTTTTATCAGTCCCGGTTCATACTCCAGTGTTGTGACAGCTGCAGTTGAGCCAACCACGAACACAGTCAGAATTCCATTATGTACGCCTGAGTCGGCAAGGACACCGTTGACGTGAGCGGTAACGTCGATGAGTTGTCCGTTTCCACGCGTACTAAAAACCAGCGACTTGTTTACTACCATAGTCCTTTCACCTCATCAGGCCCGTCTACCCGTCTATAAGATAGTCTTTGGGAGAATCCCTATACCGCACTCATCTATGTGCAGTCTGAAGCGGTCTTTATTGGGGTCAAGACCAAGCGTTTCGCCTTCGTTTATTACGTTGTTCTTGTCGATGATGACCTTATTGAGTTTGGCGCCTTTTTTAATATGGACGCGCTCAAGGATTATCGAGTCTGTAATCTCGACATCTTCTTCAATTACCACACTGCTTCTGATGATGGAGTGCTTGATAGAGGCGCCCTTTATTCTTACGCCGTTTGAGATAGAGCAGTTTTGAATATCGCCGCTGATGATTTTAGCAGGCGGCACAAATGATATAGTCGGGTGTATTGGCCAGTTATTGTTGTAAATATCAAATATTGGCTCTTCATCAAGCATATCCATGTTAGAATCCCAGTATGCCTTAATAGTTCCGACATCGCGCCAGTAGCCGACTTCCTCGTAGGGTTTTGTGCTGGGGATTGTATTTTGAGAGAAATCATAGGCAAAGAGCCCGCCCGAGCTTACAAGGGTCGGCAGGACATAGCCGCCGAAGTCGTGTTCATTTTTTCTCTGAGCGTCTGCGAGTGCGGCAAGTAGTACATCGGTGTTGAAGATATAATTACCCATTGAGATAAAGGCCTTTGTTGGGTCTTCGGGCATAGATGACGGGTTTTTGGGTTTTTCCTCAAAGCGTTCGATTCGGCTATCAGCCGCGGTCTTGATAACGCCGAATGCCGAAGCCTGTTCGATTGGTACGGGGATGGCTGCAACCGTGACTTTGGCATTGCGCTGCTCATGGAAGTCAAGCATCTGTGCGATGTCCATTCGGTAAATGTGGTCAGAGCCGAAGATTACCACATGCGTTGGTGAATGCTGTTGTATAAGGTTAACGTTTTGGAGTACGGCATCAGCAGTACCCTGAAACCACTCCAGCCCCTTACGCATCTGAGGCGGGACAATAGTGATGAACTGCTCGCGGGATACGGAGGTCTGGCTCCAGTTTTCCTGAATGTGTGATATAAGGGATTGAGATTTGTACTGAACAAGCAGGTAGATTGAATAGATTCCTGAGTTGATGATATTACTAAGGACAAAGTCAACAATTCTGTACCTTCCCCCGAACGGTACAGACGGTTTGGAGCGCATAGCGGTAAGAGGAAAAAGCCTTCTACCCTCACCACCCGCCAGCACAAGTGCTAAAACCTTCCTCTGCATAAGACCTCCTCGCATATTTATGTGATATATGACACAGCAAACTGATTATACACGAAAACACAGAGACAAAACAATCATAATCTCTACGCAGGGATTATAACATAGCACAAGCACTACCGGCAATCGCCAAAAGTTTCCAAAATTAAGGGATTTTCAAATCCTGCTGAAAACGGCAGGTCACTCTCCTCTTAATTAACGCAAACTCACATAACTTCCTGCATGGGGCGGATGCGTGGAGCAGGGAGTACGCGTCCTTCCATCTCGAAATGATTAATAACCTCTTCAACGGTTTCGCATAATTCACTGTACAGCGCTACGGGGTCGCCGCCGTGTATACCGGTAATCAGATCAGGGCACTTTCCAATATAGACATGGTCTTCTTCACTCCATTCAACCCATTTGTGGTAACGGTCAGATTTTTTCATTTCTTCAACACCTCTATCGCCTGCTTTACTTGTTTTGGCTTTGTATCATCGCCAGATTTCCCGGTCAGCGTTACGGCACCCGAGTATTCAGTATGTGAGGATATACGGTGCGCGAGCCTTTACCAGCTCCTGAGATTTCATAAAAACCAGCATTTGTTAAATCACGGACAAGCTCCCTGATTTTCCTTGGCATATCTAAATTATAGCATATGATTGGTCTTATTTGTGCTGAGTACTCAACAGAGTCAGGGCAAACGCATTTGAAAATTATAATAGCCATTTCGTCATATAGATTCCAGCTTTCGCTGGAATGACAGAATAAAAAACATGGGAATGACAGGCAATACTGAACACTTGAACATCTAACAATACCATTCCATGCTCTTTTTTTGTCATTCCAGCGAACAGACTGTGTCATAATAAAACCAGTCAGCCCCCCCCATTCTTTGAGGGGGGCATGAGTCTGCTGCGGAGGTGCGG
>LNQR01000072.1 GCA_001541255.1 Candidatus Magnetominusculus xianensis
TAAAATACCCCAGCTGCCTAGCCGCTACGCCCACCCCTCAAAAGAAAGGGGGGTGCTATTATGACACAGTCTGTTCGAGGGAATGACAGACAAGCAAAACAAAAATAGACACTGGAATTTGTCATTCCCGCGCAATAGTCATTTACAGATTATTTTTTCAGATGCGTCTGCCCTGGCCTAATGCGCAGTTGCCAAACTCAACGGAACTGTTATAGCATAAAGCGGCAGTCTGTAAAATATGCAGCTTACGCAGAGCCGGTGGAATAGTGGAATAAAGGAGGAATAAAGGAGAAAAATGGGATTAAAGATATATAACACCATGTCGGGCAAAAAAGAGCAATTCGTCCCGGTCGATGGCAATCGTGTAAGGATGTACGTATGCGGCGTAACGGTCTATGACTTGTGCCATGTTGGGCACGCTAGAAGCGCCGTTGTCTTTGACACAATCAGCAGATACCTCCGCTTCAGGGGCTATGATGTAAAATTCGTAAAAAACTTTACCGACATCGACGACAAAATAATTAACAGGGCAAATGAAGATGGCAAGACATGGGACGAAGTAGCAGAGACCTATACACAGGAATACTACAATGACATGACAAGGCTGGGTGTTGCAACCCCTGACGTTGAGCCAAAGGCAACAGGGCATATAGACCAGATGCTCGGCATTATAAAAAAGCTGATAGACAAAGGATATGCCTATGAAACCGAAGACGGCGTATATTACGAAGTGGGGAAGTTTGCTGACTACGGACAGCTCTCCAAGCGTGACCTTGAGTCAATGGAGGCAGGGGCACGTGTAGAGATAGACGAAAAAAAGCGAAATCACTTTGACTTTGCCCTGTGGAAGCGCTCCAAAGAGGGAGAACCGGCGTGGGACAGCCCATGGGGGCCGGGCAGACCGGGCTGGCACATCGAGTGCAGCGCCATGTCGCTGGAACACCTCGGTGAGACCTTTGATATTCACGGCGGCGGGGCAGATTTAATCTTCCCGCACCATGAAAACGAAATCGCACAAAGCTGTGCGGCCACAGGTAAGCCATTTGCCAAGTATTGGATTCACAACGGTTTTATCACAATAGACAAGGAAAAGATGTCCAAATCCCTGGGGAATTTCTTTACAATAAGGGATATATTGGAGGAATTCGACCCCGAAGTTCTGAGGGTATTTATCCTTTCAACACACTACAGAAGCCCAATAGAGTTCTCGCGCGAGAGCCTGAAGCAGACAGAGCCGTCGCTGGATAGGGTATACTCCACAGTGCTTCGCGTCAGTGATTTTTTAAATGTGTTTAAAGAAAAGGCCAGTCCATCGAAGTATGATGACGACTTCGCCGCCACAACCGGTACTCTTAAAGATAGATTTATGGAGGCGATGGACGACGATTTTAATACGGCCTCAGCGCTTGCCGCAATCTTTGATATGATTAGGGAAATAAACCGCTATCTCGATAAAAAACCGTCGTCCAGCAGGAGCAGGCTCTTAGTTGAAAAGGCCGCAGGGGATATAAAGGACTGTGCAGCGGTGCTGAACATATTTACAAAGACGCCGCAGGAGTGGTATCAGTCCTTGCTTGCCACACACAAGGCTGATATAACGGAATCTGAAATCGAAGAGCTGATAGTAAGGCGCCGTGAGGCCAGAGCAAAAAAAGACTGGAAGCTGGCCGATGAAATCAGAGGAGACCTTGACGCCAAAGGGATTATCCTTGAGGACAAAGAAGACGGCACGAGATGGAAGGTTAAGGTATAATGTGGGCAATGTAACAACCGAACGCCGCCGTTATAATTCCTTTGGCCTTCATATGAGAGAGCGTTTTGGTCAGAGCGTTTATAAAGTCAACATAGATGCGGGGTTTACCTGCCCAAACAGAGACGGCACAGTGGGCGTCGGAGGTTGTGTCTATTGCAATAACGACAGTTTCCGCCCGTCGTCGTGCAAGCCTGCGCTGGGGGTAAGGCAGCAGGTAGAAAACGGCATATCATATCTGTCGAAAAGGTACAAGGCGAATAAATTTATCGCCTACTTTCAGCCATACACCAACACATACGCACCGGTTGACGAATTGAGGCGGATATACCACGAGGCACTGGCGCATCCAGGCGTTGTGGGCATTGCAGTGGGCACAAGGCCAGATGCTATAGATGATGAGAAATTCGCCCTGCTTGAGTCCATAGCGAAGGACTATTTTGTGCTGATAGAGTTTGGCCTTCAGTCGATATATGACAAAAGCCTTGCATATATAAACAGGGGGCATGACTATGCCTGTTTTATCAATGCCATAGACATGGCCGCAAACTATAACTTATTACATATCGGGGCACACATAATAGCAGGGTTTCCTACGGAGACAATAGCAGAGATGCTCTCAATGGCCGGGGTGATATCAGGGCTTCGCTTAGGATTTCTGAAAATACATCAACTACAGGTAGTCAAGGGCACAGCGATGGCGGCGGAATATGCAAGGAACCCATTTTTTGTTTTTGAGTATGAGCAATATCTGGATTTTCTCGTAGAATTTGTTGAGAGGCTCACACCTGGCGTAGTCTTACAGCGGATGTTTGCCACCGCCCCGGACGATATTCTGATAGCCCCCGTATGGAATAAGACCAGACAGCAGATATTAATAGATATAGATAATAAATTCAAGCAGCTCAACACATATCAGGGGAGAAACTACAAGTGTTAATATTCTCAGGCTTTAAGGAAAAAACTAATTTGTATATCTTCGTATTCACCCAGGTCTTTAAACCTTAGTCCCAGGACAACGGTTGTTTTTGTCTCCTCTGTAACACGTAGGATTTCCGCACTAACAGTTATTTTCTCTTCTTTCGGGGGTAATGGAAAGCTCATTAACAGAATACCGCCAACCACTTCGTGAGTGCTTTTAAAACACTTAAGGCGCAGCCCCCCGCGGGACATATCCAGAATAGTCGCCTTTCTTGGTGGGCGGTTGACCCCTTTAATCTGATAAAACGCCTCGATATTAACTTTTTTACGGTAGGATGTCCTCAAATTAAGACGAATAGCAATAGGCTGGTCGCACGTAGTGCAGGAGGTGGCAAAATCCTCTTCCGGTGGATATTCATTAATGATTGTACAATTTGCCCCGCAGTATGGACACACTATCTTGATCTCAGCAGATGAATATACAGTAACAGAGGAATAGTTAGAGAATTGCCCCATAAAACTCACCCCACAATATAACAGATATCATCGCCCAAGCGCATCTATAATAATATTATAAGTTAATCCTGCACACCGTAGCAAGTATCCTATTTCAGAAATCAGGGCAAACGCACTATGATCTTACCCCGATTCAGAGGACAAGAAAATTAAGGTAGAATACAGAAACGGAGGTAGGAGATGGAAAGACGAAGATAAGATGAAGAGTTTAAGTCTGAAGCAGTACGACTTATAGAAAGA
>LNQR01000073.1 GCA_001541255.1 Candidatus Magnetominusculus xianensis
TACTACAGGCTCATAGTATATTGCTGACCGTGACAGCCCTAAAAGCGCTGCCTGCCTTGCTATCGATATGAATTCATTTGTCCTGTCGATTAGCATTCTCTTGTCCTTAACCTGTAGTTCCCAATTCAGCCAGTCAAGTTCCATCTTTAGCTGACCAACCTGTCTGTATAGCTCATCTATTAGCTCGTTCTTCTCCGCCTTGTGCCTCCTGCCTAATCTTCTATTCCCCTGCTGGCTATTCCTTTCCACTGCCGTATCTGCTCTGGATGCACTTGATACTGGGTTGCCAGCTCTGATGATGTCTTCTCTGCCTTTATCGCTTCTATTGCTACCTTCGCCTTAAATGCTGATGCATATTTCGTCTTCATTATTTACTTGAACCTCCATCTTTCTGCTCTTACTGTAACTTAATATGTTGTACAATTTTGGGGGTCCATTATATAGTGATGTGAGGTATCAACAATGCAGGAAGAACTTTGGGAGTAAGCGCAGCTTATGGGAAATGCTAAGGGTTTTGGTTGCCACTATGATCTTTCCCGATTGGGAGACATTCCTGAATTACCTTTTAAAACCTCCCAAAGTTTATGCCGCCAGCATACTAAATTCATAAATCCCTACAAAATCATGCAGCGGTAGGTGCGCCACACCAATGCCCCTGTTATTTACCCAAAATAAACCACTGCTGTCCAAATCAGATGACTAACTTGGGCGACCTTAATATTTCGTCCATTCCTATCATGAGAAGTTATGCACAGGGTGGTCAATTTTCAGTTAGCATTAACCCCTTTTAATGGTCAATTTTAGATTAATGAAACCAGCAGCCACGTCGAACAGCCAACTTGAAGAGGCTTATACCGTGCCCCTCACTAAGTTGCAATCCCATGTCCTGCGGATATTGGCGGCACAGAGCAGTCCGGATAGTTACATTGCTGGCGTCGTCGCTCTCAACCGCGACTGTCCACGCTTTTCAGATATTTTTCAGGACTCAGAAAAACGTCTTGCAACAGCTGCCGCGTATTGGCGACGGAGCGGCCTATTGATGTCCCCAACATGCACAAGCGAATCCGGCGCGATGCAGAGGAGTTTATCAGCCGTCTGCCAAGCTCTGATGTTGGCGTGTGACGGCAACAGTCCGGTGGCAACCTGAACTGAATGAGTTGAACCGCTACCAGCGCAATGCCGGAAGGCGTCGAGGTATATGGCCTTCATCCACTGAAATCGTAACGGTCATGCTGGAAAAGCACAATCTGCCAGAGCCACATTAAGCATCAGTCGTCACAGGTTTAAGTAATACGCAATAATCTCCCTGCCGTAAAATAATGACACCGCAGCGCCTAACGACAAAAACGGCCCGAATGGAATCTTGGCCTTCCTGCCCTTTCCCTTAAATATCATCAGGGAAATCCCATAGATAGACCCCGCAAAGCTCCCTATAAAAATCGTCAGTAAAATCGATTTCCAGCCAAACGTTGCCCCTGCCATCGCCATCAGTTTTATATCCCCTCCCCCCATGCCACCCCTGCTTACCACGGCTATGAGATAAAATATCAGCCCGCCTGTGAACAGCCCGGCAAGTGACCCGGAAATCCCCATCAACCTGCCATACAGATGCGGCTCAGGCAATATAAATATCGACCCAACCAGCCCCAGCATCATCCCAGGCAGCGTTATCACATCAGGGATTATCTGATAGTCTATGTCAATGAAGGTTATCACTATCAACGCCGATATAAACATCATGTAGTATATCGAATATGCTGTAATGCCAAATTTAGCGTAAACCAGCACATAGAGGATTCCGTTTAAGAGCTCAACCGCTGGGTATCTAAGCGAAATATGCACCCCGCAGTAAGCACACCTGCCCCTGAGTGCAAGATAACTAATAACCGGTATGTTATGCCACGGCTTGATCCTTTTGCCGCAGGCAGGGCAGCTTGACGGCGGTGTGACAATAGACAGCCCCTTTTGGGGAAGCCTGTGTATGCAAACATTTAGAAATGACCCAACTATTAACCCGAATGCGGCTGTTAATATGTAGTATGGCAGCAGCGCTATCCCTCCGTTGATATGATTTCCCCTGCCTCTTTTTTCAATTCCTCTATGTTGTGCTCAATGGAGGAAATCTCCCGGATTGCCTGCTGAACCTTGTGGTGGTTATAAAGGTCCGTTGTCCTGTTGAAACTCAGATCGTAGGCATTCTTACCTATGGATTTATAAAGCTCTTCCTTTTCTTTTTCGAGTGCTTCTATTTTTGCCAGCATCTTTACGAAGGAAAGCTCAATGGTCAGCCTTTCAGTTACAATGGCGGCAAACCACTGGAGCCTATCAACGCCGCGCTCGAAGTCTCTTTTTATCTTATTCCACATTCGTTTGACTCTCAGCGCGAGCGTAGTTTATGTGTCTTCTTCCTGCCTGTCCTGCAGGATTTCGTCAATTGATTTGTCAGACTTGTCCTGTCTTACTTTGGCGTATCTGGATTCGCTGATTATGTCGATATCCCAGCCTGTGAGCTTCATGGCCAGTTTGACATTTTGGCCCTTCTTTCCTATCGCTATAGAAAGCTGCGAGTCCTCAACTACAACCATCGCGGTCTTATCCTCTTCGTTTATACCTATTTTGTCTACTTCCGCCGGAGTCAGCGCACGCGCTATGTAGAGCCTCGCGTCTGGCGTCCAATGAATGATGTCAATTCGTTCGCCCCTCAACTCACGCACAATTGCCTGAACCCTTGTGCCCTTCATCCCCACACATGCACCAATTGGGTCAATTGTGGAGTCCTTCGTGAAGACAGCGATTTTCGTCCTCTCCCCAGGTTCACGCACTACATCTTTTATCTGAACAATGTTGTCACTGATTTCCGGCACTTCCATTTTAAATAACGCAGCGACAAAGTTTGTCGAAATCCTTGACAGCACTATTTGCGGACCCTTGTTCGTAGTATTAACTAATTCGATATATGCCCTGATTATATCGCCATTTTTAAAATGCTCTCTCTGAAGAGTTTCTTTTACCGGCAGGACGGCCTCTGCCTTGCCTATGCTGACGTTGTAGGCAAGCCTGTCCTTTCTGATTATTGTGCCTGAGACAACAGTCCCGACTTTATTGGCAAATTTGTCATAGATTACGTCCCTTTCAGCCTCGCGCACCTTCTGCATTATAACCTGCTTTGCAGTTTGTGCCGCTATACGCCCAAAGTCCTTTATATCAAGCGGTTCATTCACCGTAGAACCTAAAGACGCCTCAGGTGAAATAGCCAGGGCCTCTTCTAATGACACCTGCGTGTGCTTATCTGTTACATTATCAACTACAGACTTTATTTTAAACACACTGACTTCGTAATCGATAGGGCTGATAGTCAGCCCTATATTCTCGAATTTCGTAAACTTCCTCTTTACTGCCGTCAACATCGCAGACTCAATCGTAGTTCTGAGCGTGTCCCTGGAAATCCCTTTCTCATGGCTTATTTGATCGATAATGTAACGAAGCTCTTTGCTCATTTTATCTCAATCTCCAGTTTAGCTCTGATTATATCGTGAAACTTTATTTCAACCGCTGATTTGGCGTCTTCAAGCGTAACCGCATCATCTGTAACAGACAGTATTTTCCCGATGATGCAGGCATCTTTTGCAGCCACACTGATAGCACCTCCGGCAGTCCCCTTCACTACGACCTTAGCAAGTTTGCCGGTGTATTTTACAAAATCGGCCTTATTTCTTAACGGCCTGTCAATGCCGGGTGAAGTCACCTCAAGCGTATATCCACCCTTAAGTATGCCCTCTACATCAAGCCTTGCACTCAGGTCTCTGCTCATTCCCTCGCAATCCGCTATGCCAACCGATGATTCTTTGTCTATTGTCACTCTCAATATCTTTCTGGCTCCTTGCCCTTTTAACTCCACACTAAAGAGTTCTACAGCCCTCTGCAGGGCTGCCTCCCTCACTATAGCCTCAAGGCGTCTCATTATCTCCATGCCCAAAATCCTATTCCACACCCAATAAAACAAAAGAGTGGGTTTTTCCCACTCCTGAAATGAGATAACTATCTCTCACTATCATTATAGCTTTATTTTTCATTAAAAGTCAAGCACTTTAATAATGCCTGATTGCTAAAGCAGGTCAACTAAGTCCAACACAAGTGTTTCAGGTTTGAAGACTGGCGGCGTAGGCTGATAAGTTAATTTATTGGGATTTTCAGGAGTTTACCCACTTTAATCTTCAGTGGGTCGCTAATCGAGTTCACCTTCATTATCTCCTTTACGGAAATATCATACATTCTTGCAATTGAGGACAGGCTTTGACCACTTTCAACTTTATGATGCTTGACCGCCGTCGGTTTACCTTTCTGTTCTTTTTCAGAGTCTGTTGTATGGCTGCTGTCAGACGCTGACTTGTCGATGTTTTTTGTGTTAGCAGTGGTAACAGTGTTTGTCTTTTTATCAGATTTGGCAGTATCAGCAGGGGGTGTATCAGACTTTTTATCAGAGTTCTTGAGTTCAGGCTTTCCGGTATTTTTAGCAGAGGCAACAGTGTTTGTCTTTTTATCAGGTTTGGCAGTATCAGCAGGTGATGTATCAGACTTCTTTTCAGAGCCCTTGAGTTCAGGCTTTCCGGT
>LNQR01000074.1 GCA_001541255.1 Candidatus Magnetominusculus xianensis
CCGGTGCCAAGGGAATTACTTGCCTCATGTCATGGTGCATTATCACACTTGCAATATCTGGTGTGTGTAATGGATTTTACCGCTTTTGCTGGTCAAACAGCTGGGACACTTGTCCGAACCAGAATACTCCGATGCTTTTTTACTTCACCGAGAATTGCTGGAATATTTATGTGTTAGCGCGCTGCCCTGAATTCCTTCTCGAAAAGATACTTTCTCTCTGACAGGGTAGTCTTCCAGTTTGCTGCCATTTCATCGAGTTTAGTTTTTATGCCGCTGGTCGTTAGCCACCCGTAACCGCGTAAAGATAACTCCTTCTGCAGCTCCTTGAAGTCATCATCTGTCCACTGGGGCTTTTTCACTACAGGGTATCTGCCTGCCGTTTTGAGGGTTAAAAATATCTCCACAAATGGCCGGGCGCCGTCGTCCCAGTCTGCGATGTTTTTTACAGCAGTCTGCCAGTACACGTACCAAACCCCTGCGGTCATTTCGTCGCCGCCCGTTACAATGTAATGACAATCAGGGCTTATACCAATTGCCGTCAGCGCTCCCGTATGCCAGTGAACCGATTTGGACAGCTCCCCTGAGAGTATGTCGTAAAACCGCAGACTTCCGTCGTCGCTGCCCAGGACCGCATACTTACCGTTAGGCATTATGGCAGCAGAGGCAGGCTTTCCTGTGTGCCATCCAAATGTGCGAAAAATCTCACCTGTTGGTACATCCCAAAGCCGTGCTGTCAGGCCGGTTGTCAGCATATAGCGTCCGTTTGGCGTGACCTTGATGCTTGTAACGCCAGACTGTGCAGGCCCTCTAAACCTATGAATCAGCTTTCCGGTTGACAAGTCCCAAAACTCCGCCTCTGCCCCGCCGCTAAAGTAATACATCCCGTCAGGACTGACTGCCAGGGCAGTCGGTTTGCCTGATGGATATGTATTTATACATTCGCCGGTAAACGAATCCCATAGCTTTATTGTCCCGTCAGCGCTGCAAGACAGTATGCGGCGGTTGTCAGCAACAGTAACTACTGTGTTCACTACATCTTTGTGCGCCTCGATGACACGGACACATTCGCCGCTTATAATATCCCACTGCCGAATCGTGCCGTCAGCGCCCGACGATACCACTGAGCGATTGTCTATGGTCAAACTTACAGATGTAACGGCACCCGTATGTCCCTCAAATACCCTGATACACTTGCCGCTCAGTATATCCCAAAACCTCAGCGTATTGTCGTCACTTGCAGTGATGGCGTGTCTGTTGTCGGAACATACCACCAACCCCGTTATCTTGCCGCGGTGACCAGCGAGATTATTTACCCGCCATACGTCTAATAGTTTAGTCTTTGGATATACGCTGTGCATTTTATCAAGCAGCCGAAGCGGTTCCTCTTCCCGCTGGAAACCATTCAGTGAATGGGCCATTGACAAGGATTCAACTGCCTTTGCATAGTGTTTGTCTTTCATAAAGTCTATGCCGGATTTCATCAGCCCTTTGTAGTGTGCTACAGTTTTCTTCCAGTCGGCATCGATTTCTGCCTTAAGTTCGCTGAGCTTGGCGCTTAGTCCTTCATTGGTCAGCCAGCCAAACCCCCTTCGTCTCAGCTCGTCTTTAAGTAAGAGAAGTTTGCTGGCTGCGTCCTCGTCATTAATAAACGGCAGACCTATGGTTGTCAGTGTGTCGCTTACTATCTTTCTGTGTCTTGAGAGGAATCTCTTTACATACGGCAGCGCCCCTTCAACCCAGTCCATAAAATCCCTTATAGTAAAACCCCACTGAAGGGTCCACACAAAGGCCGTCCGGTCTTCGCTTGCCGTTATCATCATCCCTGCCGATTGCGACAGTGACAGGCATGTTACCGGGGCTGTGTGTCCGCCAAAGGCCGTATACGCGCCTGGTTGTGTCCTATCCCAAAGGAGTGCCGTGCCGTCAACGCTTCCAGAAATAAAAAACCGTCCATCAGGAGTTATCTGCAAGGATGTGACAGCGCCGCTGTGCCCTTCAAAGATGGCGGTATTTTTCTCAGTATCCCACATGCGTACCCTCCTTGCAGAACCCCCGGATACAATAAACGTACCATCAGGGCTTATCGCAACTGCCATCACCGTGTCCGTATGACCTGCAAGGGTTTTTATAATGCTGCCCGATGCCGGGTCCCAGAGGCGGATGAGCCTGTCTGTGCTGCCTGAGGCGATAAAGGCAAGGTCCTCATCTATTGCCGCACATGTCACACTGTTCGATGGGCATTTATATACCCTTATTCGCTCACCCGTTTCAACGTCCCAGAGAATCATCAGACCGTCTTTGCTTGTGGACAGGACAAACATGCCTCCGCGTGCTAAGTTCAGCGAATTAATCTCTGCTGTATGACCCTTATATACCCTCTGAACCTCCCCGGTTTTTATATCCCACAGACGAAGCGTCCCGTCTATGCCGCCAGAAATCACACGCGTACTGCCGTACATAAGCAGTGCCGTAACGCTGCCGCCGCTAAATGCCTTCACGCAACTACCCGTCAACAGTTCCCATATTCGCACACGGTTGTCCTTACATGCGGTGACGGCAAATCTTTCATCCTTTGTGAATGTGGCTGCCGTTATGGTGCTGCCGTGTCCTCTGAGTATGTTGAGTCTCAGTGAGGCGGCAATGTGTGTCCTGGGAAATGTCATAGACATCTCATCTGTAAGCCTGAGGGCCTCTGTCTCGTTTTTATAGCCGTCAATGGAGCGTGCCTTGTTTATCTGCGTAATGGCCGCTGTGTAGCTTCCAATATTCATATGTTCCTTCGCCTGTGTTATTGCTGCGTTAAAGGATTCTTCTGAAAGCCGCCAGTGGGCTTTGGCCGCTTGTTGAAGTTCATCCAGTTTCGCCCGCACACCTTCGGGTTTGAGCCATCCGAAGCCGCGCAGACTCAGCTCCGAAAGTAATGACCCGACAGCCTGTTCATCCCAAACCGTGGTTCCCCGCCTTGTGAACGAGTTCCTGATAAACGGCGTGTGCCTCGATATAAACTGTTCCATATACGCAGCCGCTGCGTCATCCCAGTCTTTAATATCCCTTGTCTCTAACTCCCAGTCTATATAGAAGGCCCTCAGCATGTGGTCTGCGCTCCCTGACCACGCACTAAAGCCGTCAGCGCCGAAACACACAGCGTGTATAGCGCCGCTGTGACCCGTAAACGTGCGGCTTACGCGCCCGGTAGCTGCCTCCCATATGCGTATCGTGCCGTCCTGACTGCCGGAGATTATGAACCTGCCGTCCGGGCTGAACTCAGCGCTCAACACCCCGCCCGTGTGGCCTTTGAAAGACCGTGACAGCTTTTTGGTGCCGATGTCCCAGATGTGAAAGGTATTGTCAAACTCTCCGGTGCACACTACATATTTAAGGTCAGGGCTTATTGCAAGTGAGGATACACTGTTGTTGTACGGCTTCAGGGATGCCAGACACTCTTCAGAGTCTACATCCCAGATTTGGAGACTTCCATTTTCATATCCGGCTATGACAGTGCGAAGGCAGGGCGTAAGGGCGGCAGCCGTGACGCGGCTCATGCGCTCAAACAAAATTCGAAGCTCAAGCCTGCTGTTTGTGTCCATGAGGACAACAGAGCCGTCAAGACTTCCCGATATCACATACTTACTGTCAGGACTGAAGGCAACTGCTGTCACAGGCGCACAGTGACTGCTAAGTGTCCATCTGCATTCACCTTGCTCCAGGTCCCACAGGCGTACTGAGGCGTCCTCGCTGCCGGAGAGTATAAACCGGTTGTTGCTGCTTACGGCTACGGCGTTTACCGAAGCCTCGTGTCCTTTAAAGATTTTCAGACGGCTCATCGATGCAGCATCCCAAAGTGCTGCTGTGCAGTCAGCGCTGCCCGTTACCACGTACTTACCGTTTTTGCTGACAGAAACGGCATTGACTGCGCCACTGTGCCCTTCTGCTACCTTCGACTCCCACGCGCCCTGAACTTTCTTTCGTGGAAATACACGGGAGAGCCTCTCCATGATTTCCAGCGCGTCTCTGTCTCTTTCGTAACCCTTGATTTGGCGGCCCTTTTTTATCAGCTCCGGGATAGTGTTAAGCTGCCCCTCGCTTATCAGCCTTTCGGCCTCATCAAGTATTGTCTGAAATCCACCCTCGCGTTTCCCTGCCTCTTCACTCGATACCGGAACTGCTATGGCATATGGAAGGGCAAACCTGTTTAGTATATTTACCACCCGCAGGCCATTCCAAATAGAGTAGATTAGTGTCTTGCCATCGGGGCTCAACGCCAGCGACGGCCCCTCGAATTTCTTAAACACGTACTGGCGCTGACCTGCCTCAATGTCCCAGCGGCAGAGCGTGTTATCAGTGCTGCCGGAGATAAATCCTGCCCCGCTCTGCATAAAGGCCGCTGCGGTGACAGAGCTGCTGTGACCGCTGAATGTCCTCAGGTGTTTGCCCGTTGCAGTATCCCAGAGACGGATTGTCGTGTCTTCGCTGGATGTCAATATATAAGATGAGTTGTCAAGTTTTGCTATGTGATTTATAGCCCCGTCGTGCCCTGTCATCAGTGTCAGACACTTTCCTGTGGTTGTGTTCCAGATGCGAATCGTCCTGTCGTTACTTGCTGATATAACATTAGGCCCGCGCTGACCATGAGACAGTGAGGTTATCCTGCTGCCGTGTCCCTCAAGGGTGCGAACGAGGCTTCCAGAACTCCATATGCGAATCGCCGCGTCATTTCCACCGCTTATCACATGTCTGCCGTCGGGAGTTACCGTAACTGCCGTGACGCCGTCTTTGTGCGCATCAAAGACCTTAGTACATTTCCCGCGCGTTATATCCCAAAAGCGCAGGGTCTTGTCAAGGCTTCCCGATATGACTGAGTCTCCTTTGGCACTAAAACATACGCATGTAACCCAGTCGTTGTGACCATCAAAGACGCCAATACACTCACCGGTGTCCATCCTCCAGAGGCGTACACACCTGTCTTCAGTGCCTGCAGATGCGATAAGCTTACCGTCTGTCGACAGAACAACCATACTGACCAGGCCGCTGTGCCCCTCTAATTGATTTATTAGCTCGTAACCGGGCAGATAGCCTAATGCTGCGCCTAGTACAGAGTTTGGCAGCGATGGGATATCTTTTTTCATTTTATCGTAAAAGGCCACGGAGTCACTTGTCCTGCCCTGTCTCATCAGGGAAATGGCATGGGCGGCGATTATCTGAATGTCCCTTGAGGCGCCTTCGATAAGCGATCTTGAGTATTTCTCCACATCCTTCCAAAGGGTCATAGCGGCGGTGTTGTCTTTTTTTGATGAGTGTCTGCCCTCGGCACAAAGAGCCGCTACAAGGGCCTTGATTTCGTCTGATGAGACAGCAGATTCTCTAAACCCCCTCCACATAGTATCAAGTGCCTTCCCATACTCGCCAAAGAACATATACATCCTGCCCATTAGGTTGTAATCCCTGTGTTTGAGGGTTTGACTCCTCATAAGTTCCTCGATTCTGCGGAATATATCCCGCTCTGTAATGGCGCATAGCTTCCACTCGTAAAGGGCGAGATTCAACGTAGACTCAATGTGATGGGGATCAACGCGCAGGGATTCCTTCCACATGCCGATGGCCTCGTCCGTACGCCCGAGGTCAAGGAACGAAACGGCACGGTTATTAAGGCTGTCGGCTGTGAGCCGTCCTGCCAGGTATTCGCCGCGCGGGTAGTCTTTCCCTGTTATGTCTTTGTATATTTGTTTAAGTTCTGTGATGATTTCCTGCATGTTGGCTGGGCGTTGCGCAGGGTCATGTGCAAAACACCGCTTAAGGAGCGCGGCTACCGGCTTTGGCATGACATTTGCGCCCGTTGGAGGGTTTCTCAGGTAATCGTCAAGCACGATACCTGCTACATTGCCGCTTAACCACGTTACGCTTCCTATGAATATTTCTAATATGGAAACCCCCCATGACCAGATGTCTGTCTTTAATGTGAGCGGGGTGTGATTGGCCTGCTCAATTGAACAGTAAGCCTGTGTCATGCCGCATAGGCTGGATAGGTGGCTCTTTCTGCGTTGACTTTGCTGTGGTGTGTCCTTGCCGGATGACAGAGAAGCTGGTGAGGTGGACTCAGCGGCTGTAAGTGACTGTGCCCGTGCAAGTCCAAAATCTGTAACCTTTGCAATCCCATCAGAGGTCATCATCACGTTTGCAGGTTTGACATCCTGATGTATCAGCCCCTTTTCATGGGCATAGTGAAGCCCTGTGGCAAACTGTATAGCCGTGTCGATGATTGCATCGATAGAGTTGAGCTTGCCTTGCTTTATGCAGTCACGCAGTGAGCCGCCTTCGAGGTACTCGGCAAACACACATGGAACTCCGCTTATGCGGCGCACATAGTAACAACTGACAATATTTGGATGAAGGCCCAAGCTCATCCATGTCTCGGCCTCATGCTCAAAACTGCTTTTTTGTATCTCTGTCTTAAAGTATTCCGGGCGCGGGCATTTCATTGCCATGTCAGAGTTCCACCCCTTATGATATATACGATAGACCAACCCCATGCCTCCACTTGTGAAGACTTCCCTTACTTCATAGAGGTCTAAGATTACGTCTCCAACCACCCACCCGGCACTTGTCATACTATCATCCCCCTCCTCATTATATCTGAATTATATTCGCATATCTGAATCAGCCTGGTCAATTGTTATAAATCGCATGTTGACAATGCACCTTTTGTATATTATTATACAATGGAGGTTGATATAATGAGAAATAAGTACATAGCCCTTGGTGTATTGTCGCTTGCGGCTATAGTCGCTGCCGGAGTGCTGTTTACTCATTATTTGGTTATTCATGCCGAACATGAAGTATACCGAAACGGTATGGCAACTGTAAAAGTCCTGAAAAACAGAATACTGGGTCTGCTGGACAATTACGAACAGGCCGTTATTGCCCTCTCTCAATCGCCTGATTTAATTGAAGCCCTAAAAAAAGGTGAAGAAGGAGGTATTAATTCAACTTTAGACAGATTTAATAAGACGTTCCAATCTACTGTCTGCTACATTATAGACCTCAAGGGGACTACTATTATGTCCTCAAACAGAGACAAAGAGGACAGTTTTATTGGAAAATCCTATGCCTTCAGGCCGTATTTTACACAGGCTTTATCCGGTGGGGTTGGTCATTATTTTGCGCTTGGAGTAACGTCGAACAAGAAGGGCTATTATGTGTCGTCCCCTATAAGAGATGAACACTCACAAATAATCGCCATTGCCGTGATAAAAAAAGATATAGACGACATCGAGAATGACTTTCGGCACTACTCCTATTGTTTTCTTACCGACCCGCACGGGGTAGTGTTTATATCTGGGGAGTCATCCCTTGTCAACCAAACCCTATGGCCGCTGAAAAAAAATGAGGAGCTGGATTTACTGAATTCAAGACAGTTTGGAAATAAACCATTCAGGTCAATACTAAAAGACAAATATATAAGCGGCGCTAAAATCTCATTTAGAAATGCCGATTACACCTTTATTAAAGAACCAATAGATATTGAAGGATGGTCAATCGTCCTTTTCGCGTCTAATAAAAAGGTAGGTGAACACAGAATCTTTGGATTAGCTATCACAGCAACTCTATGTGCCATTTCTTTGGTCTTTTTCATTGGCGTGATTAGAATAGAGCGGGCGAAGGACATTGCCGTTGAGACTAAAGAAGAACTGACAAGGTTAATAAATGCAATGCCAGATATAGTGTTTTTTAAAGACGGGCAGGACAGGTGGCTGGAGGCTAACGATTTCGTCCTTAATTACTTTAACATCGATAAAAACAGATATAAAGGTAAAACCGATTCTGAGATAGCTGTTGACAAAGAACACTACAAGGATGCCTTTAGAAAAAACATCGAGTTTGACGAAGCAGTGTGGACTTCCGGTACGATCATGAGCAAGGAGGTCTCAATTACAAACCCCGACGGCTCAATAACGACATTTGACGCGCTGAAAACACCTGTGTTTTACTCAGATGGCAGACGCCGCGGGCTTGTTACCATCGGACGCGATATAACAGGAAAGAAGCGAATAGAAGAGGCGCTGTCATATGAGCTGGAAATCAACAAGTCCCTTGCCGAGTTCTCAGCACTGATTATACAATCCAGCTCCATAGAGGAGATATCAAATATGGCAGTCGATTACGCGCGGCGTCTCACAGGCAGTAAGTACGGCTTTGCCGGTTATATTGAGCCGGAGACCGGCTACCTGATATGTCCAACCATGACAAAAGACATCTGGGATGACTGCAAGGTTGAGGGCAAAGACACTATATTTAAACAGTTTGGAGGGCTATGGGGCTGGGTATTAAATAATAAGGAAGCCATTATGTCTAACTCTGTAAAAGACGACCCAAGGCATTCGGGCGTACCACACGGTCATATACCGATAGAGCGCTTTTTGTCGGTGCCTGCCATGATTGGTAACACGCTTGCCGGTCAAATCGCCCTGGCAAACCCGGCAGCAGACTACACAGAGAGAAACCTTCACACCATTGGGCGCATAGCAGACCTCTACGCAATTGCCATTGATCGTAAGAGGTTTGAGCAGACAGTGCAGAAATATCAAAATGACCTTGAGGCCCTTGTTAAAGAACGCACCGACGACCTTGTAAAGACAAATGAAGAGCTGCGCGAGGAGATAACCGAAAGGATGAAGGTTGAGGCCGCCCTTACAGAGAGCGAAATCAAATACCGGCAGCTCTTTGAGCTTACGCACGCAGGTATTCTGGTCATAGATAAAGATGGCACTATAACGCTGGTAAACCCCCGTATGGCGGAGATGCTTGGATTCGATACAGTAGAAATGACTGGACGTCATATGTTTTCAATTATTAGTGAACAATATGTTGACATATGCAAACATAGCATAACACGCCTCGCCCAGGGCATAAAGGGTCAGCTTGATCTGGAATTCCTGCGAAAAAACGGCAAGCCATTATACGCAACTATCGAAACGTCACCGATTATGGATGAACTTGGCAGATATGAAGGGGCGATAGCCGGCGTTATCGACACAAGCGGACATAAGGAACTTGAAAGCCAACTCCTGCAAGCCCAAAAAATGGAATCCATCGGTCAGCTTGCCGGAGGCATCGCCCATGACTTCAACAATATTCTTTCAGCAATTACAAATTATGTATATCTGCTTAAGATGCGGGTGAAAGACGATGTTACCGCAGCCGGTTATGCCGCTCACATCCATGCCTCGGTAGAGAGGGCGGCAAGTCTTACGAAAAGCCTGCTTGTCTTCAGCAGAAAACACATCTATGAATTAAAGCCGGTAAATATTTCAGCGCTTGTAAGGAACATGGAAAAACTCCTGATGCGGCTCATAGGCGAAGACATCGAGATTCAGACCATAATCAAAGCTGTCGACGTTATGATAATGGCTGATAAAACACATATGGAAATGGCGCTGATGAACTTGGCCTCAAACGCCAGAGACGCCATGCCCGAAGGCGGCCTGTTAAGCATAGAGCTTGGCATTGCCGACCCAAATATGCTGCACAGTCACGGCCTCACCGCAGACACCGGATATGTTTATATTAAAACAGTTGATACGGGAACAGGCATGGATGAAGACACGAAGGCAAGAATGTTCGACCCATTCTTTACAACAAAAGAAGTGGGCAAGGGGACAGGACTTGGGCTAAGCACCGTCTATGGAATTGTCAGGCTGCACAAGGGGCATATAGAGGCAGAAAGTACAGTTGGAGAAGGCTCTGTTTTTACCATATATCTGCCTGTTGGGGACAATCTCACAGAAGCAGAGACGCAGCAGCAGCCTGCTGCCAAAACGGGTGCATCGGAGACGATACTCCTTTCCGAGGACGACGAATCACTAAGAAAAATAACTGTCAAGGTACTCAGACGGGCAGGCTACAAGGTGGTAGAAGCGGTTGACGGCAAGGACGCGGTAGAGAAATTCATCGAACACAAGGACGAGATAGCAATTGTCATTCTTGATGTCATAATGCCAAAGAAAAACGGTAAGACGGTCTATAACGAGATTAAGTTATATAAGCCCGATATAAAGGTACTCTTTATAAGCGGTCACACGTATAACGTCATCCACGGAAAGGGCATCTTCGAGGAAGGCTTGAACTATGTATCGAAACCTATAATGACCGACGAGTTCCTGTTGAAAATACGTGACATACTGGACAGGCAGGTATAGAGGGTGTTTATTTCCCTGCGGCCTTCTCTCTGACATAAGCGCTCAGCACAGCAGTTATCTCTGCAATCTCATCACATCGCGGTAAAAATTCAGAGATTTTGGCTATACAATCCCTGCTGTTTATCAAACTATAACTCTTTTCATAGTTAATATCGAATATCCAGGTCAAAAGTAGCAGCTTATAGTCGTTTACAGACTTTACGTCCTTTAGATTGCCCATTTTTTTATCATAGACACAGTTAATCAGTGAGCCGGAGTAACCGTCTGTCTCTGGAAAGCCAAGTGTGGCAGCAGAGGCCCTCTGTTCTGGCGGCAAAGAAAAATGCTCTATAAAGACATCCCAAATATCAAGCTTGTCGGCATCGCGTATCATTTTCAAATAATTAACCGTCTCAGTAGTCTGGGAGTTCGGGATTTTATAGGCATTGTGGTATTTGACCACCTGGAGTATCAGGGTTTGTTCCTCTGCGGGTAAATTAACCAAGACCTGTTCCTTAAGCAGGGTCTCTGCACCAAGCAGCCCGTGATTAATGGATATGGCGTCTCTGAATGTCTTATATTTGGCATACTGGGGAAACCTCCCCGTGTCGTGAAACAGGGCAATCGCCTCGGCAAGCAGACAATCGTTTGGGCTGTTGAAGTGTGCCTCAGCGATTTCCACCATGTTGGCGCACACATGTTTTGTGTGCTTTTCCTTTAACGTAATGTTTCTTTGGTCATTGATGTCGTCATAGTGATAACTGGCGCTGAAATCAGAAAACCAGTTTCTGAAATAATTTAAGTCATCTTTGTTCATTGGTAGCTCCTTTATTTAGTGGCGTTTGAGTTATGGGGCCGGGTATCAAGCGCCCCCCTGAGCTTGCGCTTCACTGGCCTGTCTCTGGCCTTGACAATATCGTTGGGTTGTGGCACAATAGAAGTAGAAGCTACCTGGCCCGTGCGCCAAGCACTGCTCACCTGAGCTTCACTTGGGGCGGTGTTGGTAAGTGGAGTCAACTGCTCAGGGCTGACTGAGGGGGTACGCTCCCCTCCCTGACGTAGCTTTCTCCCACCTTTTGATGGATAATCCGGGCCAGCTATGAAGCCTGTTGTTACTCCATAATAAGAATCACCAATTCTCTTTTTTAATTCAACCACAGCTATTTTTGCATCTCCATTTCTCCTGACTATCATTAAACGACCATTGGGTTGCTCCCATATTTGGTTATAATTTTTCGAAACATCCTCAATAAAGGATTCAACATTCTTGTAGCCTGCATTCTTTATTTTCTGAATGCGTTTCTTTTCAATATGAGTTTTGCCGTAATCATCATTTCCCACTTCTAGCCTAATGGGTATCTTTTCTTTACCGTCAATGATTTCTCCGAAGTTAAACGTCCCATTGCTGGCTTTTATGAAATCGGTCTTCTTGTTATGTGCGTTAATATCCAATTTTCAGTATTCTATGCCTTTTCTTGCCTTTACCCCGCTGTGGTAATAGTGTTTTATCTCCTTTAACTCTGTCACAAGGTCAGCGGCGGCAGTTATCTCTTCGGGTGCCCCCCTGCCGGTTAAAACCAGCTCGACGCCGTCTGGCCGGTCTTTGATAAGTTCGACAATATCTTTTGATGAGATTAGGCCGCAGCTTATAGCGACATTTATCTCATCAAGGACAACTATATCATATGTGCTGGAGAGCATTGACTCTCTGGCCTGAAGCAGCCCCGCCTGCGCTGCATCTTTATCTTCTTGAGACGGGGCGCCCCAGACAAAACCCATCCCAAAACGCCTTAAACAGAAACGCTCTCCAAAGGCTGCAAGTGC
The DNA here is from genome assembly GCA_001541255.1 of Candidatus Magnetominusculus xianensis. Classification (GTDB taxonomy): domain Bacteria; phylum Nitrospirota; class Thermodesulfovibrionia; order Thermodesulfovibrionales; family Magnetobacteriaceae; genus Magnetominusculus; species Magnetominusculus xianensis. The sequence goes on from LNQR01000074.1 coordinate 11,997, forward strand.
GGTGAACTCTGACGACTCCCTTGATTTGATAAACTGGGCGAAAAACACCCTGAGACCGGCCCCAAGCGCCCGAACTGAAAGTCCAACAGCCGCAGTCGTCTTTCCCTTGCCGTCTCCTGTATATACCTGTACCTTGCCCCCAAACATATCAGTAGTCCAGCGCAGGCAGTACTGTGAACAGTATAAAGGCAAAGTAAATCAGACCGATTGCCACGGCTGCCTTTAACCTGCCATATCTGCCAGTGTCTGTAAATGGAATCATTATCAGTGTAACTATAAATAATATTGGAAGCACCACTGCCCCAATAAAGGCAAAATTGCCGGGGAAGTATTTCAGTATCTCGAAAAACCAAAGGAAAAACCACTCCGGCTTTGGACTGAAAGGTGCAGAGAAACTTATCCTCCGCCCCATCTCCTTCGGAAACGACATGGCAAGGACAACAGTTAACATGACAATCATGATGACAACAGAGAGTATCCAGACTAAATAATCCGGATAAAATTTCTTTTCCTTATCCATTTAGGTTTCTTATCCCACCGGCAATACTTGTTGAAATATTATACCCTAGTCTTGACAATTTTATCTCATAATTGTTATAACTCAGAGTTACCGTTAAGGCAATAGGGTCTCATGAATATAAACGAAATCAACTCAACTAAGGGGGTGTATTTATGAAAGTAGGGGTATTTTTAAGTGAACACACAAAGTCAAACGATACCCTTGACAGACTAAGCGCGGGTTCTTTTGATCTGGTACTGGTACAAAACGCTGTGTACTCAGCCGCACTCAAAGAAAACGGTCAGAAGTCGCCGGTTCTCGGCAAAGGAGCAAAGGTATACGCACTGTCAGAGGACTTAGTGTCACGCGGCATAGAGCCTTCACAAGTTGACTCAGGCGTGACGGTCGTGGATTATGACGGACTGGTCGATATTATTTTTAACGAATTCGGCAAAACAATCTGGCTATAGGAGGCAATGAAATGGGTAAATTAACCATCGGATGCTTTTCTTCGCTTGTGGGGTCGATGACGCTGGACTTCGCGGTGAAACTGGCAGAGGCAGCAAGAAAGAAAGGTCATGACGTTGACATGTGGCTTTCCGGAAACGGCACGATGCTGTCGAAGAAGGGTCAGCGTTCTTTTAAGGACTACTCGTCGCTTGAGAAAACTATAACTGGATTGGTCGAAGGCGGCGCAAATGTAACCGCATGTGAGGCCTGTGCCGAGTCTCGCGGGTATCACAAAGAAGATGTGATAAGCAGCTTTGGCAGGAAGAGTATGGACTGGTATCTTGCCAGTTGTTTCTCTGCCGACAGGGTCCTGCACATAGGAGGTGAGTAATGTCGATAAAGAAAATAGCCTTCATAGTGGATAAAATGCCGTATAAATCAGAGACCTCACGCCTTGCACTAACACATGCGATAGCTAGTCAGACTGTGGAGATTCACCTTGAGGACGGGGAGAATGTCGAACCTGTGCTGGCATTCATCGGCGCTGGCGTGTTGAATTGTTTGAGGAATCAGAAGGCGTCGGAGACATATGGTGTGACAACGCTGGAGTCTCACATAAAGAATGCCTTGCTTACGGACATAAAGGTGCTTATCTGTGAAGAAGACGTAAAGAAGTATGGTCTGACAGAGGACCAGATAATCATGGACGCAGAGGACATAGGGGCAGATATGCCAAGCGAACTGGTGCCGTTTTCAACGATAATGGGCGAGATTGAATCGGCAGACCATATCATGTTTTTCTAACTGAAGGTCAATAATTAATAAATAAGGAGAGACTGATGGCCGAACTAAGAACTCAGGAACCAACGGAAGTGCTGGATGTACTGGGGAGGGTGTGTCCATATCCCCTCGTATTAACGAAGAAGAAACTACAGAAGATGGACAATGGCACACTGTTAAAGGTGCTGTGTGATGCGCCTGCCTCAGCCGAGGATTCCATTCCCAAGTATGCTCAAAAAGAGGGTTTTGGCTTTGACTCAGTCAAGGTAGAAGACAAGGGACACTGGGAGCTGTACATAAAAAAGAGCTGACTCCTGAACATACTTTTTATTAAACGGGAAAGCCCATGAAAAATAAAATGTGCCTTCCCGTTTTTTTTCCCTGAAAAGCCTTACAGCGAAACTGCCAGCCTATTTATGTTATTCAGTTTGCATAATTCATAATCAGCAGATGCAGTGACCGTGATACCGTTTGTTCTGCCATGCTGTGCGGGTCATTTGCTAAATAAGCCCTCGAAATGTTAGTATTCTGACAGCTAAAGCTGAGGTAATTCAAATAACCCATAAAACAAAGGAAAAACACATGATTATAGAAAATATTAAATTAGGGTTGACGTTTGACGATGTGCTGTTGGTGCCGAGGAAGGCGTCCGTGCTGCCGTCGCAGGTAAATGTAGAGACATACATCACGCGCGATATAAAAATGAACATCCCGTTGATGTCTGCTGCGATGGACACAGTGACGGAATCCCGCCTTGCTATTGCCATCGCCAGAGAGGGCGGCATTGGTATAATACACAAGGCTATGACCCCGGAAAATCAGGCATCTGAGGTAAATAAGGTAAAGAAATCTGAAAGCGGCATGATTGTATCTCCAATTACCGTATCCCCTGATGCACCAGTGGGTGATGCCCTTGTTCAAATGGAGAAGTTCAGGATTTCCGGTGTGCCTGTGACAAGAGACGGTATATTGATAGGCATACTTACAAACAGGGACTTACGGTTTGAGACAGACCTGACAAAACCGGTTAGGGACGTTATGACCTCAAAACATCTGGTAACTGCCGCCGAGGGCACGGATTTGGACAGCGCCAAGGAACTCCTGCACAAGCATAAAATCGAGAAACTCCCCATTGTTGACAAGGATTTCAGGCTCAAGGGGTTGATAACAATAAAGGACATTGAGAAGAAGAAGAAATACCCATGCGCCTGCAAGGACAGTTTTGGCCGTCTGAGGGTAGGGGCAGCGGTTGGTGTTGGTAGTGACTCAATGATTCGCACGGAATTGCTAATAGAAAGCGGCGTCGATATTGTAGCAATAGATACCGCACACGGGCATACGGACTCTGTAATTGAAACACTTAAAAACCTAAAGAAAAGGTTTAATATTGCTGTAATAGCCGGTAACGTTGCCACAAAAGACGCAGCAAGGGACCTTATTGACGCGGGGGCAGATGCCATAAAAGTGGGCGTTGGGCCAGGTTCGATTTGTACGACAAGGATAGTAGCCGGCGTAGGCGTTCCCCAGATAACGGCCATTATGGATACGTGCGAGGAGGCATCGGCACGCGGTATACCTGTAATAGCAGACGGCGGTATAAAATATTCTGGTGATATAACTAAGGCCCTTGCCGCAGGGGCGAGCGCTGTGATGATAGGCAATCTGTTTGCCGGTGCAGAGGAATCCCCGGGAGAGACGATCCTTTATCAGGGCAGGACTTATAAGGTTTACAGAGGGATGGGGTCACTCAGCGCTATGGCAGATGCCAATGCCGCCAGAGACCGCTACATGCAGGAGGATGTTAAATCTCTAAGTAAACTCGTGCCTGAGGGCGTGGAGGGCAGGGTCCCGGACAGGGGGCCGATAAACGAGATGATTTATCAACTTGTCGGTGGGCTGCGCTCCGGGATGGGCTACTGTGGGGCGATCTCATTAGATGAACTCAGAGAAACCTGCCGTTTTATTCAGATAACCAATGCGGGGCTGCGAGAAAGCCATGTTCACGATGTTATTATAACGAAAGAATCCCCAAACTACAGGGCGGAGTAGGGCGCTATGTTAGAATATGATAAAATATTGGTGCTGGACTTCGGCTCACAATACACACAGCTCATAGCACGTCGCATAAGAGAGCGAAAGGTTTACTCAGAAATATTCCCGTATAATGCCCCGATAGAAAAAATCAGGGGATTTAAACCTAAAGGGATTGTCCTTTCGGGCGGGCCGGCAAGCATATATGAAAAAGATGCACCGATTGTAGATAAATCAATTTTTGATTTAGGCGTGCCAATCCTTGGAATTTGCTACGGGATGCAGCTAATTGTCCACTTATTGGGCGGAGAAGTAGAAAGGGCGCAGAAGCGTGAATACGGCAGGGCTGCCCTGAATATAGACAACCACGCAGGGCTTCTTTCAGGACTTAGTGAAGGGTCAGTTGTGTGGATGAGCCACGGCGACAGCGTAAAGGTATTGCCTGCGGGCGGGTTCACATCAATAGCCCGCACCTCTAATTCCACTCATGCGGCAATCGCCGATGACAATAGAATGCTCTATGCCCTGCAGTTTCACCCTGAGGTAGCACACACCCAGGAAGGTGATAAGATTCTGGATAACTTCGTCCACGGCATATGTAAGTGTTCTGCGGCGTGGCAGATGTCGTCGTTTATAGAGTACGAGGTGGAGGCGGTAAGGCAGAAGGTCGGCAGTGGCAATGTAGTCTGTGCGTTAAGCGGCGGCGTTGACTCATCGGTTGCCGCGATATTGATACACAAGGCCATAGGGCAGCGCCTGCACTGCATATTTGTAGATAACGGTCTACTGAGAAAGAATGAAAAGGCAAAGGTCATAGAAACGTTTAAAAAACACTATAATCTGAATCTCATCGTAGTTGACGCTGAAAAAAGATTTCTCGAAAGACTTAAGGGGATCACTGACCCTGAACAAAAGCGCAAGATAATCGGCAGGGAGTTCATCGCTGTGTTTGAGGAAGAGGCAAAGAAGTTGGGCGCTGTGGAATATCTTGTTCAGGGTACGCTCTACCCTGATGTAATTGAAAGCGTATCGTTTAAGGGGCCGTCGGCAACGATTAAGTCTCATCACAATGTGGGCGGGCTGCCAGAGGTTATGAATCTAAAACTTATTGAGCCGCTGAGGGAGTTGTTTAAGGACGAGGTGCGTGAGATAGGCGTGGAGCTTGGGCTGCCGGATGAGATATGTTATCGCCAGCCGTTTCCAGGGCCGGGGCTTGCTATCAGGTGTATCGGGGAGCTGAGTGCCGATAGGCTTAAGATATTAAGAGAGGCCGACGCCATTGTAATAGAGGAAATAAAAAATGCCGGACTCTACAGGGAAATCTGGCAGTCGTTTGCCGTGTTGCTGCCACTGAGAACAGTGGGCGTGATGGGAGATGAACGGACATATGACTACACCATCGCCATGCGGGCGGTAAACAGTGTAGACGGTATGACGGCAGACTGGGCGCGTGTTCCATATGAGGTGCTTTCAATCATATCTAACCGCATCATTAACGAGGTGAAAGGAGTAAACCGCGTAGTATTTGACATAACAAGCAAGCCCCCGGGCACAATCGAGTGGGAATAGGTGAGTGTCAGACATTATATCCAACGAACGGGAATTTACCAGTCAGGTAATATCATGGCTTAACGAGTTTTTAAGAGACGGTGACTATCCCTTTGAAGCTGCCTCCTCAGAACATTCTCTAAAGATTTCAGAAAACGAGACAAGATTCCCTGATGTTCAACTTTGGCTTAACAGACAGACCAGTCGGGGGTTTTGCGGTTGGGAGTTAAAGACTCCGGCAACAGCAGTAGATGACAAAGAATTACTTAACGTATCAGCCCGAAAAGCACAGGCAATGCACGCCGATTATTTTGTGACGTGTAATATGAGAGACGCCGTTATCTGGAGGACGCCGCTAACGGCAGACGTATCGAAAGAACTCCGGTATAAGACATATCCTGAAATAGTTCAAATCTCAACACCGGATGACCTATGGGTTATCCCCAGACAACAGCTTCTGAAATCAAGGATAAAAGAGATATTGTACGACCTGTCTGCCATTTTTCGTGTTGGACACCTTCATCTTATCGACGTTGATTCCACGTTCTTCATCCATGAGCTTTCAGAGGCAGTAAAGGCCATCAGACCCCATGTGCATAAATCATTAGAAACAGAAGTTGGGAATAACGCTGCCTTTAATAAGGTGCTATTTGCATGGGCGGCAAAACAGGGCATCGAGGTCTACGAGGCGGGGCTGACGTTTTATGAAACAGTGTCAGGACAAATAGTCTATAGGCTGTTAGGAAAGATACTCTTTTATTTGACATTGCGCAGATTCCGTTCCGACATCCCAAAGCTTATCTTAACAGGGACAAATCCCCTCGATGTTGACAGGGAGCTGAAGAGATATTTTGAGATTGCCAGGCAGATTGACTATCAGGCGGTGTTCGAGGAGGACTTTCCCGATAAAGTGCCTTTCCCACAAAAAGGCATAGAACCGCTGGTAAATCTTATTGAAGCCCTGAACAGGTACAACTTTTCACAAATGCCGCATGATGTTGTTGGAAATGTCTTTGAAAGGCTGATCCCGCCAGAAGAAAGGCACACGCTTGGGCAGTACTACACAAACGAAGAGCTTGTTGATTTCATCACAGCCTTTTGTGTAAGGACAAGGTCAGACACAGTCTTAGACCCCACATGCGGTACGGGGACATTTCTCATCAGGGCCTATGACAGGCTAAGAAACTTTGGTGAGAGAGACCATAGGAAACTGCTTTCTCTGATATGGGGAATAGATGTTGCCCATTTCCCCGCCGAACTTGCAGCCATTAACCTGTACAGGCAAAAAATAGAGGATTATGCGAACTTCCCGCGAATCATATCGAGGGATTTCTTTTTCGTTAAACCGAGTGAGACATTTAAATTCCCCCCTCCAAAGAAACCGCACGGCACTGATTTTACTATTGATGAAAATATACCCCAGTTTGATGCGATAGTAGGTAATTTCCCGTATATACGGCAGGAACTAATAGAAAAACGAATTGAGGGATATAAAGATTCGCTTGAAAGCGCACTATTTTGTGATTGGAGTAATGACTATCCTGAGTTATTTCGCAGTGGAAAGCTGAAACTCTCAAGCAAGGCGGACATTTATGCCTATCTGTTTTTTCACGCGGCAAGGCATCTTAAAGAAGGTGGCAGGATGGGGATTGTTACATCAAATTCATGGTTAGATGTTGCATATGGATATGAACTTCAGCGATTTTTTCTAAGAAAATTCAAGGTAATCGCTATTTTAGAGTCCAGATGTGAGCCGTGGTTTGAAGATGCCTCAATAAACACAGTTATTACAATCCTTGAACGGTGTGAAGACGGCGCTATCAGGGACGACAACAAGGTTAATTTTGTAAAAATCAATAAGCGCCTCAAAGAACTCTTTCCGTGGGATAAGAATTTCCCCGTTGACCTATGGCATGGCATTGATGCTTTGATATACACAATAGAAACATCCGGCATAGGGCGCGACAAGTATCACGCCGTTAAGCTGGTGAAACATTCAGATGGCAGCACTACGTATGAAGACAATAATTTCAAGATAAAGGCCATAAAGCAATCCCAGTTGCTTAAAGATGTGGAAGAAGCCGGTAAGACGGTTAAGTGGGGCAAATATTTGCGGGCACCAGCGGTCTATTTTGAAATAATGGACAACTGTAAAGATAAACTTGTACCATTAAGAGAACTGGCAGACATAAAAAGTGGATACAAATCAGGAGTAAACGACTTTTTTTATATCAATGAGGATAGGATAAAGCACTGGGGAATCGAGGATGAGTATTTAGCTCCAATTATCAAGTCACCCAAGGAGGCGTTGAAAATCACCTTAAAATCTGAAGATGTCCAATATAAAGTTTTCATATGCAGTAAAACTAAAAAATATCTTAAGAGGAATAAGAAATATGGGGCATTAAAATATATTGAATGGGGTGAGACACGAGTGTCTGCCGACGGTGTACCCTGGAGTAAAGTAACCTCAGTCTCAGGCCGAAAACTTTGGTATGACTTAGGTGAGAGACCTCACGGCAGGATATTGCTTCAGATGATTACAAACGATAGATTTTTTGCCCCATTAAATATCGACAATATAAAAGTCGATCATAATTTATTCGAGGTGTTTCCCAAAATAGACGATTATGGACTTTGTATTTATCTGAATTCAACACTGCTTGCCTTATTTCGAGAGCTAATAAGCAGGGTAAACCTTGGTGATGGGGCCACTAAGACTGAAGGCATTGATTGGAAGGATATATTAGTACCTAACGAAGAAATACTGTATTCACTGTCGAAGAAAAGCAAGAGTTTTGAGGCTCTTAAAAATCGGGAAATCAACCCCATCTTTGAAGAGGTCAAAATGAAAGACAGGCAATCGCTTGACAGCGCAGTGCTGGAGGCGCTTGGACTTGACCCGAAGAAATATCTGAAGCCGTTGTATGACGGGGTTACCGGCTTGGTGAGAGAGAGACTTGAGCTGCCCAAACTGCGAAAAAATAATAAGAAGGCAAAGACTTACAGAGATGTCGAGAAATTAAAAGAAACTGTCGTCAATGAAATATTACCGCAAGGTGTAAAAATATTTCCTGAAGGGTTTGTAGATTCAAAATATCTCAAGGGTGCATGTGAAATCTCCCTGCCCAATAAGCCCCTGAAACTTGGGTCATATTTTATGGGCCAACAGGATGTTATCTCCGAAGACGGCTCATTTAAATATACTGCGTTGAGCGTTGAAGAGGCAAAGTATATTATATATGCCCAAAGGCAGGATAGTTATATTGCAGCAGTTCCACGTGAGACTTCGGTGATTATTAATGCAGTTTCAGACTATGAGAGATATTTAATGGAACTGAAGGGAAAATTATTTGAGCAATTATTCACAAGGACTCACAACTACAATCAATCAGAGCAGTTAGTGCAGCAGGTGTTTGAAGAGATGGGACTGCCGCAGGTATAACATATCCAATATGATACGTGGTCAACCAGTAATTAATCGGTGTGTGTGCTGAAGTTTCCCTGCTTTAATATCATATCAAGGTTTGATTGTGCCTTTGGGTATTTTGGATTAAGCGACAGTGCCTTTTGAAATAACGTGGCAGCGGTCTCATGGCTGCCTAAACTCATCATGGCCTCGCCAAGACCGTTATACGCCTCTGGAATGTCAGGCTTAACGGCAATGGCCTTACTAAAACTCTCCGCTGCCTTGTCAAACTGGCGTATCCTCATGAAAACGACACCCTTGTTGATATAGGCATTCACACGGCTTGGCTCTATCTCTATGGACTTGTCAAAGGCGTTGATGGACTGGTCGTATTTTCCCTCCTCCGCAAGGACAGTGCCAAGGTTATAGTACAAGAGGGCGCTTGTCTTAATTGTCTCTGCCGCGTGGGTTAATAAAATTGTCGAGTTCTGCCAATATCTGACCTGCTTAATCGAAAGTCCAATGCACGCTAAGATAATCGCTGCCGCTGCCGCTCTTAAGATTAATTTTACTGGCGTGCGCTCAGTAACCTCTGCATAGGCTGCGGCAATAAAAAGCCCGATAAAAGGGATGTACGTATACCTGTCGGCCATCCCCTGTGCCCCCACCTGTACTATGCCAATTACAGGCACCATTGTACCCAGAAACCAAAACCAGCCGGTAAAGATATGTGGCAGCTTTTTAACGCTCATCACAGCATATATCGATATGCCAGACAATATAACGACTGCCCCAATCCACTGCCACGCTTCAACTGTCTCCATGCGGGGGTAAAACACCGACAACTCAGTAGGAACAAGCGCGTTTTTCAGATATTTTATATACGAGACCAGCACATTGCCAAGCCGAAGGGGAAGTGGAAGTTCGTTCAACGAAATTACGGCCTTGTAGTTTTTCTGCGCGAAATAAGTGATAACGCTAAATACGCCGGAAATTATAAACAGGGGGAGTTTTTCTATGATTAGTTTGGACAATGCCGTCTGCCTGAGCCGGTCTAACGGCCAGCAGTCTATCAATATGAGTACAAATGGCAGTGTGACAAGCATTGGCTTTGACATCAGGCCAAGCACGAAAAAGATAATCACATACATGTATGTTTTCACTGAGGGGTACTCTGTGTATTTTATGTAGGCAAACATTGTAATAAACCAAAAGAGCGCGCTTAAGAGGTCTTTACGTTCAGACACCCAGGCAACAGATTCAACATGGGCGGGATGAATGGCAAACAGCGCAGCAACAAACGCACTACGCCAAATTGCCCCGGTCATTTTCTTAAAAAGAAGAAACAACAGTACTGAGTTGATTATGTGAAGTATAAGGTTGGTCATGTGATGTCCACCCGGGTGTGTCCCATAAATCGCTGCGTCAACCATGTGAGAAAGCCACATCAGGGGTACCCAGTTGCCCTCGAGGGTTGTCGTAAATGCCCACTTCACACCCTCTGCCGTGAGACCGGCCCGCACATAGAGATTGTTGGATATGTGTATGGCGTCGTCAAATGAAACGAAGTCGAAATCCTTAACGGGTAAAAAGACTATCAGGGCAGCCGCAACAAGTAACAGCACTACGGCGTCGGTAGAGTCTATTTTATTAATCAGAGGTCTTGACATTCTTAAGCAAATCTCCTAAACTAATAGTATAAGCCTGCTGCTCCGTAGGTGACGCACTACCTGTAAAGGTATCGTCCCTGCGCAAAGCTCGACCTGCAGTGGGCTTTTCTAATTCTGTAAGGCTATGGTCGTAGTATTTCTTCCCATAAATACTTTCTCTGACTGTTAGTTTTGCCCTATAAAGGTTGCCGTCTACTTCCAATGGTGCGTAAAATATGTGGATGTTCTTAATGTCTGGGTTCCTATTTCTATCAGGACGTGTTTCAGTCAAGACAGCATTTTCTATTAATTCAGGAATTGCCCTAATAGCTTCAAAATGTGGGGTCAATCGTTCACCGCTTATGGCTTTTCTGACACCTATGCTTGTTATATCAATTTTCCAACCTGTAGCTTTGTTAATTGGAGATTTTCCCTGTATATTATTTTCAGCCCACTTCTTTGCCTCTATTCTTGCTACCCAAAACTTATTGCTAAATATATAAGCATCAAGTTTAGTTACTTTTATGACCGGTGAGGTATCGCTCATCTATCGAGTTTTTGACATCAAAAAATGTGAGGCGGGGATGCGTATGCCCAGCTCCTCCGCCTCTGCTCCATTTATGCGGCATTGCTGCCGCTTGTTTTCCTGTTTATTAATGTTTAGCTGGTTTTTTAGCAGGTTTGCCGTCTGCCCTTTTGTGCAGCCAGTTGGTAATTGCCGGGGCGAGTTCCTTCTGTGACTTGCCGCCTACAAATACCCCGATGTGCCCGCCCTTAAACTCATAGAGCTCTTTGTCGGTACTTCCAACGAGGTCGTTTAATGGCTTTGTCGCATCGGGCGGTACGATGTGGTCGCCTGAGGCAAAGATGTTCAGAAGGGGCATAGTAAGATTTTTGAGGTTTACCGATTTATCTCCAATCATGAGCGTACCCTTAACAAGTTTATTGCCCTGGTACATGTCCTTAATAAACTGCCTTAAGGTCTCACCGGCCTGGTCTGGGCTGTCGAATATCCATTTCTCCATTCTGAGGAAGTTCAGGAGTTTTTCCTTGTCCTCTACCACGTCAAGCATTCCGATATACTTGCCGACATTAAGGGTTATAGGCATAAGCATGAGGAAGCCTGAGTTAAGAAAATCACCAGGCACTATGCCGTATGCGTCAACTAAGGCGTCTGCATTCATATTTCTTGACCAGTTAAACAGCAGCCCTTTCTTGACTGAGAAATCTATCGGGGTGACCAGAGTTATCAGGTTTTTGATCTTCTCAGGGTAGATGGATGAGTATATGGTGCTGAAAGTTCCACCCTGGCAGATGCCCATCAGGTTTACTTTGTCTATGTTGGCTGATTCCCTTATAAAGTCAACGGCATCATTCAGATATACGTTGATGTAATCATCCATGGTCAGGTATCTGTCGGCGCGGGTAGGGTAACCCCAGTCGATTATGTAGAGGTCAATGCCGTGGTCAAGCAGATTCTTTACAATGCTTCTGTCAGGCTGCAAGTCAAGCATGTATTCTTTATTGACCAACGCGTACACAATCAGCACTGGAACGCTGCACGTGACCTTATCACTTTTATAGTGGTAGAGTCTCATCTTATCCTGCTGAAAGATAAGTTCCTTCTGAGAAGAGCCTACATCGATGTCTTCAATCTGCAGGATAGTCTCAGTGCCTTTGATTACTTTGGTGCTGGTGTCGCCTAATTCTTTGACCAGGCTTTTAGTATCAAATGCTACAAAAGGCGTTTTCATTGAGCAACCTCCTTATCATTTTTTACGTTTAGTTTTTTCTCGAGTACGCGGACTTTCTTCTTCAGTTCATAGAGTGTCTTATACATATCGTCTATTTCAGAACGTACAGGGATAGGGAAGTCCGAAAGATAAAGCTCCATCAGTTTATGGAAATGTTTTCTGAACTCAAGGGCTGACTCAAGGAGCGCTCCCTGTATGGAGGAGAATTCCTCTGTATTAAACAGCTCGAAGTACTCGGCTTCGTTGATTTCAGTCCACATCTTATAGAAATCGTTGTAGCTTTTTATTTCTTCTCCGGCCTTAATTTTATTAGCAATTGCTTCGACTACCTTCTTGGATGCCTTTTCTCCGGCTACATAGATTTTGTGCTGGAATTCTGCGTTTTTAGCGATGTATACGGTATATAGGTCAAGCGTTCTCAGCAGCAGTTCCAGTTTCTCTCTGTCTTTGCCGACCTGAGGTGATTTAAATGCCTTTCCGAAAGTCTTCTCAAAGGCACTGTAGAAATTGTGGAAGACATTTATACCAGCGTTGGGGTCAGTTGCCGATGATACGTCAAAAAATGTGCCCATGCTTTTTTGTACGGCATCTAGCCAGGGGCTGGCAAAGTTCTGAGCAGACGCCCCCCATGTCTCAATCACCTTTGAGGACTGGCCGAGCATTTCATTCGCAGATTCTGGATTAGTAAAACCAAAGAGTTTATCCATGAGCCCTTTCAATTTGATGGGGTCAGCTAACTCTTTTATGTTTTCAGGGTTGAAGGCATTGTCCTGAACGGCCTTAATAACCGGCTGCCAGAATTCATAGACCTTCATGTATGAATCGAATCCCTGAAACACCTTCGATACGGTGTCCTTGCCTAAACCGGATGGGTACTTTTTCATCATTTCTTCAATCGAACCACCTACGGTTTTAGTCCATACATTGTATAACCCCATTATGTCGCCACCTGAGCTATCTTTTTGCATCCCCATCGACTGAAAATTCTTCGTTATGCCGGTTGCTGTTTGGACCCAGTTGTTTATAAATTCTTTCTGTACCTTCAACAGCGACTCGAAGAAAGATGCTGTTCCTTCCATCGGTAAATCCTCCTCGTAAGTTTTAGATTTTATGTAAATTCTCAGGCCGCAAGCCGCCCTATTGCAACTATTTTTTTATATCCTTGAAAAGGTCAAAAAAAGTCTTTGCCATATCCTTGCTCATCTCAAGCTGCTTGGCAAGCCCCTCCTGCCATGCCTCCTGAATGCCTCTGCTGCCTTCCTCAAACATCTTGAGATTCATTTTCTGCACTACCTCTTTTAGAAATGAGTTTTCCTTCTTTAATGCCTCATTTTCTTCCATGACCTCATCGTACTTCTTTCTGGGTACACAACCAAACCCGGAATAAAACTCAGCCATTTTTTCAAAGACATCCGGCCCCATGCCGAATAAGTCCTTTTTGGCAGGTGCCGTGTTAAATAACTTTGCCGCTGCCTGCGCACCTTCCTGCTGCATTCTTGTAAAATAGTCCATAAACATATTCTTAACAAGAGGGTTGCTGTATAAGGCTGCCAAATCGCTCAGAAAATTTTCGTTCACGGCGTCCTCCTAATTTATGCATTGAGCTGACTGATCGGGAAAAAACTGTTCCGCTCAGAAACTTTACAACTATTTTATATAATAAGTCAAGTGATATCCCAATCCTATAATACTCCCCAAAAACTGGGCAAAGGGATAAGGTGGATGAAAGTCTGTCGGAATAAGAGAAGAACGACAGATGAAGAAAATACGAAAAGCACATGACGGAGCATTTAAGGCAAAGGTAGCCATTGAGGTAGTAAAAGGAGAGCGGCACAGCTTGCATGTGTATAATCGCCGTCAATTGATACTAAGTAGCAATCTAATAAGTAAATATGGTATACTATCTTCAAAACTAAACAGGAGGTAGTAATGGCTAATAAAATAACGAAGG
>LNQR01000075.1 GCA_001541255.1 Candidatus Magnetominusculus xianensis
AAATACCCCAGCTGCCTAGCCGCTACGCCCACCCCTCAAAAGAAAGGGGGGTGCTATTATGACACAGTCTGGAAAGCGGGAATCCAGGAACCCATCGATCAGAGCTAAAAGTATAGGCAATCTCAGCTTAATTTTTCTAATGCGTTTGCCCTGGTGCGTCAGCTTGACTTTAACGTGCAAACAATATATAATGTTAGCATGTGGAACTGTAAGAACATCAGATGCCATATCTGCAGGACTCTGATTTGGGGGAGGTAATGCAGTGGCGAAGTCAAAGATACTCTTAGTTGAGGACGAGGCTATTGTTGCACTGGAGGTTAAGGATAGACTCCAGAACATGGGATATACCGTTGTAGATATAATATCACACGGAGAGGATGTTTATGAGGCAGCCCAAAGAACAAATCCCGATCTAATCCTGATGGATATAAAACTCAAAGGCCCGGTTGATGGTATAGAAGCCGCAACTCACATTCGCACTGAGCTTGACATCCCAGTGATTTATCTGACAGCCTACAGCAACGATGAACTCAGAGACCGTGCCTTGAAATCATGCCCCTCCGGTTATATCATAAAACCATTTAAAGAGATAGAGCTAAACATCCTTATCAAGCTGGCCCTGCAAAAACATGTGAAAGATAAAAAATTTATTGAAATAACCGGTAATCTGCAAGATAAGATAGAACACAGCCGCAGTGACCTGGCCGAGGCAAACAAGCGTCTCGAAGAGCAGATACAACAAAGCAGACTGAGGGAACAGGAAATCGAGAGAAACTATGAAATACAAAAGATCATAAGCAAGGTGCTGCGTACATCTCTGGAGCCTATATCTATAAAGGAACACCTTCAGCGCACACTTGAGCTGATTCTCTCTGTGTCATGGCTGGCGCTTGAAAAAAAGGGTTCTATATTCCTGACAATCGAAGGAAAAGAAGAACTTGAGATGGTAGCATGGCATGGACTTGGGGAGAATCTCATAGAGATTTGCGGGATACTGCCCTTCGGCTACTGCCTCTGTGGACGGGCGGCCTTGACACGGAAACTTGTCTTTTCCGACTGCTTAGACGAACGACACGATGTGAGATTCGACGGTATGCAGCCACATGGTCACTACTGCGTGCCGATTATATCTGGAGAGAAAATCCTTGGCGTAATAAACATGTATGTAAGGCATGGTCATACGAGAGACGAAAGGGCTGACGATTTTCTCAACGCAATAGCCGACACGCTTGCCGGTATAATAGAGCGCAGAAGCATTCAACGAAAGCTCCGGCACATGGCCCTCTATGACAATCTCACAGGGATTCCTAACCGCACGATGTTTTTTGATCGTCTCGGGCAGTCAATTGCCCTCGCAAAGAGGCATAACCGGACTATAGTGTTGTTTTATCTGGACCTGGATAAGTTCAAACATATAAATGACACGCTTGGTCATGATGCAGGCGATGAACTGCTTAAGGAAACGGCACGAAGGCTCCAGTCGTGCCTCAGGGAATCAGACACGGCTGCCCGCATGGGCGGCGATGAGTTTACTGTGATTCTGACTGAAGTAGCAAGTGAAGCAGACGCCGCTGCCGTTGCTAACAAGGTAATCGAGACACTGCAAGTCCCATTCGAGTTGAAGGGTTATTTGTGTTCAATTGGTACAAGTATAGGAATCAGCATATATCCAACATCGGCAAATGAGGCAAGTGCCCTTATCAAAAAGGCTGACATGGCTATGTATGCAGCTAAAACCAGCGGCAGAGGGACTTACCAGTTTTACTCAGGAGAACAGGTAACCTTTGACCTGCTCGTTGATTATGCCGTGAAGTTCGTAATGTTCAACAATGGCAAGTGGGACCATAACAAGTGGCTTAGCCTCTTGTTTGACATTCAGAGGCGGGGATTTGATCTTTCAGACACAGGTACGGCTTCATTAGGACTTGTCCTTGAGTCGTTAAAACCAATGATGTGTTCTACAATTGGAAAGATGAATTCTATGAGCTTAATCAACCTCAGCGCAACTTCATTTATTCAAAAAAATGACGGCAAGTGGGACTCTCAGCAGTTGAAAAATTTCCACAGTGATTTGGTCACAAACGGCATCAAACTAAACGACGAAACCACAGATATGGTAAATCACTTTTTAGAATCATTAAAGACTCTTTATAGTAACTTCCACTCAGATATTTAAACATTATATCCTGATTACCCATAACACTTACTCTGTCTTCGCAGGCAGCCCATCCCTGCTTAACATAGCTGTGAGCATCTCTTTAGAGCTGATTGCCTTTACCGGTCTGACCTCTTTCAGCCTGAATGGAATTACAAAAGCGGTTATAATCCTCATCAGCGAAGACATTATCAATATGGCAAAGATATTAAATCCAAAAACAGGAGGCATATAATCAATCACGACGGCACTTATCATCGAACCGGCAAAGATGAACAGACCATTAAATGTATTAAAATAGGCAATGCATCTCGTTCGTGTCCCCGCTGTAGATGCATCATAGACATAGTTTGTCGTTGAAAGGAGATATCCTCCATATAAAAACCCCGCTATTATCTGCACTATAAATAAAAACACAGGCGCCTGACTTACAAGCCATAACAGGGGGATAAAGGCAATGGCGCGTGATGTAAACCTCATAATTCTCACATTACCAATCCTGTCTGCAAGCGCCCCCCAGCGTTTTGTCGTGAGAAATATAATAACATTGCCCGCAGATATGAGGCTGGTGTATAAAATATAACTAAAGTGCAAATCCCTCAGCATCAAAACAGCAAAAAACGGCGCGGCCATGTGAATTGAGAGGCTCATCGCAGATGCAAACAGCACGAATCGTGTAAGAGCATCCTTTCTGCCTAAGAAATCCCTAAAACTGAAGTAGTGTTCCCTTGCGGTTGACATGGGCGGCTCTTCTATCTTTATAAAAAACCAAAGAGATGTCATTCTAAATACAAATGCAGCGAAAAATACGATAACAAACCCAGATACCGGGTCAACAGCCCTGTAATGCTTCAGTACCAATCCGGCGCAAGTTGAAGTCCCTACGGTGATAAACCCCATTATCCTGTTTCGCCATCCAAAATACTTTCCAAACCGTCTACTGGGGACAAGCTCAGAAAGCATACTTGCCCATGCCGGCTGGCCCAGCGCCCCAAGCCCGACAAAGAGTGTTACAGCAACAATATATGGCATTACGCCAAGCCCTGCTACCATTGCCATTGCCGCAATGAAGGCTATCGTTACGGACTGAAGAAAAACCAGTATAGTGACCGCATTTTTCCTTGAGCCAAGCATGTCTACGAAATCCGCCCCCTTTATCATTATTATGGAAGAGAAAAAGTTAGGCAGCGCATTAAGAATCCCGGCATGTCTGGAGCCGCCTCCAAGTATTAGCAGAAACGGTGTAAAAAAATCGTGGGAAGCCCCTGCCATCATGCTTCCAAATATGCCTTCAAGGAATGAATACCGGAGGTTTAGCTTTTTTTTACTGCGCATGCTCAGGCACTACGGTCAGACGTCACCCTGACTACAGTCTTAACGTTCCCTCTTGGATTAAAATCCCCGACAACCTCTAAATACCGGGGTGACAGCTTCCCGCTTAGTTCGTTATATATGACGTTTGCAGCATCTTCGTGTGATATGTATTTATTTCTAAATGAGTTTAAATAGAGCTTCAGGGATTTCAACTCGACAATGAGTTTGTCTGGCACGTAAGTTATTCTGATTACGGCAAAGTCCGGGTAGCCGGAGCGTGGACACAGGCATGTGAACTCCGGCAAGTCGATTTTTATCTCATAGTCTCTGTCAGGATGGGGATTGTCCCATAACTCAACAACTGCCTCAGACACATTCTTCTCGCCATACAGCATAATTATGATATTATCACGTTATCAAAAAAAAAGTACACACTGCCATGCAGCTATTATTTTTTTATGTTAAAATACGGGTGACTAATATCACGAGGAGGTATAAATAATGCCGAACATAGGAATGGATCTAAACAGGTATATCTTAGAGGAAGAGAGGAAGTATCCAAGCGCCACAGGGTCATTGTCCATAGCATTGATGGCTATCGAGACCGCTACAAAGATAATAGCCTCGCACGTGAGGATGGCTGGTCTTGCGGAGATATTTGGCAAGGCGATGAAGACTAACATCCAGGGCGAGGAGGTTCAAAAACTGGATGAATTTGCAAACAATGTCCTTATCAGGATATTGTCCGACAGCGGTCACTTCTACGCCTTAGCGTCTGAAGAGCTTGACGAAGTAATATTTCCTGAAAAAGGAACCGGAGGCAAGTACATTGTGGCCTTCGACCCGCTTGACGGCTCAAGCAATATCGAAGTCAATGTCAGCATCGGGACAATTTTCTCCATATACAGAAAAAATAAAGGCACAGCCGAAGACTTCCTGCAAGGCGGGGACAAGCAGATAGCTGCCGGATATGTCATCTATGGCTCATCGTCAGTCTTTGCCTATACGACAGGGACGGGATTAAACGCATTTACACTTGACCCATCGGTCGGACTTTTTTTATTGTCTCACAAGGACATGAAGATACCTGAGAGTGGCAAGATATACTCGGTAAATGAATCAAACTCTAAAGGCTGGGACAAGAGGATAAGAGATTACTTCGACACACTGAAAGACGAGGGCTACACTGCACGCTTCAGCGGCACAATGGTTGCCGATGTCCACAGGACGCTCCTAAAGGGAGGCGTATTTGCCTATCCTGCCGATGCAAAGAGTAAAAAAGGGAAACTTCGGCTGCTCTATGAGGTACTGCCTATGTCTATGATAGTAGAGCAGGCCGGAGGCATGTCAACCGAAGGCAAGGGCGACCTCCTGCAGGCCAAGCCCGAAGAGATACACTCAAGAACCCCTGTGTTTATGGGAAGCCGCAAGGAAATCGTGCAACTTATGAACACCCAATTTATGTCTAAGTGATGCCCGCCCGACTTATTGGCTCAGGCAGCGGTGAGTTAGGCTCTGCATGATAAAGCAAGGGGAGGTTTTATCATGAATATTTCAGGGTTAATGAAAAAATAGCTTACAGTATGCAGATGCTGACATCACCCCACAGCTTATATACCAACCTGCGGGCGGCTCTGAAGCACATAGTACTGCCCATCGGCGTATGCCCCTTCAATATCTTGCGGGCTGCCAAAAGCGCTCTCTACAATGACTCCAATTTCTTTTATTTTTGACAACAACCCGCCTCTAAATGCCTCGTCTCTGAGCAGTGGGCTTGCCGAATAATCAAGCAGCACACGCTTTGGCTCCCTCAACGTAATCGAATCATATAGTCCCGCCCCCGCAAACCCAGACAGGTCTTCTACGTTTGAGTCTGAACGAAAGATAAGGCCATCGGCATAAAGGCCAAAGCTCTTACCAGGATATGCGGCAACATTGGGGGTGCTGCTGTCTTTTTTACACGTAAAGCTCAGGGCGCGGCCAGGGTGGTTGCCTACAAGGGTCTCTCCAAGCCCTAATACTACCTCAGCAAATATTTCGTCCCTTGCACCGGTTACCGGATTTACCGTATGTATCACAAACGCATAGTCAGCGTTGACGACCTCCTGTACAAGTACAGCCATCGATACGCCTTCATGGGGATTGCCCGCGAAGTTTTTTACCCGGCTCAGGTACGCGCGTTCATTCCAGAGCGAGGCCCAGACCTTTTTAATACACTGCTCAATCCTGTGCCTCTCTGTTTTTGGATATGATAGTCCGGCTTCTGACATCACCCTCTCCAGCGCTGAGATAAACTCATCGGGGATAGTCAACCCTTCTATAACAGAGCGCAGCTTTGGAAGCGCCTCATTTGTTACATCTTTTTGCAGCTTAAAGTACTGGGTTTCTATTTCAGAGTTAAGACTAAGCACTTTGTCAAATGCCCCGAACGGGATTACCACTGAGGGCGGCAGCTTAACCCAGTCAGGAACTTTACCTGTCAGGGCGGCAAGATTGTTTGACTTGCCGCCGGCGATGCGGCGGTTAAATGCCTTTGATAGCAGAGCAAATGATGTGAACTCAAGCGGCGCCACTCTCAGGACAGCGCTTGTGTCCTGCGTATCTGATGAGTTTGGCGCGTCTGACGCCGTTGGCTCAACAGTCTCATTAAATGCAACACCGCCTGATTGGGTTATACTAAGCGAAACATACCTACCTGCAAGTCCCTTCAGTGATTCTAAAACGGCAGAATCATAACATGT
Organism: Candidatus Magnetominusculus xianensis; assembly: GCA_001541255.1. Taxonomy (GTDB): domain Bacteria; phylum Nitrospirota; class Thermodesulfovibrionia; order Thermodesulfovibrionales; family Magnetobacteriaceae; genus Magnetominusculus; species Magnetominusculus xianensis. The sequence continues at coordinate 6,211 of LNQR01000075.1, forward strand.
CGCAAACAGCACGCGTGCATTTCTTGCCCTCACTGCCACATGAGATACTATATCTGTCATATCTGGCGATATTACGGCAGTCACACCGCGCGGGATTTCCTCATCACCAGCAACCTTACCCGCTATGACAACTGTTGGTGTGTCGAAGCGTTTGTCCTGTATCTGATAAAGCGTATCGGCAGTTACAACCTTCCCGCTTGCCACAAATGGGCTTATCACCTGCCAGGCACCAAGGTTATATTCCGCTCTGAGCAGTTGATTAAGGCGTCTTAGGAGCATCGAAAGCACAAAGGGCGGCTGACCGCGAAGCAGTTCCTCAGTGAACAGGTTAATCGTCCATGCGGCAGCGTTAAATGCCCTGCCGAGGAATTCGGCATTTTCCTGAAACGTATTATAGTACCACTCAACGGCACTGCCAAGTATTCGCTCAAGCCGCTCTGTGACACTGATAATATGCAACACCCAGTCATGTGCATCTCGAGGCGGGAGGTTCCTCAGATGTGCCGTGCAGATGCAAAGCTCTTCGTCAGCATAACCGGTGAGGTTATCAGCGGCAAAGATAACTAACTCGATGAGTGTTGACTTGTCAATATGCTGGCAGCGCTCCGCTAGCAGACGAATGAATTCAACAAGGGACAAATCCAACAGCAGCATCTCCCTTGCCCTGTGTGTATCTCTTTCACCATTTAACAACTGCCTGAGCCTGCCCCGAACCCATGTTGCAGTGGCAAACAGGTCTTTAATCCTGCCAGTGTCACCGGCATCTTTATTTTGTCCTATAAAATTCAGGGCGTTTTTAATATCGTTGTCAAACAAATGGGAAGAAGTTCTCAATGCACGGTCAAGGTCGGTTGATGAGTGGACGGCCTTTAGGGTCTTCAGGTAATTTTCAAAATCATAAATCAGTCCATCCTTAATATGATGGATAAAGTCCGGGTGTGTACGAATCGGTCGTTCAAAACTGCGCAGGCGCTCCTCTGTGACACCGCCCGCGTTTAATACCTCATAGAACCTGCCGCGGTCGCCGTTACTTCGCAGAAAGGCAAGATAGGCCTCGCAGATTACGACGTCGTCGGCTGTGGCATTGTTATGGAGCTTTTGGTGCCACTCCTCGAGGAAATGACCGGAGACTTCCTTTATCCTATGACGGTGCATTATCTGAAGTATCTCGTCTCTGATACGCTGCCCGTCCCCGCCCGGCCCCATTGTCATCAGCATAAGCGGGATAAATGGCCGCAGCTGCGGGTTGTTGATATATATATCAGTAAGCTTTAGTGTCAGGCGGTCTTCGGCATGGCTAAGTTCACGCGGCTGCGTGTTGTAATTTCTCTGCCAGTCAAGCTGCCTTATCGCGGAGTAGCGCAGCCAGACCGTTAGTAAAGCAAAGCCGTCCACATCCCCACCAAGCCGCTCACATAGTCCGTAACACAGGTTAAACCTGTGCATAAGCGTCCATGAGTTACCGCTCATTTCGGCATTTATAATTTCATTTGCATATTCTGTGAGGGCTTGCTTGGAGAACTCCCCTGACTGAGGCGCGATGGGGATATAGAAGTTCTGCCCGCTGCACTTTAACCATTGGCCGGTTGATGACAGATGCAAGACAAATGTAACATAGGGCGGTGCGAATTCAGCAGGGATTTCCAGATGACAGTGTCCGTATCCAGCAGCAAAACCCAATGGTGAATCTACGGCAGTGCCGCGGCGCTCTGAGCCTTCTGGTACAGGTAGTTCAACCGGTGGTGCGAGCCAGCGACCACCGCTGCCTACAGACACACCCCAGTGAAGCAGTGCAGTGTCAGGCTGTGGGATTAAGCTGGTATATATGTCAAGTGCATAGCCGCTGCCGGTATTTGTAACCGCTGCATAGAGCCGCTGCCCTTTGTCAAATGTGTGATTAAACTCGTAAGTACTGCCTGCAATAGTTGGTAAGTCAGGCAATGTTTCAGGGGTTTCAGGGGAAACTGGCACTACGCCGGTGTGCCCTGATTTCATATCAATCAGCTCAATCAGGTCAAGCCGGTAGTTTTTCCCATTATTATTGTCCCAGCGTTTTTCAGCCGGGAAAAACAGGACAAACTCAACGGCTGTAAACGGTAAATCATCGCTAATGGACAAAGTAATGACCGATACAGACTGGCTGATTGACTCAAAGGGTGTTTGTGCCGATGCAGTTCCTGCTGTTTTTGTGCCGTGCGGGCGAACGGACTCAGGAGGCAGCTGCCACTTCGTGGACTTATCAGCGCACACACCCCAGTGAAAAATACACTCAGGTGGTTTGTCTCCACCACGCGGGCACAAACGCAATGTCATCTGCCCGCCGTCCTCTGCGGCAACATGAAGGATAAGCCCTCTTTTTAATTGCAACTCATGCATTTCAGTTCCTCTTGGGCATTTCCTGTTGGGGAGGCAGCCCTGCGTCAGGGTTTACAAGGGTGTATTTGGACGCTAGGTATTGTCTTTGACAATGGATACAATTTTCTTGTGATATGTGATGACTGATTCTCTGGTCTTACCGCTTATCCCTTCATCCTGTTCGAGATTGGAAATGAGCTGCTGTCCTTCGGCGTCTATGTGGCAGACGAGTTCGTCTTTGATAGTGTGCATATTCTCCAGCTTGGCAATGAGAGTGTTTACACCCACAACAAATTCTTTTATAAGAAAGACATCTTTATCACGCAAACTGATACGTTTTTGCATATCTCCTGTGAGTATTTCATCCATATCTTTGAGCATTCGCTTAAACGGGCTTAGAATTCGATAGACAAAAAACATAATCAAAAATATCGCAGCAATCCCATAACTCAGAAACACAAGCGCAAAGGCAATGGCGCCCTGATATGTCATAGCGGCGTTTGCGCCCTGAATCGGGCCGGAATATTTTTTTAATATAACGGCAACGACAATGGCCAAAAGTACAGTTATCCCTATGACTGCTGTAATCAAAAGATTCAGCCTGCTGGCAAATATGGAGCGCTGCCGTTGAGGGGAAACGCTATCGATACTATTACCGCCTTCCATAGTAATCAATAGTAGCATAATTTAATAAAAATGGCAAGCACAATAATTAGCCCAGGTTCCGATAGGAATTTGCGTCTAATGGTTTTTAAGGGTATTTTTATAATTTATAACATTGTGGTATGCCTTGCCAGATATTGACTTTTGTTTTTGAAATACTTTATTTTACTTCAATGCTCGGGTAAAAAGGTCATGGCGCGAGGGCGATAGGGCGATGGAAGACTTGACTGAAATAATAAAGGAACGTTCTAGGCCGGGTGTTCTCATATTCGTGTGCCGCAGCAAGCGGCGTAAGAGATGAGGGAAGACCCCTCGCAATCGGCTTGCAGGAGCAGGTTGCAAACCACCGTAAGCGGCTTGG
>LNQR01000076.1 GCA_001541255.1 Candidatus Magnetominusculus xianensis
TTCTTTACGTTGCACCTCTCTTTCCGAGCGTTTAGAAGATTTCTGGGAAAGTCGCGTCGCATAAATACCCTATTTCCTGACGCAGACCCCCAGCGAGACGAAGCTGAACTAATAGGGCGTAATCATTTTGAAATCTATCCAACAGATTTTCAACTCGAAGCCGAAAAAACTAAGAGACGCAAGGCTCCGTACTCGGTATCAGAGCGTCCTTTCATCTTCCCTGACCATCCTGAGTGGGGCATAACATATTGGGATATCAGGTTAGTGCCGGTATTAGATAAAGATTTGGATATTGAGTTGTTTCTACTTACGCTGAAAGATGTCACTAAGCAAAAACTGAACAAGGATGCCTTAACAGCGCTAAATGAAACCCTGATAAAAAGAGTGGCTGAGGAGGTTGAAAAGAGCAGGGTAAAGGACCAGCTCATGTATGAACAATCCCGCCACATATCGATGGGTGAGCTGCTTGTCAATATATCGCACCACTGGAGACAGCCTCTTTGTGGGATAGGACTTTCGGTTCAGGAGATAAAAGATGCATATCACCATGATGAGCTAGACGAGCAGTATTTAGATAGAATGATTGACAATGCGATGTCTGAGTTGAACATGCTGTCAGAAACTATAGATAATTTCAGAAAGATGTATTGCCACGAGAAGGACCAGAGGGAGTTCAACATATCAGATGAGATAAAGAAATCTCAACTGCTTCTATCTGGATACATTAAAGAGAAAAATATAGTTATTGAGAATGAATTAGATGAGAGGTTGAATACACGAGGCTATCCAAACGAATTTGCACACGTAATTTTGAATATCATGACGAATGCAAAGGACAAGTTTGAACAAAAGAACCTCACCGGCGCTGCAATAAAGATAAAATTATATAAAGAAGACCTAACAGGCAAAAGTATCATAAGCATTATGGACAATGGCGGTGATATACCTGATGATATAATAGATAAGGTGTTTGATCCATACTTTACCACCAAGGACAAAACACGAGGAACTGGAATGGGGCTATATATGGCAAAGATTATAATTGAGAAGAACATGAACGGCACGATATCGGCAAGAAATATCGATGGATGGTGTGAGCTGAGGATAGAACTATGATCCTAAAAACGGCAGTAGAAAACCATGATATTTTGTAGACTGTTACGAGCATCACGGATGCTCTGGTAATTGTGGATATAACCCTCGTATTTTATTGTTCTCCATAGACGCTCAACAAAAATGTTATCGAACAACCTGCCTCGACCATCCATGCTTATCCTGATGCCTGCGCTCTGAAGTTTGCCGGTAAACTCATTGCTTGTAAACTGCACACCCTGATCCGAGCTGACAATCTCAGGCTTATCTGTATAGTTTTCTCCTTCAATATTACTAAATGTACCGAAATATTCTGACAATAGACTAAGAGCTTTCCGAATGTGATCTGCTCCATTCTTTTTTAAACGAAGCCATTGCGCGATATGCAAAAAAACTTTTCCAACATCACTCTGTAGTGTTTGAACGGTACTCTGTAAGACTGCTATTTTGGCATCATCAAGTCCTTTCACGATGTTTATGACCGCTTGAGGCACTAAGTATTCAACTTGAAACTCATTAAAACCATAAATCATAAGGTTTTATTGCAAAGATTTGCCGTGCTTGTGTCGTCAAGGCATGGAACCAGCCCGCCGCTAAATATAGGTATCTTTGCAAATTCCACTAAAACCTTCTTCTGGCATGACAACGATGTTTACATCATGGTTTAAGATTATTTTAACTACCATCTGGCTGTGGCTTTATAGTATAATAGCATATGCTTGATCTTAGGTTTATTCGTGAAAACACCAGCTTCGTAAAAGAGGCGCTTCTTAGTAGAAACTCCACTATTGATATTGACGAACTCCTCCAACTGGAAGAGTCACGCCGCAGGCTTCAACAAGAGGCCGATGAACTCAGGAGCAGGCGTAACTTCATCTCCGAGGAAATCGGTATGATGAAAAAACTTCAACAAAAATCTGACCATAGTATCGACATGACCAAAGACAAAACCTCTGAGGTCAGGGAAGTCTCAGATTCCATAAAAGCGGCTGAAGAAAAACTAAAATCTATCGAAGAGAAAATCTCCGCTATTGTCCTGATTATACCCAATATACCTCACGCTACAGTCCCCGTCGGCAAAGACGAGACTGATAACGTGGAGGTCAGAAAATGGGGCGAACCGCGGCATTTTGACTTCCCACCATTAAACCACTGGGACATCGCTAAGTCACTCGATATTATTGACTTTGACAGGGCGACTAAGATTGCCGGAGCACGGTTTTCTATAATGAAAGGTTTCGGGGCGCGCCTGGAGCGTGCCCTTATGAACTTTATGCTTGACCATAACCGGGCGTGCGGCTACACGGAGATAATGCCTCCCATTCTGGTCAATCGTGAGAGCATGATCGGCACGGGGCAGCTTCCCAAGTTTGCTGATGAGTTGTTTCGTACACTCGACCCTGAATTTTATCTCGTACCCACTGCCGAAGTGCCTGTTACAAATATCCACGCCGGTGAAATCCTCAAAGAAGATGCCCTGCCGATATACTATACCGCGTACACACCGTGTTTCAGGCGTGAGGCCGGCTCCTATGGTAAAGACACACGGGGGCTTATCAGGCAGCACCAGTTTAATAAGGTTGAACTTGTCAAATTCGTCAAACCAGAACACTCCTACGATGAGCTTGAGGGCCTGACGGCTGATGCCGAGGACATTCTCAGACAGCTTGGCCTACCCTACAGAGTTGTGCTGCTGTCAACTGGAGACATAGGGTTTTCTGCGGCTAAGACATATGATTTAGAGGTCTGGCTTCCCGGGCAGACACGCTACAGAGAGATTTCTTCATGTTCAAATTTCGAAGATTTTCAGGCGCGCCGTGCCAAAATACGCTTTAAACGGGCAAAAGGCACCGGATTCGTTCACACACTAAACGGCTCAGGGCTTGCCATAGGGAGAACTGTGGCCGCTATTATAGAGAATTTCCAGCAAAAAGACGGCTCCATTGTAGTACCAGAAGTCCTCAGGGCTTACATGGGCGCCGATGTGATCAGATAACCGAAGGCTCATAAATTCAAATGGAAATTACAATAGGGACACGTGGCAGTAAGCTGGCGCTCTGGCAGGCCGAATGGGTCAAGCGGCAGATAGAGCAGCTTCAGCCGGAGATTACCGTGCATCTTAAAATAATAAAGACTACAGGAGATAAAATCACAGACGTTCCACTGTCAAAGATCGGCGGCAAGGGCCTCTTCGTTAAGGAGATAGAGGAATCACTTCTCAGGGGTGAATCCGACATAGCAGTCCACAGCATGAAAGACGTACCGACGGATTTCCCCGAAGGTCTTCACCTTGCGGCCATATGTGAAAGAGAAGACCCGCGCGATGCCTTTGTCGCCAGAAATAAACAGGGGATTGGTAGTTTTGACGCCATGCCCGATGGGGCGGCACTGGGGACAAGCAGCCTCAGGCGCTCCTGCCAACTGCTCAATCTGAAACCAGGCCTAAAGATAATTCAACTCAGGGGAAATCTTGACACACGCCTCAGAAAACTCGACGAGGGGCTGTGTGATGCGATAATATTAGCGGCTGCCGGAATGAAGCGGCTTGGCGTAGATAGCAGGATAACCGAAGTCTTGCCCATTGATGTCAGCCTGCCTGCAATTGGGCAGGGCGCAATCGGCATAGAATGCAGAACAGATATATCGCACTCTAAAGATAAATTAATAAACGCCATCGCAGGGCAGTTGAACCACACGGAGACAGCAGTTTGTGTTCGGGCTGAGCGTGCATTTTTAAAGAGGCTTGAGGGCGGCTGTCAGGTACCCATAGCGGCGCACGCCACTCTGGGCGGTGGCATTCGGATAGCCGGTCTGGTGGGAAGCGTTGACGGCGCCAGGATGATTCGTGGTGTTATTGAGGGCAATGCGGGTGATTCGGAGCGCTTAGGTACCGCCCTTGCTGAAGACCTCATTGGGCGCGGCGCGGGTGAGATACTCATGGAGGTCTATGAAAAAGGCAAAGGGTAAGGTATTCTTAGTCGGAGCTGGTCCGGGTGACATTGGGCTGCTTACGCTTAAGGCGCACAGGTGTATCCAAAAGGCAGATACCATACTCTATGACTTTCATGTAAACAGCCGCCTTCTTAATTTAGCAAAAGAGGGGGCTGAGTTGATTTACGCAGGGAAACGCGGCGGCAGACACGAGATGACTCAAGACGAAATAAACAAGTCTCTCCTGAAAAAGGCCGTTGAGGGGAAAATCGTCTGCCGTTTAAAAGGCGGTGACCCGTTTGTATTTGGTCGCGGCGGAGAGGAGGCCGAAATCTTAGCCGCTCACGGTGTCGATTTCGAGATAATCCCTGGCGTCACCTCAGCAATAAGCGTTCCGGCCTATGCAGGGATTCCACTGACGCACCGCAAGCACTCATCATCTTTTGCCGTTGTCACTGGTAACGAGGATGAGACTAAAAAGGACAGTAAACTAAACTGGCCTGCTATTGCTCAAGGGTTTGATACACTTGTCTTCCTGATGGGCGTTAAAAACATAGACTACATAACGTCAAAACTGATAAAGAACGGACGTGACCCGCTCACACCGGCAGCTATAATAAGATGGGGCACGCGCCCTGAGCAGGTGACATTAACCACTACACTGAAGGATATTTCGGAGACGGCAAAGGGCCAAAAAATCAGACCGCCTGCCGTCATGGTAGTAGGCAGCACAGTGGGTCTGAGAGACACCCTGAACTGGTATGAGAAAAAGCCCTTGTTTGGGCAGCGCATTCTCATAACCAGGCAATATACAGTGGGCTACGAGCCGTTAGAGGAAATGGGGGCTGAGATATTTGAGTTTCCTACGATAAAAACCGTCCCCCCGGATTCATATGACGCGCTTGATGCGGCAATTGATACTATTGAGACATATGACTGGATAATTATCACATCTTCAAACGGTTTTAAATATTTCTTTAACCGCCTCATTGACAAAAATAAGGATATTCGAGACCTGAAGGGAATCAGACTTTGTGCCATAGGCGAAAAGACAGCCGAAACCCTCAAAGGCTATGGGCTGTTACCCGCAGCCGTTCCAGAGGAATTTAATGCAGAGGGATTAGTTAAATTATTTACAAAAGATGGGGCTGATGTAGTAAAAGGCAAAAGATTTCTCCTGCCGCGGGCTGAAAAGTCGCGTGAGACGTTCCCAGATGCAGTTAGAGACTTAGGTGGACATATCGACACCCCTGCTGCATATAAGACAATCAAACCACAGACACACGCCAAGAGGCTGGAGAGATTCCTCAGAGAGGGTAAGATTACTATGGCCACATTTACAAGCGCGTCGTCATTTAACAACCTGCAGGAATTCATCGGCAGTGATACCACTGAACTGTTAAGAGAAGTCACAATAGCCGCCATCGGCCCTGTAACAAAAAAGGCCATAGAAAAGGCTGGCCTGACTGTCGGCATAATGGCTGAAAAGGCTACCATCGAAGGACTTGTTCAGGCAATAATTGTAGAGGCGGCGGCTCTGTCGTCCAATGTCAAATATAAATCTTTCAGATGATACCATAGCAGGCATCTCAACCCCCCACGGAGTCGGCGGCATCGGCATTGTCAGGATAAGCGGTGGGGGGGCAATAAATATTGCAGAGAGGATATTTTCCTCACCAAATGACAAAAAGGTTTCCTCCATGCCCTCATTTACCATTGCCCATGGATTCATAATCGACCCCGAAACTGGTGAAAAAATTGACGAGGTGCTGTTAAGCGTAATGCGCGCACCGAAGACCTACACCGCTGAGGATGTGGCAGAGATAAACTGTCACGGCGGCCTGCTCACTGTAAGTAAGACGCTTGAGATAAGCCTGAATGCAGGAGCAAGGCTTGCAGCGCCCGGAGAGTTCACAATGCGCGCATTTTTAAACGGCAGGATTGACCTTGCACAGGCCGAGGCCGTACTGGACATTATCAATGCCGCAACCCTCAGCAGCGGGAGGCTTGCCCTTGAACAGCTCTCAGGCGGTCTTTCATCAGTCATATTGCCAATCGTCAACGAGCTTATCTCAATGTGCGCCGAGGTGGAGGCACAGATAGACTTCCCGGAAGATGACATAGAACCGGCTGATAAGTCCGCGATGCTTGGTAATATTAATTCAATAGTAACGGGCTTAAAATCCCTGTCTGAATCATACTCGTTTGGGAGGTTTTACCGTGAGGGCCTCTGCGTGGCCATTGTGGGCAAACCCAACGTTGGGAAGTCCTCCTTGTTAAATGCCCTGCTGAAAAAAGACAGGGCAATCGTAACCCCATTACCGGGTACGACAAGGGATACGATTGAAGAGGCTCTTAACATTAAAGGGCTGCCCGTGAGGATAGTGGATACGGCAGGCATCAGAGAAGGCAGCGGGCTTGCCGAGACACAAGGCATAACCCGCTCGATTGCCGCTATAGAGGCCGCAGCGCTGGTCATAGCAGTTTTTGACGGAAGCACGGTATTTACCAACGAAGATGAGGAGATATTGAGGCGTACAGCCTCCAAAGACATAATCATAGCCATCAACAAGGCAGACAAGGAAATGGCTTTCTCCAATGAGTTTTTAACTGGTCAATACAGAGGCGTTACAAACCATGACACCGCAGTAAAGATTGTCAACATCTCCGCGCTTACAGGCTTTGGCCTTGATGCTTTAAAAGAAACCCTGTACAGCCACATTGTGGGAAGTAACGCCCCCAAGTCTCAAGACGCTCACGAAGGCGTAATCGTAACAAACCTCAGACATAAGACTGCGCTGGATGAGGCGGTGGCAGCGATGGAAAACTCACGTGAATGTCTGCGCATAGACAATCCATATGAAATAACCGCCCTTGAGCTGCGAACAGCCCTCAACGCCTTAGGGCGAATCACAGGGACAATTACAACTGGGGATATTCTTGAGAAGATATTCAGTGATTTTTGTATTGGCAAATAACTACTCTCGCAGCTCCCACGCGCACAAGGGCTGTTTTTGACTTTTAGCAGAAGTTTGTTTTATAATTAAGCTTGAGGTAAGCCTTCATTGAAGGCACTAAATATCGTTGATGTAGACAGCACATATTGTATAATATGGGGTCATATCAAACGGGAAATAGGAGGATAAAACAATGATCTACACGAAGGGAAAAACACTACACCTGTTGTTGCTTTTATTTACTGCAGTAGCCTTAACGTTAAGTTTATCGTCTCCTTGTTTTAGTGAATCAGAAAAAGACGATGGGAAAGGGCCAAAAAAGGACATATCTAAAGAAGAAACATTCGCATATATAAAAGAAAGATGCACGATTGATAACGATAATGCCGAAACAAAGGATAATGTATTCCTTGAAGGATGTATGCTTATTACTGAGACCAAGGCTTACGATGGCAACTATAGGCACAGGAGATATGCCTCGTTAGAAAAGTTAAACCCAGAGAGCCCTTCCCCTGGTGTATGGCCTTCAACTAACGGTATCAAATTTGGTCTTATCGCTAACAGCGTCAGTTACGCCACTTCGGACGAAAAGCCTCACGTTAAGTACATTGTTGAGAGGCTGAAGGATAATTATAAACTCGAACAAATCTATAACTACGGTTATTTTCAATGTGAGAGTGAAACAGCTGCTAAGCAGGTTGCTAGGGCTTTAAAACATTTAATAAAACTATGTGGTGGCAAAGTACCAAAAGATCTCTTTGATTAGTAGGCAACTGTTGTAAAAGTGCTTAAATTGGTTTTGCCCCGTTGACCCCGTGACCCCGTGACCCCGTGACCCCGTGACCCCGTGACTAAGATGGACTAAGGTAACTAAGTGTGTCTGTAAGGCTGCACGTTGTCAGTAGTCTTACGGATACGCAGATGGATGGGCTTATAGCGCAAGCTCTATAGTGAAACACGCCCCGTCTTTTGTATTAGAGGCATATATTTTCCCCGACAGATTATTCTCTACTATCATTTTAGACATGTAGAGGCCGATGCCGGTTCCTTTGTCATGTTCTTTCGTCGTAAAGTAGGGGGAAAATATCTTATTTAATATATTCTCAGGGATTCCACCGCCTGTGTCACTGATGTTTATTATCAATGTGGAGTTATTGGATGACAGCTCAAATGATATTTGTCTTGGCTTTGGTGCTGACTTTAAGGCGTCTCTTGCGTTATTGACAATGTTGAGGATTACTTGCTTAAACTCATTTTTGTATGTTGACAAGAAAAACCTGTCTACATCAACGGACTGGTTTGGGTCATAGGCAGTGCCGTTTATTTGCACAAGGATGGAGTGTATTTTTAGTTGTCCCCAGGCTATTGAAAGCACTTCTTTTATGGCTTGCACTGAGTCGAATGTCTCTTTTGTCTTTGCCGGTTTAAAATAATTTCGGAAATCATCTATTGTTCTGGTCATGTAGTTTATTTGCTGCATTGAGTCCGTGACGGCATCTTCCATGAATGGTTTGTCGCATTCACCGCTGGTAAATGTATCAGCAAGGTCCTGAATAATCAGACATAGGGAATTCAGAGGCTGACGCCACTGATGGGTGATTGCCTCGATCATCTCACCCATCGAAGCCATTTTTGCTTGTTGTATGAGTATTTTCTCCTGCTTTACTCTTTCTTCGACCTCTTGTTTTACCCTTTCCTCAAGATGTGCCGCAAGCTCCTCAAGGGACTTAGTTTTTTGCCTGAGTTCATTTTCTATTTTAGTTCGCCACGTAATATCACGAAAATACCAGATTCTGCCATAGTTACCGCCTTCTGGTGACGTTACATTGGCCAGGTGCTGGGAAAATATCCTGCCATCTTTCATAACAAGAGCAGTGCTGTTGGTATTTGTGGTGAGTACACCATCATCGTCAGTTATGAAGTCTTTAGGGTTTTCCATTCGTGTCTTTAAGTAATCCAGAAGTGTACGTCCGTCTTCATTCCTTAACAACTCATCCGGAACGTCCCACATCTGACAGAACAGGACATTGGAGCTTGATATGTTGTTGTTTTCATCGAGAAACAGTATTCCATCGATTGATGCCTCCTGCTGTGATTTCAGCATGGAGTTGCTTCTGATGAGTTTTTCCTCCATCTGTTTGCGCTCGGCAATGCCTACGCAAGAGCCTATATAGCCGACGAATGTGCCCTCTGCGTTATAACGCGGCGTGCCTGTATCAAGTACCCAGCGGTAGACATTGTCCTTGCGTCTGAGCCTGTACTCGGCCTTAAACGGCACGAGGGTTGAAAATGCTGCGTTGAACGATTCGTAGTAATTCATATAGTCATCAGGGTGTATCCCTTCCATCCACCTACCCTGACGTTCCTCTTCAATTGTCCTGCCGGTGTAGTCCAGCCATACTCTGTTGAAGTAGTTGCGCTGCCCGTATATGTCAGATGTCCATATGAATGCCGGTGCAGAATCGGCTATAGAAAAATAATCGTCATTGTCATAGTTTTTCAATTTAATAGTTCTCCTGTGATACTTAGATATTGTACAATAAAGTTATATAAATTGGAAATTGCTGACATATTCCTAAATTCACCGGTGAATAAAGGTGTTGCATCTTGACAGGGCAGGCCAAATTAAGGAGGAGATATGAGGAGGATAAAAAAGAAAAATTTAATGACTATGTACAGAAAAAAAAGGCAGACCGCTGTAGCAGATAATAAACTTAAAAAGATCAGGATAAAAGATATTGAAGTTAAAAATAGTGATGTATCAACAGCAGAGACGAAAAAATCAGAGTTACCACAAGAGGCGCTTGAGCTGCCTCATGCTGAAAATAAAACAGCTCAATTGCAAAAATCACCGGAACATAAGACAAAGGAAAAGCCAGTCTCACCGAAGAAAGCTGTGCCAGCGTCAGGCTTTAAGAAGGTATATATTGAAGATACAAACATCTGCCGCGTCACATTTACTCTGCAAAAAGAGGCCGCCCCCAACGCAGTGACAGTGGCAATAGCAGGTGATTTTAACGCATGGAATACATCATCGCACATGATGAGGCAATCAAGAAATGGGAATTTTACGATAACTATCGACCTCGATGCTGATAAGGACTACCAGTTTAAGTACATAGTAGACGGCACAATATGGGAAAATGACTGGAAGGCTGACAGATATGAGGCAGATAACTCAGTCGTAGTGGTTTGAACAGGGAGATATGCCTTCAATACCAACACAAACCCGGGAAAACCAGTGATTGGATTATTTGGCGGGACGTTTAATCCCATACACTATGGTCATCTGCGTGCGGCAGAGGAGTTGCGGGAGATGTTTCCACTTGAGAAGGTAGTTTTTATCCCTGCGAATAACCCTCCACTAAAAAGAGATGCACTGGCACCATCACACCACAGGTTTGAGATGACCAGGCTTGCCATAACCGGTAACACAGACTTCGTCCTATCAGATATCGAAAGCAAATCTGAAGAGGCATCTTATACGGTAAATACCATAGGGGAAATGAAGAGGCAGTACCCTGGTGATACAATATGTTTTGTCTTGGGGCTGGATGCGTTTTTAGAAATGCCTAAATGGTTTAAGGCAGATGAAATCCTGGTCAATGTCAAACTCCTTGTTATGACAAGACCGCCTATCCCGATGGAAAAGATAAAAGACTCCCCCTATATAGACAAAGATAACATAAGAATGAATGACAGGCTGTCACAGATAAGGCTAAAAAATGGAAGACACCTGAGCGTTGCCCACATAACTCCGCATAATATTTCGTCTACAGAAATAAGACAGTCAATCATGGAGGGCAGGACAATAAAATATCTCTTGCCCGAAAGCGTAGAATCATATATAATCAACAATGAGTTGTATAAAATAAGATGATCTTATAAAAGGGAGCCAATTGCAAAATATACCAGAAAAGGCTGAGATAATAATAAAGGCGCTGCAGGCAAAGATGGCACGGGACATAATAACGTTAGAGATGTTTGAGGTTATGGCGGCAGCAGATTACATGATAATTTGCACCGGAGAAAACCCACCACAAATACGGGCACTTGCGGAGAACGTCGAGCTGAAGCTTCGGGAATTTGGCAGACGCCCAATGAGCATTCAGGGCCTGAGTAACGCGAAATGGGTGCTGCTGGACTATGGAGATGTACTGGTAAATATCTTTGACGATGAGTACAGGAGATACTACGAACTTGAGAAGCTCTGGCTCGACGCTCCAAGACGCATTGAACCAGACGATACACACTCTGGAAAACAGTATAAGGAATTTAACTATGTTTAAATTTATGTCTTTAATGACTATAGGATTCCTCTTCACGATATTCTATCTGTCCTTGTACAACATGAATACTGTGAAGGTTATGATAACAAATGATTTCTACTATGAGCTGCCACAGATAGCCCTGATAATGATCTCAATCACGGCTGGTTCAGCCTTTATGTTTTTAGTTTTTGTGGTAAGAGATACGAGAAACTACATTAAGACAAAAAAAATCGTAAAAAAACGTAAAAAAGATGAGTTAGTGCAGTTGTATTATTCAAAGGCAATACATAGTATGATTGGAAAACGAACAGACGACGCGATAAAAGACTTTGAGCTTGCCTTAAAGGAAAATCATGAGCACATCCCGTCGCTAATAAAATTAGGCGATATATACTTTGAAGCCCATGATAATGTTAAATCGCTTGAGTACTATAAAAAGGCGGTACAGCCAGGCGACCAGGAGCAACAAATCGACTCCCACAAGATGGATGTTCAAAAAATAGAGGCGCTGTGTAAGATAGCCGACATAAAAATGAGAGAACAAAAATACGGCGAGGCAGAGGAAACCTGCGAGAAAGTTCTGAGCATTGAACAGGACAATCTGACAGCGCTCTACATAAAACGTGATATATATGAACGCCAGTCTGCATGGGACAAGGTATTAACAACACAACAGATGATAATTAATGTCTTACCAAATGGGCCAAATGGCCCAGACGCACAGGAACAGCAGAGACTACTTGGATATAAATACGAGTACGGCAGGCAGTGTCTGGAGACTAATATTCTGGATGTGGCAAAAAAAGAATTTAAGGAAATTCTGAATGAACACGACGGCTTCATTGGCTTCATTCCGGCGCACTTAGGGATAGCTGAGGTTATGTTAAAAGAGGAGTCGGCTGAATCTGCCATCACGTATCTTGAAAAGGCAAGAGAGCTTACGAAATCAGTAATAATCCTTGCAAGAATAGAAGACCTGCTGATAACAACAGGCGAGCCGTCGAGGTTGTTAAAGATATACAGGACAGCACAGTCTGAGGACCCATCAAGCGATACGTTGAGGCTGTTTCAGGGCAAGCTCTACTATAGACTGGAGATGCTGGATGAGGCAATGGATTCACTAAAGGGATTCGACTCAGGTGTATTTTATCCTGAGCTTCACATGTTAAGAGGCGGGGTCTATCTGAAAAGGGGTGAGTGTGAAAAGGCAGCAGAGGAATTTCTAAAGATAATTGACTTAAAAAAGGCATTATGGATTCCCTACATATGCACACATTGCAGGGCACATTCTGATGAGTGGAGCGGCAGGTGTCCGGTGTGCAACAACTGGAATACATTCACCTTTGACCTTCAGGGTATTTGCAAGATATAAAATGTTTCACGTGAAACATTTGTAACGCAGTAAGGAGATATT
Organism: Candidatus Magnetominusculus xianensis; assembly: GCA_001541255.1. Lineage (GTDB taxonomy): Bacteria > Nitrospirota > Thermodesulfovibrionia > Thermodesulfovibrionales > Magnetobacteriaceae > Magnetominusculus > Magnetominusculus xianensis. Next base: position 12,666 of record LNQR01000076.1, read on the forward strand.
CGCAAGGAGACCAGAGTGTTTAGCGATGAGCTGGACGATAAAATTAAATCCATAAAAAATAAGCTGTCTTTTGTCGACAATCTTAGGAAATCCCTTAAAGACCGCGTAGAGAGCAACATCACATCACTTTTCGAGTCTAATATTGTCTTGCAGGAACGCGTCTTTCAGCGTACTCTTGAGCTTGACAATACTAATAAGAAACTCCAGTCAGAGATAACAGAAAGGAATCAGGTAGAAGAGGCCCTAAGGCAGAGCGAAAACAGATATAAGCGACTGGTCGGGGCTATAACAGACTATATGCACACGGTGGAGGTGCAAGACGGCATGGCGGTATCTACTAGTCATGCCCCCGGCTGTATAGGTGTTACCGGCTATTCGTCTGAGGAGTTTGAAAGGGACGCGTATTTATGGTACAGGATGATTCATGAGGATGACCGTCATTTTGTTGGTTCTGTTGCACAGCGCGTCCTCAGCGGTGAGACCGTGCCACCTATTGAACACCGTATCTGGCACAAGGATGGCTCTATTCGCTGGATAAGAAATACTATAGTCCCCAGACATGACAAAGACGGGCAGCTCATCGCTTATGACGGCCTTATTTCTGACATTACAGAACGAAAACTTGCCGACAATGCCCTCAGACAAAGTGAAACCAGATACCGGCGGCTGCTTGATGCTATTACCGACTATATCTACACCGTAGATGTCAAAGACGGCGTCCCTGTCTCTACTACTCATGGGCCGGGCTGTGTAGCAGTTACCGGGTATACGCCTGAAGAGTTTGCCGAGAACTCCTTTTTATGGCTTAGTATGGTTCCTAATGAGGATAAAAACGCCGTTGTCAGGCTGGGGAAAAAGGTATTGTACGGCGGGATTTTTCAGGCTGTCGAACATCGCATCATACACAAGGACGGTCATATAAAGTGGGTGCGAAATACCCCCGTCCCCAGGTATGAAAGCGATGGGCGGTTAGTTGCCTATGACGGGCTTATTACAGACATAACCGAACGAAAACTTGCCGAAGAGGAGGTTAGAAAAAATAAGGAACAACTCCAGGACTTCTTCGACAATGCACATGATATGATACAGATTGTTAATACGGGTGGTAAGTTTATATATGTAAACCGCTCGTGGCAGAACACCCTGGGCTATTCTAATGAAGAGGTCTCAACACTGACGCTAGCTGACATTATTCATCCTGATGACAGAGACAGGTGCCTTGGACTTTTTGACATGGTACTGGGCGGCGGCTCAATCAGTAATATTGAAATGATGTTTGTTAACAAGAATGGCAGCCCAATAGCCGTCATAGGAAGCGTTAACTGCAGCTATGAAGACACTGGGCAAGCCGTTGCCAGGGGAATTTTTCATGACTTTTCAGAAATTAAAAAGGCCAAAGAATCCCTTGAGAAGATTAATGACCTGCTTGAACTCAGGGTTAAAGAAAGGACAGGTGAATTGCTTCATGCAAATACATATCTTGAGACCGTCTTGTCGTCCCTCACTGATGCCCTCTTAGTGGCTGGCCCTGACAACATAATCAAGACTATTAATCAAACCGCTTATCAGCTCCTCGGCTATTCAGAGGGTGAACTCGTTGGCAAAAGCGTCGTTGAAATATTTGAAGACAATATCATTGAATATATACTTGAGGCACAGCGTAACGGTTCCGCCAAAGACGTTCTAATGAACATGAAGACTAAGCAAGCCGTCTCGATACCCATCCTTGCGAATCTTTCCAGGCTTGGCAATATAGGCAACGAGACTATTTTAGCTGCCCACGATATGAGAGAGTTGAAAAAACTTGAAGAGGAGACCAAGCGCATTCAGGTTAAGATGCTTACGTCTTCTAAGATGGCGACGCTTGGTGAGATTTCAACCGGCATAGCGCACGAGATAAATCAGCCTCTTACATATATCAGCAGTTTCATTCAGGGACTTTTGTTCGATATTAAAAAGGATTGCTTTAACATAGACGACACTGAAAACGACTCAAGGACAGCCTATAAACAAGTCGCACGAATCGTTGATATAATCCAACATCTGCGTACCTTTGGCCGCAGAGACGACATTGAGATGCGCTTGATAAACATAGAAACTGCAATTGACAACACAATGCTTCTCATGGGTGAGAGAATAAGACTGAGCAATATTACATTAATCAGGGAGATTGACACAGATATTCCGAATTTTATGGGAAACGCCAACCAACTGGAGCAGGTGTTTATTAATCTGCTGCAAAATGCCATAGACGCCTTCCCACCCCGTAAGGAGGACGCTGTTATTCGCATTACCGCGCGTCATTCTGTAAGAAAGAAATCAATAATCCTAAAATTTTATGACAACGGTTCTGGTATAAATAAAGATATTATCGACAAAATATTTGAGCCTTTTTATACTACCAAAGAGGTAGGCAAGGGCACAGGCCTTGGCCTTTCAATCGTTTATGGTATAATAAGTGAACACAACGGCACCATACTCTGTGATTCAACCGTTGGCAAGGGTACGGTGTTTACGATTACGATACCGGTTGGAGGGACTGTTGGTAAGAGATAAAATTCTAATTCTGGATGATGAGCAGATCGTTATCGATGCTATTACAAAACATCTGAGCAAATATGACTATAGCATATATTCCGGCATGAACGGCAAAGAGGGCCTTGAGCTATACCACAAGGTGAATCCAATTCTGATAATCCTTGACCTTAGAATGCCCGTCATGGATGGCGTGGAGTTTCTCAGAAAGATAAAGTTGACGCCTGCTGACCCATGCTCGGTAATCGTCCTGACCGGTCACGGCAGCGACGATGACATGGAGAGATGTTTTGAGCTTGGCATCAGTGCCTTCCTGCGGAAACCATTTAATATATACGAACTTCTGGGCATGGTTACCCATTCGATTGCTCTAAAGAAGGTTGAACTTGATCTTAAGGCTGAACTCATACAAAGGGCAAAGATGGAGGAGGAACTGCGCAGCTATCGTGACCATCTTGAGGAGCTTGTCGAAACGCGCACGGCAGAGCTGCAAAAAGAGATTGTCGAGCGCACTAATGCCGAAAAACTTGCCATGCGCTCGCTGAAAGACAAAGAAGTGCTGCTTCGTGAAATTCACCACAGGGTAAAAAATAATCTGCAAATAGTCTCCAGTCTTCTAGAGCTGCAGACAAAGTATATCAAAGACCCTGAAACGCTGGAAATGTTTAAGGACAGCCAAAATCGCCTGAAAACAATGGCGCTCTTACATGAAAAACTCTACCAGTCGGACAATATGGCAGATATTGATTTTGCAAAATATCTTACCAATCTGCTTGATCACTTGTATCGCTCCTACTGTGTTGATACTTCAAGAATATTTATGAATACAGATATTGAAAATGCTACAATAGGATTAGATACCGCCGTACCGTGCGGATTAATTATCAATGAACTTGTCTCAAACTCACTTAAGCACGCGTTTAAGGGTGGGCAGCGCGGCAGACTTAGCGTCAGTCTGCATAAATTTGATGATGGACGTTTTAAACTTACTGTCAGTGACACAGGAATAGGACTTCCAGAGGGGATTGACCTGAAAAACTCTAAAACACTTGGACTGAGGCTTGTCAATGCCCTCACTGTTGAACAACTGGAAGGTACGCTTGAGTTTAACTCTAACAATGGGGCCAGCTTTTGGATAGTTTTCAAAGAATTAAAATATGGCAAGAGAGGTACCAATGATTGATGATAACGACTCATCCGCCAGGATTCTTGTCGTAGAGGATGAGAGCATTGTTGCCATGAGCATTAAGGACAGACTGATTGAGCTAGGCTTTACTGTTACGGCCATAGTCTCAACAGGTGAGGCGGCGATAAAACATGTAGAAGAGGCCGTCCCTGATCTTATCTTAATGGATGTCGTTCTGAAAGGGGAACTTGACGGCATCAGGACTGCCTCTATTATACATAACCGCTTTGATGTACCAATTATCTACTTAACCGCCTTTTCAGACGACGCCACACTAAGCAGGGCAAAGCACACCACACCCTATGGATATATCTTAAAACCCTTCGAGGGGCGGGAACTGCTGATAAATATTGAATTTGCCTTATACAAACACAATATGCAGAAAAAGCTGCGTAAAAGTGAACAGTGGCTGGTTGCCATTTTAAAGCTCATGTCAGCCGCCGTTATAACAACAGATGTAGACGGCACGGTGATGTTTATGAATAATGGAGCTGCTGCTATAACCGGCTGGGATGCAGCTAAGGCCATTGGTGAGGAGCTTCGCGTGGTTTTTGACGTCACACCGAATAACCCGCTTCGTAAGGCAATCGACGAGGGAATGGCAATTGGCACAGACTGCGTATTAACCACAAAGACCGGTCTGAAGCGTCCGGTTGGCTTTAGCTCCATTGCAATATCAGACGATCAGAAAAAAAACATCGGCGTTGTCGTCGTTATTCATAACGCCGCTGACAAAGACAGCTAGCCCTGATTGGTAGATACATCTGTAAAAAAATTAAAACATGGGGGAAGATTAATGAAATTATCAATAACCGGCGGTAAGTCCTTTGATATAAAAGAAGGCGTAACAATATACGAAACCCTTAAGGCCAACGGGGTATTTCTCGTCTCACCGTGCGGTGGTAAGGGCACATGCGGTAAGTGTCAGGTGAAAGTCGCAAGCGGCGGCGCAGTGGTCAAATCCTATGGAAAGCTTGGCCAAAAAGAGCGTGACGATGGAATTGTGCTGGCCTGCCTGACCACAGCAAACGCTGATTTACAGATTGAAATCCCTGAACACTCAAAACTTGTACTTGGCGGCAAGATAGCCGTAAGTATATTTAAAGACACGGCAGCGTATCTTAAATCCTATGACACCGGCTTTGACCCGCTTGCAAAACGCGTGTCTCTGACCCTTCCCCCGCCAAGTATTCAGGACAACATCGGCGACCTTGAACGCCTCAGCCGCTCTCTTGGCGATATAGGGATAACCACGATGAGATATTCCCATGAATTTGTATCAACGCTTATGGAAACCCTCAGAGAAGGCGGCTTTAATGCAGACATTGCGTATTCAAAGACGAACGATACCTCATTTGATGCCATTTCTGTCTATCCCACGGGAAAATCTCTCAGACGCTTCGGTCTTGCCATTGACATCGGTACTACCACCGTGGTGGTCTATCTGGTTGACCTGGCCGATGGCACGGTCATAGACATAGGCTCTACATATAACTCTCAGACTAAGTACGGCGACGATGTTATTACAAGAATAATCCACGCCACTGAGGGCGGGGGACTTGCAGACCTTCGCGATACCGTTGTTGGCGACATAAATACAATCGTGGATTTTTTCATCACGAAACACAATATAAAAAGACACGATATAGAGGCGGCAGTGATTTCAGGAAACACCACAATGGCACATATCTTCTGGGGACTCAACCCCGCCTCAATAAGGGAAGAGCCTTATATTCCAACTATAAACTACTATCCGCTCTGGGACGGTTCTCAGGCAAAACTTGCAATCAACCCGCAGGCAGCGCTCTACACAACCCCATCGATTGCCAGCTACGTGGGCGGTGATATTGTATCCGGGATTCTTGCCTCAAAGATGCACCGAAGCTCAGGCATATCGCTCTTCATGGACATTGGGACAAACGCAGAGGTCGCCATTGGAAACGACGAATGGATTATGACGGCGGCGTGTTCGGCAGGGCCGTGTTTTGAAGGCGGCGGTATAAAGTTCGGCATGAGGGCAACTCAGGGGGCAATCGAATCTATAAGCATTGACCCCAACACGTTGACTCCGTCCATTAGCGTAATAGGCGGCGAGGTACCGGCAGGGATTTGCGGCTCCGGTATGATTGACGCCGTTGTTGAGCTATACAAGGCTGGCATAATAAATCAAAAGGGTGTGTTCAATCCCGCTAAGACGCCGCTGGTACGTGAAGGCGAAGACGGTCTTGAGTTTTTGATTTACAAGGCAGACAACCCGCAGCGCGACATTGTGCTGACAACTGTCGATATGGAAAATCTGATCAGGGCAAAGGCTGCTATCTTTGCCGGTGTTTCTCTGCTCTTGCGTGAGGCAGGGCTTACATTGGATGTGTTAGAGAAGGTCTACGTTGCCGGGGGTTTTGGTAACTCACTCAACGTAGAAAAGGCCATAATGTTTGGCATGATTCCCGACTTACCGGCAGAGAAATATGTGTTTTTAGGAAACACATCGATTATTGGGGCATATCTTACGCTGATGTCTGATTCTCTGAGGACAGAGCTTGAGTCAATTGCGTCGAAGATGACCTACATAGAGCTTTCTGTGGTTGGTGATTATATGGATGAGTATATGTCGGCCATGTTTATCCCGCATACTGACTTCACGAAGTTTCCATCGGTAGCGGCGGTACTGGGTATGTAATAATGCCGGTTATTCAGGTACTTGACAGCACGCTCATTGATAAGATAGCCGCCGGTGAGGTGATTGAGCGCCCAGCGTCAGTGGTAAAAGAACTTGTTGAGAATTCCCTTGACGCTGGCAGCTCCTCTATCAAAATAGATATCTTAAACGGCGGCAAGCACCTGATACGAGTAGCTGACGACGGCAGTGGTATGGCTGCTGAGGATGCCCACAACTGCATCAAAAGACACGCCACAAGCAAGATAAGACAGGAGAGTGATTTGTCTCGCCTTCAAACGCTTGGCTTTAGAGGCGAGGCGCTGTCGTCCATCGCATCAGTGTCGAGGATGACAATAACCACCGCTCACGCTGGCTCATCAACCGGCACCACAATAGAAATATATGGCGGCACGGTTAAGGGAGCGCGCGAATGTGCCGCCATTGGGACAACTATCGAGGTCAGAGAGCTGTTTTACAACACACCGGCCAGAAAGAAATTCCTCAAAAGTACGCAAAACGAATTATCTAACATATTTGAGACAATTACCAACGCCGCACTGTCCTATATTAACGTGAAATTTGTTGTCAACATTGACGAACGAGAGGCGATGAACCTGCCAAGCGCTGCGGCATTAGAAGAGAGGATACAGCAAATCTACGGCGGTGAATTCTTAAACGGCCTCATGTCGTTTAAAAAAGAGACACCAGCGCTGTCTATTCATATGTTAGAGGGCTTTGCGTCAAAGGAGGGATTTTACAGACGTTCCAAAAGCCACCAGTACATGTTTATCAACCGAAGGCCGGTCAAGGACAATGTCCTCAGAGCCGCGGTCTATCAGGCATACAAGACACTAATCAGAGACGGGCAGCACCCTATATTTTTCCTATACGTAGGGGTAGACCCCGGAGAGGTTGATTTCAACGTACATCCAACAAAAAAAGAAGTCCGCTTCGCCGACCGCGACTCTGTATACCGCATGACCCTTTCATGTATAGGTAAGGCCATTATTAAGACCTCTGAGCCGGAGGTGCCTCCTGTTCCCGCTAATTCGACAGCCGAAGACAAATCCGAATCAATAGCCACACCGCGTCCCCAAAATATGAACTCAGTATTTTCTGAAAATACTACAGTAGCAGCCCCTTCCTCCCAGAACTGCGCCCCTGTACAATTAGCCCTGACTCACGCGAGGGATTTTATCTATCTTGGCGATGTGTACGCGGCCTACGCACATAAGGATGGCCTCTGCGTTATAGACCATCACGCCGCTCATGAGAGGGTACTCTATGAAAAATTTAAAAATTCTTGCAGCCTGATTATAAACAGACTGCTCTTTCCTTATAACGTCAGTCTGCCTGCAAGAGACTATGCGCTGCTCTGCAGCAATCTCAGCCTGCTTAATGACATGGGAATAGAGATAGAAGATTTCGGGAAAGATATGTTTATTGTACGGGCAGTGCCGGTTGAGCTTTCAAGCGCTGACATTACTGCGATTTTATCAGACATTGCCTCAAGCCTTGTTGATGTAACGGTAGAATCACCGGTTGATATTATAAAAGACATAATTGCCAAGCGAATAGCCTGCCATAGTTCGGTGAGGGGGAAGGCAGTACTGTCAGACGAGGAATTATCCAGGTTAATTGATGACCTTAGCTCCGCTAATGACCCGGAACACTGCCCGCACGGCAGACCCACACAGATATTTATATCTATCGACAACCTCAGAAAGCAGTTTAAGAGAACATGAGGGAGACGCTACATCCCCCACGCACTTAATCTATTAGCTAACTATTCCTTTTCGATAATAATAAGTGTAACATCATCTTCAAATTTGCCATTAGTGCACTGTCTCATTTCAGCGACAAGTGTGTCGCTCAACTCCTTTATCGGCAAGGAATAATTAGTCTGCAAACAGGCAGTCAACCTCCCTAAAACTACTTCCTCCTTACTATTCTTATTCTCATATAAACCATCAGTATATATAATCAGGCGATCTCCTTTTTTAAAGTCATGTTCCATCTCACTGTGTTCTATATTAGGTGATATACCAAGCATACCAGATGAAATAGTAAGTTCGATTACCTTTCTGTCTCGAAGCAAAAATAGAGTTGGTTGTCCCGCGTTTGAAAAAATAATTCTGTTGTGCTCGAAGATAATATATAGTCCAGCCACAAAACTATCTTCTTTTGACAAAACACCATGAATACATCTATTAATGCTTACTAAAAACTCACTCGGGTGAAATGATGGCACAGGACAATAATCGAAAATAGACAAAATCCGCATTGACATAAGCGCTGGTGTATAGCCATGCCCACAAATGTCGGCTACGAAAAGCCCAACTTTGCCATCAGGTGTTTTATTATGTATCCAGAAGTCACCGGAAATATCCAAGGCGGGTTCATTGAAAAACACAGCGTTCAGCCTAGCTTGCTTAAGGAATTCTGCAGACTCTTCTCCATTTGTCAAAAACCTTTGTTGAACAACAACAGCATTTTTATAATAGTCTACCCGTTCCTTCTCAAGCTGGCCTCTTTTTGCTAAACTTTTTACCCTTGCAAGCAGTTCTATCAACTCAGGTGGCTTTTTAACATAGTCATCCGCACCATTAAAAAGGGCTTTTTCAATTTGTGATACTGAAGTTTCAGCCGATAACATGATCACAGGGATAATAGAAGTCTTTGGATTTTGTTTTAGTTGATCCAAAACCTGAAGACCATCCAAGCCTGGCATCAAAATGTCTAGAATTATAAGATCTGGTTGACTTTCGACTGCCATTTCCAAACCCTTTTGACCATCATCGGCTAAAAGAACAGTGTAACCAAGATATTGGATATTAATATCACAGTAATAGCGAGTATTTTCATCATCATCAACAACTAGCACTTTAATATCGTTCATTATCCCCTCCATTGTTTAAGTGTGAAATAAAATGTAGTTCCAACGCCTAACTCACTCTCAACCCAAATCTTTCCACCCATAGTCTCGATAAGCGCTTTACAAATTGCAAGTCCTAAACCAGTCCCCTCAATATGCTTAGTTTTCTGGGAGCGCCAAAATAACTTGAAGATATGTTTGAGTGTTTCTTCATCCATACCAGGACCTGTATCTTTGACAGTTACTAAAACCATATCATCCTCTACAACTTCTGCCTGCACAACAATTAATGCATTTTTCTCTGTATATTTAATCGCATTTCCAATTATATTTGACAATATTTGCATTAACTGCAGTTTACCAACTCGAATTAAAGGTATATCAGCTTGAATCTCCAATTTAAGTTCTAATTCTTTAGCATTAATATCGTCCAATAGACTTGACCTAGTTGCGTCTAATTCCTGACGTAAATCTACGGCTTCATAGTGAGGTTCAATTACACCAGCTTCGATTTTGGAAAATTCAAGTAATCCAGCAACCATGCTATTCATTTGACGAGTGGAGCGATGAACTTTTACTAAAATGTTAAGAAGCATATCTTCTCGCTGCAAAAGCATACCTTCTTTGCAAGCTTTAATTAATGTCTGCGCACCTAAAGAAATTCCATTTAACGGTGTACGCAATTCATGGGCTACCTTAGAAAGTATTTCATTTTTTGCCCGGCTCGCTTCCTTTGCAATTTTAAGTTGTTGCACGTTCTTATCATTTTCAATCTGTTTAGAAATATCTTGCAGCATTCCGATAATCGCTGGCTTTCCATTAATTAGCATACGCGATGCTTGTATCTCAACATTCACAAATCCATTGTCTTTTTTTATACATCGAAGAGAATAGTTTCTTCCAGCTCCATCTTTGATAAGCCATTTGCGGATGACAAACATACTATGCTCTAAATTATAAAGTATTTCTGATATCTCTTTTTGATCCTCCTCAGAAACTAATTCTATGGCTAATTTCTCGATGATTTCATCTGGATGATCATAACCTAATATCTGTGCAAAACGCGGATTTACATATGATAGCTTCCTGTTTTGAATGATATATATTCCTGCAAGAGACTGTTCTACCAGGAGTCTAAACTTTTTTTCAGATTCCTTAGTTCTAGTAACAATTGGCTTTGTGAACAACATAAACGCATAAACACCAATTAACATAGTCAACATAACTAAAATGAAGACTATTATTCCTTCAATAATTAAAGGGTTTCGAATTATAGCCATGTCTATCTTCATAACGATCCCATAATTCTGACCAAGTGCATTAAGTGGCATATAAACATTCAACACTTCTTCATTGTTACAATCCAATCCAATCATATGGCCTTTATGCCCTTGAATGGCAAGTCGTATCGGTTCCACACACTTGGCATCATATGCTATAGAGTTGGTCTTATTATGATTTGATGCAAGCAAGAGTTCAATCCTATCGCTGTTACGCTTCCCCCAGACAAAATCAATAGGCTGACCAAAGCCATTTTGTCTTACAGTTTGTAACTTTTGAATTTCAACAATAACTTTTTGTTCGATTATTGATTGATGTTGTGAATCACTGCTTACAGCTTTGCTCGACTCATATTCAATCTTTGCCTCAATTATTCGGATATGAAGTTCTGCTACAGCTTCTAAAGTCTGAAGTTGTTTTTTAATCGAATCCTGATATTGCCGCCATGCGACAATAGCAATAATACCTATGTACAGTGCTGCTAAGAAAACAATAAAATTAATAATTCTTCTTATTTTTTCGCTTTTCATTCTCCATATAATACGCAATATTTGTGCCAGTACATATTCTTTCTAAGTGACTGTATTTACACGATAAATATTTTGACATTTTTGTACTAAGTAGGATTTTACACCCATTTTATGGAATTGTTACCCCTATGATGTCATAGAGCGGCTATATTTCTATAAGACTAAAAGCCAATGATTTGTGTCAAAAGTAGATTCATTAGGTCAGGGCAGACACTATGGCACCACGAAAAGCTGCTTTCAAATGCCAAAGGCAGCCGCAATTTAAGTCCTGCCGCTGCCTTAACTTACTGCCTTATCTTCAGGCCTTCTTTTCTTTTTTATCTTTATCCGGCCTTGCCATTGCGTGCGGGTTTTGCTTTTTTGACCAGTCCTTGGGCGGTAGTATATCGTTCATTTTATCAAGCTCATTTACCTTTTTCTGTCTCTCGTAGATACGCACCCAGGCGCACTTGATCTCTGAACTGACTTCGCAGTTACCGTCTTTCATGCCGCCGCAGGGTCCGTTTAAAAGCCCCTTCGGGCAATTCGTAATCGGGCAGATACCGCCGGTCTTGTCTATTATGCAGTCACCGCACAGGGAACATCTCTCGTCAAATACCTGAAACCTGGTCATGTTTCCCAGAAACATGGTGTCGTTTGACGGATATACGGGTTTATCAGGGAATATCTCAACGCCTGACTGTGTCCCTGCGCCGCAGGACATTACTACGATTGCATCTGCGGCCGCACAGGCGTCTTTGTCTTTTTTCAACTCTATTTTTGTACCAAGCGTCTGACACCCCGTCTTTGGCACGATCATACCGGTTACGGTCTTGCCTTCCTTTTCAAGTTCCTCTTTTAGCGTCTTCATGGCTGCCTCGTCGCCTGTCCCGCACAGAGAAGCGCACTCAGAACAGCCAATCAGATAGAAACTGTCATATTTTTTGAAGTTCTCCATGAGATCTTCATGAGATTTCTTTTTTGATATAATCATGTTGTCCTCACTTTGCTATTTATTTTACTGTTGCCTTAGCCGCCTCGACTGTATTGTACATGAGCATGGCTATAGTCATAGGCCCAACGCCGCCGGGGACAGGGGTTATAAACCCAGCCCTCTCCTTTGCCTTTTCAAACTCCACGTCGCCGACTAGTTTGCCGTCTTCTTTGACGTTGATGCCTATGTCGATAACAGCGGCGCCTTCTTTAATCCAGTCACCTTTGATCATCTCTGCCTTGCCTACTGCGGCACAAAGTATGTCGGCCTTCAGGCATGTCTCCTTCAGGTCTGGCGTCCTGCTATGGCAGATTGTCACCGTTGCGTGCTGCCTCAGCAGAAGCAGCGCTATGGGTTTCCCTACGATAACACTCCTTCCCACCACTACTGCGTGTTTGCCCTTGGGGTCAACTCCGTAGGACTCAAGCAGCTTCATACAGCCGTGTGGCGTACATGGCAGAAAGCCAGGCTCGTCAAGCACCAGCCGTCCAAGTGAATCAGGCCCAAAGCCATCTACGTCTTTTGCCGCTGAGATTGCGTGCATGACTTCTTTTTCGTTGAGGTGTTTGGGCAGGGGCAGTTGGACGAGTATCCCGTGAACCTTCGGGTCGTTGTTAAGATTGTCTATGAGCTTCATAAGCTCTTCCTGAGTAGTGTTTTCAGGTATTTTGTTGCCCAGGCTTTTTATTCCCAGCGATTCACAAGTCTTTTCCTTGCTTGATACGTATTTCTTTGATGCTGGGTTCTCACCTACGAGGACGACCGCAAGGCCGGGCACCACACCCTTTGCCTTCAGTGCCTCTACTTCCTGTCTTAATGCCTCTGTTATGTCCTTAGCTACTTTTTTTCCATCAATAATTGTTGCCGACACAAAAACCTCCTTGAATTTACTTTTTTATGAGAGCAAGCATTTCCTCTCTGGTTGATTGTTTGTTTCTGAATATACCTCTTACCGCCGATGTAACTACCCTCGCACCGTTTTTCTTCGTCCCACGCATACTCATGCACAGGTGTTCGGCGTCAATAATGACCATCGCGCCCTTTGGCCGGAGTTTTGCCATTATCAAATCAGCCAGCTCCGTAGTGAGCCTCTCCTGCACCTGAAGCCGCCTGGCCAGAATATCAACCGCCCTCGCCAGCGACCCAATGCCCACTATCTTGCCCGCGTTGGGTACGTAGGCTATGTTTACGGCACCAAAAAATGGCAGCAGGTGGTGTTCGCACATCGAATAAAAACTTATATCCTTAAGTATTACCATCTCCTCGTGGCTTTCACCCTCTATCGGACGCAGTATCTCCTCTATCGAAGTCTCATGTCCTGAAAGAATCTCCTCGTACATCTCAGAAATACGCCCCGGCGTGTTTCGCAGGCCAGGCCTTGAGGTATCCTCTCCAACGCCCTCAAGTATAAGGCGTATGCCTTCCTCTATTTTTTGCTTATTCACGCGGCAGACACCCTGAAAACCCCCGACTCAGTTACAATCATATCTATCCTCTGGTCATAACTCATGACCGGCACAGATTCCATGACTTGTTCATCATAGGCGACAGCGGCAAGCACAGGGCGTTGGCCTTTTATCCCGCTGATAAATCTGTCATAGTAGCCGCCGCCGTAGCCGACACGTCCACCTGATTTGTCAAAGGCAAGGCCCGGCATGACAATGACATCTATATCTTCTGCAGAGCACTTTGCAGCCAGTTCAGGGTGCGGCTCCGGGATGTTCATATATCCAGGGACAAGTTCAAACAGGTTTGTTATAATATATGGCTCAAGCGAGCGCTCTTTAAGATTAACACGGGGCAGAACTATTATCTTATTCAACGTTAATGCAGCAGCAATCATGTCCAGCGTGTTTGGTTCACTCCTGATGGAGGCAAAGAACATGACTGATTTGGCCTTAGTAAATTCTCTTGTTTGGAATAAATTTTTGTGTATTTCACTATCTTTGGTCTTTTTAGTTTTGGGGTCAATAGAATCCCGCAGCCGAAGCGCCTCTCTTCGCAGCGCCGCCTTATGGTCATTTAGTGCTGCAATCATCGCTCAATGGCCTCTTCAATGGACTTTTTAATCATCTCAGCCTCTGTAACCGCGCTGGGGGCGTGAAGAAACGGTGGAGCTGCGTTGATGTCTGCCCTGACGATGTCCGGGCTAAAGCTGATATGCCCGATGAGCTTCATGCCTTCAATGTTCTCTTTGATGAAATCTAAGTCGGCAGCATCCCTGATTTTACTTGCCGCGACAAAGACATTTTTGACGCCAAGTGTTTTAGCCATTTCCTTGATTGTCCTGGCGGTTTGGAGGCTCCTTGAGCCTGGCTCAACGACGACGACAAAGGCGTCAACCGCCTCAGCAGTCCCGCGCGTGAGATGCTCTATACCTGCTTCCATATCAACTATAACCACCATATCGGGATCAAGAACAATGTGCCTGAGCAGCCTTTTAAGAAATACATTCTCAGGGCAATAGCACCCCGATGACGCCTCTTTGGATTTACCCATGACCAGCAGCTTTATACCATTAATATCAATGCTGCACGCCTCTGGAATGTCATCTACACGCGGGTTTAGTTTAAACACTCCGCCCATAGAGCCGGGTTTTGAGCCGGTTCGCTGTTCAATCAGCTCAGACATCTCTGCAATTGGTTTTATGTCCTTGATTTGAGACTGAGAAAGGCCGAGGGCTGAGGCCAGATTTGCATCGGGGTCAGCGTCAACGGCTATAACCCTCCTGCCAGCGCGCACATACAGATAGCTCAACATCGCCGCAAGCGTGGTTTTCCCGACACCGCCTTTTCCTGTAATTGCGATTTTCATGAACTATTATTTTACCAAATGAGATGAGATTATGTCAAAGGCGAGAATTGCCTGTCTGAAATGGCTGATGTAATTACCTTGTCACGCTAAATAGAGGCTGGTTATTCCCAGCTCGTAACATCTTTGTTTTCGCCCTCGCCGCCTTCTGAGCCGTCTGCCCCGAATGAGTAGAGGTCATAGTCGCTGTGTTTGCCGGGATAGACGTAGTGATATGGGCGTTTCCATGGGTCAGGCGGTATATTTTTCTTTAAATATGGGCCGTCCCAGCCGTCCGCTCCTGGGTTTTTCTGAAGCACTTCAAGGCCTTCTTCTGTCGATGGAAACCTGCCTGTATCCACCTTGAACTGTTCAAGTGCCTGTCCGAGAAGTTCAATCTGCGCCTTAGCGGCGGATTGCTTACTCTTTCCAACCTTACTAAACATACGCGGGGCAACCAGTGCCGCAAGAAGCCCAAGTATCAGCATGACTACCAGCAGCTCAATCAGTGTAAAACCACGTTTATCTTTAACTATCAGCATAGCTTTTAAATTCAACCCCATTCCCTCCTCTGTAAGTATGCCGTTATGTTAGCAAAAAATTATGTGAAAAATAAAGGGCTGATGTCAGATACGCTGTGCTGCTTAAATGAGTTTAATAAAGCTGCTTAAGACAAATTACAAGATTCTGCATCTTACTTATGATCATCAGACTTGTAAGATTTGCAATAAATGCCTAAAAACTGTAAAATAATAGCTAATAAGTACCTGGAGGTGTTCTATGAGATATAAAGTAAATCTTAAGAAAACAGAAGAGGGTTATTCTGTTTGGGTTGTCGGTCTTCCTGGGTGCTGGTCACAAGGTAAAACAGAGGAAGAAGCGCTCGAAAATATCAAAGATGCCATTCAGTCATATATAGAAACCGTGGAAGAATTAACAAAAGGTAAAGAAACTCGTTTTGTTGAAGTGGTTCATGCCTAAATTGTCAGGGGTAAATCATCAGCGGGCTGTCAATGCTTTTAAAAATGCTGGCTTCAGAATAGCTCGTGAGGGTAAACATATTACAATGACCAATGGTGAACGAATCATAACAATTCCACGAGCAAATCCGGTTGACGCATTTACAATGGCAGGAATCGTGAAAGATGCAGGTCTTACCATTGAAGGATTTAAAAAACTGTTATAGCAGAATAGTAAAGACACCATGTATGTAGCCTCGTTTATTAATCTACGGAGCAGGCCATGGGACGCTGCCTGGCCCCAGGTCTTTCATCATATTCATCGTCACTCCTGCGATTGCCTTTGCCGCCGCTGCTTTGACAGGATTTATGCTTGTATCGTAGTAGTAGCCCTTACCGTTATAAAACTCATAGTCAGCCGGTAAATACTGTCTGCATTTGAGGAATATCTTTTGCATGATGTGAAAGCTGATAAGGTCTTTCAGCTTGGGTATTGGCAGTGTTGTGTTCAGGCAGGCGCTGTAGAATTTTTTTGCTGCCTCGTCAATGGCTTGCTCCTTTCTTGTGACCGCCCGTTGCGTCTGCGCCCACGGCGGCGTTGCTATCCCCAGCTCGTGTACTATCTGTGAGCCTGCCAACGCATTTTTTAGTAACGACAAAGTAATCTCCGGGTTGTCACCTCCCATGTTCACTATGGACAATACCTTCTGACGGTGAAACTTTGGCCGATGAGTTGTGTAGGCGAAGCGGTCAATAAAATTTTTCATGAGCCAACTGACATTAAGCACATACATCGGTGATGAGAGAATGACACCGTCTGCCGCCAACAGCTTTTGCTCTACCACAGCGCGGTCATCCTTAATCAGAGGACACCTATTCTCGCCTGCAGACAGGCAAGTATAGCAGCCGGTACAGAGTTTCAGATTTAGGTCTTTCAGGAAGAGGTACTCAAAGTCAGTGCTGCCCATTGTCTTCATCTTCTCTTCAATCATTCTTACTATCTGATACCCGGCGCCTTTCCCCCTGGGGCTGCCCATTACTGCTATTATTTTCATGCCTGACGCCTCCTTTGCTGAATAGTTTAGCTATTTCTTCTCGTACTTATGTCTAAGGAACTCAACTACGGCAGGCAGTATGGAGATTATAATTATTGCAAATATGACAAGCGTAAAGTTGCGTTTGACTATCGGGATATTGCCAAAGAAATACCCGGCCGTTGAGCATATGCCAACCCAGCATATGCCGCCAATGATGTTATAGGTGGTAAAGCGTTTGTAGTTCATCTTGCCAATGCCGGCAACAAATGGGGCAAATGTTCTTATAATGGGCACAAAACGGGCTATGATTATTGCTTTAGCCCCGTATTTCTCGTAAAACTTTCTTGTGCGCTCAAGGTATTCTTTGTTTAGCAGGCGTGAGTTTTCGTAGTGAAATACCTTCGGGCCAATATAGTAACCAGCCCAGTAGTTCACAGCATCTCCGATTATTGCGGCCAGAGAGAGCGAGATTATCAGCCAGTGGAGCTTAAGAGTACTTATAGCGGCAATCGTCCCGGCAGCAAACAGGAGTGAATCCCCGGGTAAAAACGGTGTTACGACAAGCCCTGTCTCACAAAACACTATTACTGAAAGCAGGGCGTATGTCCACATACCGTAGCTGTTTGCTATATCGCCGAGGTGTTTGTCGAGGTGCATAACAATCTCTATGAATTGTTTCAACAGGTCTATCACTGCAATGTTGCCCTCCTTGTCCTCTTAACAGAATATGTAAAATAAATAACAAGGCCGATTACCAGCCACACTATTAGTCTCATCCATGTATCAAACGGTAGTCCGAACATGAGATAAAGACAAAAGAGTATCCCCCCGATGGGGACAGCAATGCCGCCCGGTGCCCTGAATGCCCTGTGTCTTTGCGGCTGAGTGTATCTGAGAATCAGCACCCCTGAGCAGACTATCAAAAAGGCAAGAAGTGTCCCTATGCTAACCAGCTCTCCGGCTATTTGAATCGGCAAAAGCGATGAGGCCACACACCCAAAAAGCCCAGTTATAATAGTCGAAACATGCGGGGTATTGAATTTCTTGTTGATTTTTGAGAACCCCTTTGGAATCAACGAATCCCTGGACATCGAATAAAATATCCTTGACTGACCCATCAGCAGCACAAGTATCACTGAGGACAACCCTGCTATTGCGCCGATTTTAACAAGGGGAGAAAGAAAATGGAGCCTCATTGCATCTACAGCAACCGCAATAGGGGCAGACACCTGTAAATCTGTATAGCGTACCACAGATGTTAACACCAGAGAGACGCTCACATAGAGAACTGTACAAATAATAAGGCTGCCAAGTATCCCTATGGGCAGGTCGCGCTGAGGGTTCCTTGCCTCTGATGCAGCCGTCGATACCGTGTCAAATCCTATATATGCAAAGAACCCAACACCCGCCCCGCGCAGTATCCCGCTCCACCCAAAAGAGCCGAACTCCCCCGTATTGGGCGGTATAAACGGACTCAGATAAGACATGTTCATAAAAAATACCCCTGCTGCTATAAATATGAGCAGTATCGATACCTTTAGAACAACTATCATAGAGTTAACCCATGACGAAAACCTTATCCCCATGAGGAGAACAACAGACATTGCAGTTACGATAAAGAGGGCCGGAACGTTTAAGACATCCCCCGTTACTACCCATTTGTGAGATGCTGTGTCATATGTAAACGGTGGCCCGCAGAGATACTTTGGAATATTGATACCAAAATCGCCAAGGAAACTAACCACATATCCAGACCAACCAATGGCCACAGTAGCAGCCCCAAGAAAATACTCCAGAATCAAATCCCAGCCGATTATCCATGCTACTATCTCACCCAATGTAGCATAGGCATAGACATAGGCGCTGCCAGAGATGGGAATCATCGAGGCCAGCTCGGCATAACAAAGCCCTGCGAATCCACAAGCGACAAAGGCCAGAAGGAAAGACAGCACAATAGCCGGCCCGGCATAAGTTGCCGCGGCCTGTCCGGTCAGGACAAAAATCCCCGCCCCAACTATTGCCCCCACACCAATTGCTGTGAGTTCCACCGGTCCAAGTGTACGTCTTAGAGCAGCTTCTCTGCCGGTATCAGAAAACGCCTCTTCCTGCAGGGCGTCTATCTGTTTCTTTTGCAATAGTCTTTCGTATGTCTTCAATATTAAGCGGCTCCTTTGTACAATTTTGAGTTATCCATCATGCAGAGGCGTGGCAGGATTATTATTTTTTGAGCGCATTGCCCTCAACACTACTATCAGAAACAAAAAGCCACCTAGTATGGCTACAGCGCCGCCGAGCCCCATAAGCCCCATGCTTGCAACTTTTTTAAACGTGTCGAGGCTCTGGGCGCTGCCTGTTACCTTGCGCTGAATGCCGTGACCACCGCCCCAAGCGAGTCCGGCTATATGAATAAGCTGTCCGGCGGCGTATATGAATGTCTGGAGTTTTGCAAGTTTTACAGTGGGCTCGTTGAATCCGAAGCGAGGCAGCAGATAATAAGTCAGCCCCATGAATGATAGAGTTACGCCAACAATTACGCCGTGGTAGTGGGCTGGGATAGTGACGTTGACGCCGCTAATCATATAACCGATAGCGCCGCCCGCCCCAAACAGCAGCATCGAACTAATCAGGGCAGCGCGCAGGTGTTTTTTATTTGCCTCTATCTTTGTTTTAATAATCGATGCCATGATTAGCAGTGCGATGACGATAACCGGCGCACCAATCCCCCACTCCATCAGCTCAGTGAATTGTCCTATGTACTCCTCTGACCCTGTCTGTTGTGTAAGGATAATGATTGGGGCATAGAGAGAGGAAATAAGCAGCACTGAAAACATGGCAACTGCGGTCTTTGGGGTGAGGTTAGGGGAAAGACCTGCTGCCCTGGCAAGCCACACCCAGGCGGTGAGCATAATTACGGTATCGAGCATCTGAAGCAAATGACCGCCGCCCCAGAACAATATCTCATAGTATCTAAGCGGGGGGAGGTCTTTGGGGATAGAGAGGTATGTCCATAGGAGCGTACACATTGCAAGCAGTCCGATGACAGCCCCGGCATAGAGTCCGAACTTCTGCGCCCCATCATCAGAGTCAGTTGCGTTGGAAAGTGAAATAGTGAGTAGAGCGCGCAAGAGCAGCAACGTGAATCCGGCGAAGAATATGATAACCCCAATGTGAAATATCTTATCGTCAAGCATAGGCACATAATTGTTCATAAGCGGATGACTGGCGCCGAGAAAAGGCGACAGTGCGATAATGACTGTACCAGCGGCAGCAACACACAAGGCAGCATACCCTAAACCAATAAATGATTCGCTGCCGTTTAAAGTCCATAGTACGCCAGCAAAGGCAAGGAACCAAATCGTAACAGACAAATCGACATGAACAACGAGGGCAACTTTAAAGAAATCGATAAGAGGGAATATATCCTGGATTTTAGGAGTACGAGAAAGTACAAGCAAAACAGCCAAAAGCCCTGAAGTAAGCAAAGAGGCAACGCCAAGGAACAACCAACCGGCAGCCAGCGAACAGCGCTTCCCCGCAGTGACTTCAAGCACACTTAACACCGTATTCATATAGCGATATAATAAGGGATAGGCGCGGTAAAGTCAATGGCGAGCATTGAGGTGTGAAATGACGGCATAAAGCCGTGGGGATTTCAAGTATTCCATACCATGTTTAATATAGTTGTTGCGTTTATTATTATTTTATATTATCCTACAAATATGAAATCATAGATTATGATGTCAGATATATAGCTTGTTACATAGAAGTAACATTAAACTGTATTTGTTAAGTTAGTAATGCCTAAATATATAGGAGAATAAATATGTTTAAAATAGATGATTATATAGCTCATTACAACAAAAATATTCAGGCAACACATCCATTATCATCTCACCTTGAGGACGTTTCTGAAAAAGCTGGTGAGTTTGCTTCAAAGATAGGGTTAAAAGAATATGGTGAGATTATAGGTCTTTTACATGACATTGGAAAGGCAAGCGATGAATTTACCAAATATATAAAATCGGCTGAGGGCCTTATTGACTCTGATGCAGATGATTACGTAGATGCAGGTAAAATGAAGGGGAAGGTCGATCACTCTTCTGCTGGCGCGCAATTGATTTATCAAAATATTCCTCAGAAGGAAAAAAGAGATTTTTTACTTATAGCTGAGACATTGTCACTATGTATAGCATCTCATCATTCAGGGATGATAGATTGCATCTCACCAGAGGGGAAAGACAGCTATTCAAAGCGCATGTTAAAAAATGAAATAAAAACACATGTCAATGAAGTGATCGCAAGGCTTGACGAAGAGAAGAGGGAACACATAACAAAACGCCTAAAATCTGAAGATTTTTCATTGAACCTCATAAAGCGTTTCAATGGATTAAGAACCGACAATGACAGCAAAGAAACCCTTGCTTTCAAGTGCGGTCTACTGGTACGGTTTCTATTCAGTTGTCTAATCGATGCAGATAGACTCAATACAGCAGATTTTGAAGTACCAGACGCAGCAAAACTCAGAAATAATGTTAAATACAACAATTGGCCAGAGTTAAAAGACAGATTTGAAAATAATTTGATGGACTTTAGACCAGTTGGCATTAACGCTGTCCGTAATAATATTTCTCAAAAGTGTTATGAATTTTCCAATAGGCCAACCGGATTATATCAACTTACCGTACCAACCGGTGGGGGAAAAACATTAGCCAGTTTGAGATTTGCGCTGCATCATGCAAACAAACATAGTTTAGAAAGAATCATATATGTTGTGCCTTATACAACTATAATTGATCAGAACGCTGATGTGATACGTAAAATTATTGAGACAGAAATAGATAAAGGGTTTATCGTACTGGAGCATCACTCTAATTTAATGCCAGAAAATGAGACGGCCAGACAGAAAGTCCTTTCTGAAAATTGGGATGCACCTATCGTTATGACAACAAATGTACAGGTGTTAGAGACCTTGTTTGGCTCTGGTACGAGAGGTGCACGCAGGATGCATCAGCTTGCAAAGGCAGTAATAATTTTTGATGAGATACAAAATTTACCTATAAGATGTGTGCATATGTTTAATACAGCGGTCAATTTTCTTATTAATAATTGTGGCTCTACAGTAGTATTGTGTACTGCCACTCAGCCGCTTTTGGATAGAATTGAACCAGTTCAGAGGGCATTAGATATTAAAGCAGAACAGCAGATGGTTTCTAACGCAGCAGAACTTTTTAGCGAATTAAAACGTGTCAATGTATATGACAGGACAAAAAGAGGTGGTTGGTCAGACGACGAGATTGTAGAGCTTGTAGGCAGACAGCTTTCTAAAGCCAGCAGCGTCCTAATTGTAGTCAATACGAAACGGTCTTCAAAACAGCTATATCAGAAGTGTAAGCAATCACTTGGTGTTGATACTTTTCATTTAAGCACGAATATGTGCCCAGCTCATCGCATGGATACATTAAATAAAGTAAAAGAACTACTGCCTAATAGTCCTGTTGTTTGTGTAAGCACACAATTGATTGAAGCCGGAGTCGATATTTCCTTTGGTTCTGTCATTAGATGTTTAGCTGGGTTTGATTCGATAATGCAGGCGGCGGGCAGATGTAATCGTAATAATGAAATACAATCATTGGGTGATGTGATAATAGTAAATCCAAAGGAAGAAAATCTGGATAAACTTCCTGAGATCAACGAAGCCAAAAGGCAAGCAGAACGGGTTTTGAGAGAATTCAAAGAATATCCAGAACAATTTGACAACGATCTTTTGAGTCTCAAAGTGATCGAGCTGTATTACAGGTACTATTTTTATGATCGAAAAGACGATATGTGTTATCCAGTTGACCACAAGTCTAAACTAGGGTTGGATGATGATTTATTTAATTTACTTTCATTAAACGGGCGGTCAGTGAAAGAATTTAGAAGAATAAATAAAGGACATCTACCAGAGATACCGTTAAGGCAAGCTTTTATGAGCGCTGCAAAATCATTTAAAGCGATTGACTCAAACACAAGAGGAATTGTTGTTCCATACGGTAGAGAGGGGAAGATGCTTATCGGTAAACTTTGCTCAGAGTTTAAAGCTGATCAATTATATAAATATCTTCGAGAGGCACAGCGATATTCGGTTAATATTTTTCATGATAAGTTAGGGAAAATGCTTACTAATGACATAATCCACGAAGTGCAAAAAGAGACAGAGATATATCATCTTGATGAGCGTTATTATTGTGATGATTTTGGATTAAGCGACGATGCTGTAAATGAAATGGAATTTTTAATGTCTGATTAATCTGGGAGGCGCAGATGGTAAAACCAAACATTGTGGAATTCAAGGTAGAAGGAAAATATGCCCTTTTTACTGATCCACTTACAAAATTAGGTGGTGAGAAATGTTCATATCATATTCCCACCTATGAGGCATTGAAAGGCATATTAAGCTCTGTTTATTGGAAGCCGACTTTCACATGGGTTATTGATGAGCTCAGGGTGATGAAACGCATAAAAACGCAAACACGAGCTTCCAAGCCTATCATCTATAGCGGACAAGGTCATTCACTCGCTATTTATACCTATCTTAGTGATGTTGAATACCAGGTAAGGGCACATTTTGAATGGAACATGAATCGTCAGGACATGGCTGGAGACAGATGTGAGAATAAGCATCATGAAGTAGCCAAACGAATGATAGAAAAGGGAGGAAGACGGGACATCTTTCTTGGCGCAAGAGAATGTCAGGGATATGTGACACCGTGCAGTTTTGGCGAAGGTAGGGGAGATTATGATGATTACGGCGAAATATCTTTTGGCATGATGTTTCACGGGTTTGATTATCCAGATGAAATAGGCAGCAATGAATTCTATGCCAGACTTTGGCAACCCAAAATGAATGATGGGAAAGTACATTTTATTCGTCCTGACAAGTGTACTATCAAAAGGCTCGTAAGGCCAATGAAAGCCAACCCGCCCAAGTCGGTTGGATTAAATGAGGAGGGTTTACTCGATGAGTTGGACACAAAAACTTTATGATACGTATGAAAATTGCTCTGCGTTGATTGGCAAAATACCTGAAGATGATACTGTACCTCTTCTTCCGATTGGTCATACGACGCAGATGGCTCAGATCGAGATTGTAATCGATGATCGAGGGAACTTTAAACAGGCAAGAATTGTTAAAAAAGATGACGCCAGGACGATTATCCCATGTACTGAAAGTTCCGGTGGTAGAACAAGTGGTGAGTCACCACATCCCCTGTCGGATAAACTTCAGTATGTTGCAAATGATTACAAAGACTATGGTGGTGACAAAAAGCCTTATTCTAAATCTTATATAAATAATCTTGAGGCTTGGTGTGCATCGAATTACTGCCATGAAAAGGCAAAAGCGGTGTTGGAGTACGTCAATAAAGGAACTGTTATAGAAGATTTAATTAACCATGGAATATTACATTGCGTAAAGGACGGCAAGTTACTACACATATGGGAAGGAGACGTAAAGGATAAGCCTGAAATCTTTTTTTTGATTAAGGGTAATTCTTCACAATCAGATGCCTTTATTCGATGGGAAGTCGAACATCATGGAAATCCTTGTTCAAAAACATGGCAGGATGATACATTACGGGATAGTTGGATAAAATACTACTCATCTACCAAACAGAACAAGGCATTGTGTTATATCAAGGGGGATGAGTTATTGTCTGCCGATATGCATCCGGCAAAGATAAGAAATGATGGAGATAGCGCGAAGTTAATATCTTCAAACGATAAATATGGTTTTACATTTCGTGGACGTTTTACAGATGAGTTTGGTCATCAGGTTTGTGGTGTTAGTTTTGAAGCAACACAAATGATTCATAATGCCTTGCGCTGGCTTATTGGTCGTCAAGGCTATCGTAATGGTGATCAGACAATAGTTGCATGGGCGACATCTGGTAAAGATGTTCCTAATCCTGTAGCAGATATGCCTGATGACCTTCCAAGCGATGATCCTGCAGCTTCAGTTTCAACAGCACAGGAGTTTGCTGTTAAGTTAAGGGATAAAATTCGTGGTTACAAGAAAGACTTGGGTGATACAAGCAGTATAGTTATTATGGGACTTGATTCTGCATCGCCAGGGCGTATGGCTATTACTTTTTACCGTGAACTTACAGGTTCAGAATTTATAGACCGTTTGGATAGTTGGCATGAAACCTGTACATGGGTTCATGAGTATGGTATAAAAGAAAAGAAAAAGTTGATATTTGAAGGGGCACCTGCACCAAAAGATATTGCAATAGCTGCCTACGGTATTAATGTTGATGATAAGTTAACAAAGGCAACAGTCGAGCGTCTTTTGCCTTGTATTATTGATGGAAGGCAAGTTCCTCTTGATATTGTTGTCTCGGCAGTTCGCCGTGCATGTAATCCGTTATCTATGGAAACATGGCAATGGAATAAAACACTGAGTATTGCATGTGCTCTTTACAAAAAATTTTATGAGAAGGAGAAATATGATATGGCTTTAGATGAGAGTCGTAAAACAAGGGATTATTTGTATGGGCGGCTTTTGGCCGCCGCTGACAGCTTGGAAAATGTTGCATTATCTTTGACAGGAGAAAAGAGAGAAACTAATGCTGTGCGTTTAATGCAGCGTTTTTCTGACCATCCATACACCACATGGAAAACCATAGAGTTTTCATTGCTTCCTTACAGAATGCGGCTTGTAAGGGCAAATAAATATTTGGCTGTAATAGATAAGGTGATGACTATGTTTGAACCGTCGGAGAATTTTATAAACGATAAACCGTTAAGTGGAGAATTCTTGTTAGGATACCACTGTCAACGTGAGGTTTTAAAGCGTAAGAAAGGACAAGCTGAAGGCGGTGAGGATATAAATACAGAGGATGAGGGTTAATAACAATTAAAAAGGAGGATTTTCATGGAGACACTGAAGCACAAAGTTGATTTTGCAATCATTATAGGTGTAAACGGAGCAAACCCCAATGGTGATCCATTAAATAGCAATAGACCACGTATCAATTATGATGGATATGGTGAGATATCCGATGTATGCATCAAAAGGAAAATAAGAAACCGTCTTATGGAGGCAAAGCATGAGATTTTTGTTCAGTCTGATGATAACAGAGTAGATAAGCATAGGAGCTTAAAGTCAAGGTTTGATGCTTTTTTAGAATCAAATCCTAAGAAAAAAGAGATGGAAAAAGATGAAGATATCTTAAGAAGTGAAACTTGTATAAAATGGATAGATGTCAGATCGTTCGGTCAAGTTTTTGCTTACAAAGGAAAAAGTAAAGGGAAAAAAGAAACAGACGACAAGCAGGATGATAAGAAAGATGCTAGTGGTGTTTCTATTGGTATCCGTGGGCCTGTATCCATCCATTCGGCATTTAGCGTTACTCCAATACATGCCAATGTATCCAGCATACAGATTACAAAAAGTGTCAGCGGTGAGGGAGATGGAACAAAGAAGGCATCCGATACGATGGGAATGAAACATCGTGTCGATCATGGCCTATATGTAAGCTATGGCGCAATAAATCCTAATCTTGCTGAAAAGACATTTTTTTCTGATGTTGATGCTGCTGCTATACATGAAGCGCTAAAACACTTATTAGATAACGATGCCTCTTCTGCCCGTCCAGAAGGGAGTATGGAAGTTATTGCAGTGCTGTGGTGGAAGCATAATTCTAAACATGGACAATATCCATCTGCTGTGGTTCATAGATCGCTGAATGTTGTGTCTAAGATTGATGAGCCAAAGAAGGTTGGGGATTACTCAGTGAGATTCAAAACGCTCGATGGACTTAACCCTGAAATATTCAATCCTAACAATATTTCCATCGAACCATTTTGATGTTGTACGCTGAAGATGACCTGTTACCACTTTCAGCGTTGCAGCATCTGTTGTTTTGTGAGAGGCAGTGTGCGCTGATTCATATTGAGCAGGTGTGGGATGAGAATCTCTTCACGGCTGAGGGCAGGATATTGCATGAACAGGTTGACAGCGGCAAGTCTGAAAGCCGACGTGATATTAAAATATCTACCGGCGTTGTGCTCAGGTCGTTGGCGCTGGGGTTGTCAGGTAAGGCGGATGTTGTCGAGTTCCATAGAATCCGCAGCGATTCGAAACTAAAAGATGTTAAATGGCAACCCTTCCCTGTTGAGTATAAACGCGGTATTCCCAAAAAAGGTAATTACGATGTAGTTCAACTCTGCGCTCAGGCATTGTGTCTGGAGGAGATGCTTTGCGTCAAAATTGAACATGGGGCGATGTTCTATGGTAAGACAAAACGGCGACTCAACGTGTTATTTGACGCTGCACTTCGACAGCTTACCGAAAAGACTGCGCTCAGGCTCCATCAATTGATAGATTCAGGGGCAACGCCCATGCCGCAGTTCGGCCCTAAATGTAAGAACTGCTCCCTCATTGAAATATGTATGCCGCAGAAGATGAAAAAGGGCAGCCCGGTTGAGCAGTATTTGAGAAAATATGTGGAAATCCCAGGTGACGGGGATGTTGATGATATGGAGGCAGGGCGATGAAGAGACTATTAAATACCCTGTACGTTACGACACAAGGTGCGTATCTCACGAAAGAGGGCGAGACGGTTGTGGTCAAATCCGGCGATGATACGCTGGTAAAGCTGCCGGTGCATAATTTGGGCAGCATCGTGTGTTTCGGACAGGTGATGAGCAGTCCTGCCTTGATGGGGTTTTGTGCTGAGAGCGGCGTGTCGATAAGTTTTATGACTGAATATGGGCGGTTTCTTGCGAAGGTGCAGGGCCCGGTATCTGGCAATGTGCTATTACGGAGGGAGCAGTACCGTCGCGCTGACAACTGCGATGAGACATTAAAAATCGCAAGAGCGATGCTTACGGCGAAGTTCTCCAATTGTAGAACCGTACTTCGTCGCATGTTAAGGGACCATTCGGAGGTACGCGGCGGCGTGGCAGCCGGGAAATTTAACATAGATGCAGTATCGAAGGTGGCTGACAGATTAGGCATGTCGATAGGGAAGCTTCAGCGTGTGGAATCGCTTGAAGAGATAAGGGGGGTTGAGGGAGACGCTGCACACAGTTATTTCGGTGTCTTTGACAATTTGATTATTGCGCAAAAGGAGGAGTTCTATTTCAGGGAAAGGAGCAGGCGTCCGCCGATGGACAATGTCAACTGCCTGTTATCGTTTTTATACACGATTGTGTTGCATGACATACGTTCGGCATGTGAGGCGGTGGGGTTGGACCCTGCGGTAGGGTATATACACCGTGACAAGCCGGGGCGTCCTGGGCTTGCGCTGGATTTACTTGAGGAGTTTAGGCCATACCTTGCTGACAGGCTTGTAGTAAGTCTGATAAATCTGGGACAGGTGCGGGCGTCTGGGTTTAGGAAACAGGAAGCGGGTGGGGTGTTAATGGATGACGAGACAAGGAAAGCAGTTCTCATTGCATATCAAAAGAGGAAGCAGGAGGAGTTGACGCATCCTTTTTTAAATGAAAAAGTAGCGGTTGGGTTGCTGTTTCATGTGCAGGCGATGTTATTAGCGAGGTATATTCGTCAGGATTTAGATGGATATCCGCCGTTCATCTGGAAGTAGGAGGAAAATGCTGGTATTAATAAGTTATGACGTATCCGTGGAGGGAGATGGAAAGAGGAGATTGAGGAGGGTAGCGAAGACATGTCAGGACTATGGTCAGCGGGTGCAGTATTCAGTGTTTGAGTGCATCGTTGACCCTGCGCAGTGGACGCACCTGCGGCAACGGTTGATAGAAGAGATAGATAAAGACTGTGACAGTTTAAGGTTCTATTTTTTGGGATCGAATTGGAAGCACCGGATAGAGCACATAGGGGCAAAGGGCACATATGACCAGGAAGGACCGCTGATATTTTAACATGCGAACCCCAAGCGAACATACTTATGCAAGAATGGTTCGCGCAGATAATAATATGTTATAAAACAAAGGGTTATAAGAATGATCTTTGACAACTCTGGACTATAAGACATAAATATGTCTAAGTCAGCGGAAAGTACGCATAAGAACCTTGACTATCAACATTTTACAAGGCGACCGTCGCCCCTCATGCGGGGGCGTGGATTGAAACAAATCAACCACAAACCCTGACTACGTAATAGGCGTCGCCCCTCATGCGGGGGCGTGGA
>LNQR01000077.1 GCA_001541255.1 Candidatus Magnetominusculus xianensis
ATAAGAATTCAAAGCGTCGATGTTTCGAGATTCTCTTAAATGAATGTCGCCAATACTCATAATGCAGTTAGCCTGCCCTAAAATATCGCCTGCCTTGACAGCGATTTCCCTTGCTTTTTCAAAAGACGACTTAACCTCCGTCGTTATTCCAACAAACGATGAAAAATCTTTTAAATTAATAAGTATTCTTAAAAGGACATCTTTTTCTGATTTTGAAATCAGGTACTCTATAACCCTGAACATATCAGGAAGCTCATTAATCAGATGCTTAATATCTTCCTTTCCAGAACCACGAGTAGTATCTTCATATGCCTGCGATTTCCCGATACATAAATCATACCAGCGCTTTTCGATGCCTCTGTCTATTTTATTTTCATTAATCAACTTCTGAAACATTCCGTAGGCATAGGTTCGTATTGGGGCAAGCATTGTGTAGGTGTTCCCACCGTCAGTAGTCAATATTAGTGATTTGCGTGTAAGCGATGTGAAATCATCTGTTTTAAGCCCATTAACGATTATTCCTGCATCATCTTTTGTAAGCCCGGCAGGAAATAAAGAACAGACATGAAACAGAAGCCTGTCGTTGGCATTTAATTTAGAATACGATAGTGAGTAACTCTTACAGAGACTTTGGTCTTTCTTTGCATCGCTTAAATCTATTCCACCCTCACATAAAACATCAAGATTTTGTTCATTTAATTGTTTCGTTAACTCCTCAACAGTTAAATCGAGGTTAGGCGCGGCAAGGACTATCGCTAACGGTACATCGCCTAATTGATCGAGGAGGCTGGTTAAATTTTTGTTCGTCAAATAACCGGCAAGAGCAAGATCCTCTGCCAATTTTCTAAGCAGCGCCTCTGAGTCAGTTCTGGTTAAAGCCTTTACGTCTATGGTTTTTTCTATGCTGGATAAACGCATACTCTCTCTGGTTGTGACAAGAAGTTTAACGCCGTCGTGCGTTTGTGCAATCAGATTTCTGATAAAATTATGTACTTTTGTCTTATTTGTCTTATCAGCAAGAGGGTCTTCAAAATTATCCAAAATCAAAAGACAATTCTTGTCACTCAGCCATCCAAACAAGGAATCCTCTTTGGCATCATTGATGTTAGCAACTTCAGTGTTAATCTTTGCAATGAGACTGTCTAATGTTACAATTTCCTGAAACGAACAGAAATAAACGCCGTCTTTGAAGTCCGCCTGAGCCAGCTTTTCTTTCACAGCCAAAGCAATTGATGTTTTCCCAATTCCGGGAGGGCCGAAAAGCGTAATCAACCGCCTTTTTGGGTCTTTCAGCAAAGTGAGTATGTCATTGATGACATACTCACGACCTAAGAAAGTAGATGGCGGCAGAGGGGAGGTTGTGTTACCGCCAGGACTGTTTTTTGCGGTATTATTCTTTTCCGGGTTATAATGCTTTATAGTAAATTTATCCGATTCAAAATACCTATCATTTTTCAATTGATAATAGGTGTCGCTGTGAATCCTATACGTTTTTCCGCCTGTTAACGACCCGATTCTAGGCCAACATACAATCTTAGCCTTATCATTGTTAATTATGAGTTTACCGGCACTGTACCCGTAAATTCGCTTTTTACCATCTGGTAAGTCCTCACTACCAAACAAGGAAACTGCTCTGTAATAACGCCTAAAGTTTCCGCCAGCTTCTGAAATAGTCCTCGTTTCAGGTATGTGAATATGACCGCATAGGTGAGCGTCAATGATGCCAGGCTTGTGTATGTATGGGTAAAACTCACCTTGCGCTCCTGTGTCACTTTTGCCTAACCACTCAGGCGGGTGATGCGTTAGGAGCAGTAGAACATTTACCTTGTTATTCTTACACCACTGCTCCGCAGTGCCGTCACATACTTCTTGAATTTGAGATTTATCTACCGCTGTCTCAGTTTCTTTGACCTTATCTCTTAATTGTAAAAAAGCGGAATTCAGCCCAATAAATCCAACCTTATACCCATTCTTCTCTATGGCGGCTGAAAAGTCTCCAGGCAGATACCCCTCTTTATATGGGTTTAGAAATGGCAACTTACTGTGCTTTAGAAATTTAGAATAGTTCTCAAATCGTTTCTCAATGAATTTCTTGAGGCCATTGTCTTTATCTTTAAAGAATGATTTTCTAAATTCTTCATCAGTACACCAATTTTTTGAGGCAAATATTTCAAGTGAATGCTTCTTTATTTCATCCTTATCAGGTCGTGATAGATCATGGTTTCCTGGTACACATAAGAGTTTAACGTTAGGTTTCATATCTTCTGGATCATTGAGCGTATCTACAGCTATTATCAGTTTTTTCATCTCTTCAGTAAATTTTGTAAACTCAGTCTCTTTCCCTTCATATGTCATATCTCCTGAAAAAATGATAACATCAATATGACCAACATCTTTGTGAACCTCTTTTAAATCACGATAAAAATCATCTTTAACATGAGGCCATACAAACATTGAGTCATCTTCATTCCAGTGCAAGTCTGATAAGTGTAACCAGCTAAACTCAGTAGTTGCCATAATCTCCTTCTCCTGTGTTGTAGAATGGCCTATAATATTATGAAGTGGTTATACCATAAACTGACAAAAAAAATAAAGTGGTGGAAGATAGTATGCTAAGATTGCTTTAATATCTTACTTTATAAATATCTTCAATGCTGCTTAACAAGTTGTCATCTGTATATTTCTTTCCTGTGGCCCACAGATACAATCCACACTGTTGATTTGTCTATCCAGTAAATAACACGGTAATCTCCGACCTGTAAGCGGTATTTTCCCTTAAGCTTTCCTTCCAATGCCTTTCCAGCCTCACGGGGATTTTCATAGAGTTTATTTATGGCGTTGAGGATTTCTACTGCTGGTTTCGTTTCAATCTGCTTCAGTTCCCTGTATGCCCGCATATCCCATTCAATGCGGTATGCCATATTCCTTTAACACGTTCTCGTGAGAGATTCCTTCAGAGAGTGATGCAACACGCATGTCGCCTAAATGCTCATCATATGTGTCGAAATACTGCTGTAACGCCTGTTGAATTATCCAACTCTTAGTTACATGCAGCTCTTTGGCATAGACATCGAGTGTGTCAAACACATTCTTGTCCACTTTTGCTGAGATTATTACTTTTGCAGCCTTCATAGTGTTATATAGTAATATTTGTTAATGCTCTAATACAAGGGGTCTATTTTGGCTTGACAGTCTTCTTTCCCTTTCATCGACAAAACCTTAAAACAGATGATACAATATGACTATGAATACCAGCACTGGGGATGGATTAGCAGGGGCAGATCGCTATGACATTTTTTATAAGGCTGCACTGATAAATACTTAATTAACCAGGAGTTATAACGATGAACATAAAAGTTATATTAGAAAAAGGCGAGGATGGGTATTTCGTTGCCCATTGCCCGTCATTAAGAAGCTGCTGGTCACAAGGCAAAACAGCAGATGAAGCTTTGAATAATATCAAAGAGGCTATTGAATTGTTTGTAGAGCCTGACCTTGGAGAATTTATTGAGGATGATAGTCATAAAATCTATGAACTGGTTCTATGAAGCTTCCATTGCTATCGGGCCATCAAGTATTATCAGCATTACGACGGCTTGGGTTTAGCGAGGTTCACACGAAAGGCAGCCATGTTAAGATGAAACATCCTGACGGTCGAATAATAGTATTTCCATATCATTTAGAATTTCCCTATCACATGTGAACATCTGGTTATGAAAAAACTTTTGTTGATATTCCTGAGCGCGGCGGCGGTGTGTTTAACTTCGGCATTTGCTGAGACACTCATGGTTGCGGTTGATAATGTTACCGTTCATGATGAGCCGGGGCTGGCCTCTGATGTCAGGTTTCAACTCTATCGGGGGATGGAGGTAACACCAGAGGAGCGCTCACAACGGGATGGTGTTGCATGGGTTAGGTTTGATATCAGGGGACGTCAGTTCTGGGCAGTTGAATCTGATTCAACTGCGCCGCTTTTCACAGGTAAGTTTATAGTTGATTCCTGCAGCAACAGCGATAAGAAAATCCTGGTCACAAAGAAACTCCGTTCATTAACCGTATTCGTAAAAAATGACAACAACACATGGGCAGTCGATAAGACATATCCCATCGGACTAGGCAAGGGCACAGGTACACGCGCATTCACACGCGAAATCACCCGTCCATTTGCCTATCTCATCCTCATGGGCAATAAAACATATGATCTTTTTGAAAGCACCGGCGATGCCCTCAATAATGCCCTCTACGGCGAGGCCGTTATCGCCCTCAATAAGGCGGCTAAAAGTCTCACCCTCTACCCTCTGAAACATGGCAGGCTGGATGAGGAAACAGAGCTGCAAGTCTTTGCATACGGGGAGAAAATCCTCTACGGCGATTATGTCGTCGAATTCTCCGCAGACAGCTTCGATATTATCATCAACAATGAACTGTACCCAAAGATGAAAAAATTCGACCGCAATACCCCCGAAGGTACTTACTATGTCGCCAGGATAAACCCCGCAAGCCGCTTCGGCCTTGACCCTGAGACACATAGGTCACTGGCGTCGCTCTACCTCAGCTACCCCAATGCCTTCGACGCATGGGACGCCCTGCGCTTTGGTATTATCTCAATCGATGACTATACCCGCATCACCGCGGCCATATCACAGATGCAGCTCCCGCCGCAAGATACGGCAATGGGGAATCTTATCATGATTCACGGCGGCGGCGATGACGACTGGACGGCAGGATGTATCGCCCTTGATGACGAGGATATGAAGGAACTGCTTGACAAAGTCGGTCTGCACACATGCGTGGAAATCAAGTAGCACATCATCAATGAAAAGCGTACTTGTCGGGATGAGCGGCGGGGTTGATTCCTCTGTAACTGCTTATTTATTAAAGGAAGCGGGATATGCCGTTTATGGCCTGAGCCTCATGTTCTGGGAGACACGGTTTAACTCCGGTGCAGGCGCCTGCTGCTCTGTTGACTCGGTAAATGATGCGGCAAGGACTGCCTCCATGCTTGGCATCAGCCATACTACAAAGGACGTGCGCGCAGAGTTTATGGAAACAGTCATCGAGCCGTTTATCGCAGGCTACGCAGACGGCCTCACCCCAAACCCATGTATCTTGTGCAACAGACATGTGAAGTTCCCAGTCCTGCTTAATATGGCAAATCACATGGGAATAGATTTCATAGCCACCGGGCACTATGCCGTTGCAGACAATCAGCGCCTGGCAATGGCCGCAGACAAAGACCAGTCATATTTTCTCTACGTACTAACTCGTGAGACACTCTCCCGCCTGCTACTACCGCTTGGCACCATGACAAAGGCAGAGGTGCGCAAAGTCGCCAGGGGACTAAACCTGCCCGCTGCGGCGCGCCCGGAGAGTCAGGATATATGTTTTGTCAGCGATTGTGATTATGGTAAACTGATCAGGGACTACCACGGCAGCGGCGTTTCGCACGAGGGGCCGATTATTGATATGCAAGGTAAGCGCGTAGGCACACACAACGGCCTCTATGCCTATACGCCCGGGCAGCGAAGGGGCATCGGTATTGCCGCCAAAGAGCCGCTCTATGTAATAGGCATAGACACGAGTACTAATACGCTTAAGGTCGGCCCCAGACAGTTTGCCGAGGCCACACAATGTATCGTTGGTGATTTAAATATGCTTGTTGATGTGAGTTTCCCTGTTGAGGTTAATGTAAGAATACGCTCAACCGGCAGGCTTGTCCCAGCAGTTGTCAACTGTGTTGATGCAGGCAGGTTAAAGGTTATATTTTCAGTGCCGCAGTGGTCGCCCGCCCCAGGGCAGAGTGCAGTATTTTATGACAACGATACAGTGATTGGCGGCGGGGTGATTGTATCAACGGCAGTGTTTTGTTTATAATGACGTTCGCTGGTTTGTGAAAGCGGTCAGCAATATTTTAAGATTTCCTGGAGATTGAAATGAAAGAGACTATTGAACTAGCTGAGAGGGTAAAACACCTGCCGCCCTATCTATTCGATAAGATTGACAAACTTAAAAAGCAGGCCAGGGCAAAGGGTGTGGATTTAATTGATTTGAGCATTGGAGACCCCGATATCCCAACGCCTGTCCACATTGTTGAGGCCCTTAAGGACGCTGCCCCAAAACCGCAGCACCATCGCTATCCCTCATATGAGGGCATGTTGGCCTATAGAGAGGCCGTTGCTAATTGGTACTCAAGGCGTTTTAGTGTTATGCTTGACCCGGGCACTGAGGTGCTGTCACTGATTGGCTCAAAAGAAGGCATAGGTCATCTGCCGCTTGCCTATGTAAATCCTGGGGATGTCGTCCTGTGCCCCTCGCCGGGTTATCCTGTGTATTCTATTGGGACTATGTTTGCCGGTGGTGAGCCATATTTCATGCCGCTGCTGGAGACCAACGGTTATTTTCCTGATTTATCAGCCATTGCGGCCGATGTGCTTAAGCGTACAAAGCTGATGTTCTTAAACTATCCAAACAACCCTACAAGCGCACTATGCACGGTGGAGCAATTTAAGGCGGCCATTGAGCTGGCGCATAAGTATAATTTTATAATATGCCACGATGCCGCCTACACAGAGATGTACTATAATGGTAAAAAACCTATGAGTTTTCTTGAGATAGACGGCGCAAAAGACATAGGCGTAGAGCTTCATTCGCTGTCAAAGACCTATAATATGACGGGCTGGAGGATAGGCTTTGCCGTTGGTAATCCTGATATTATATTCGGGCTTGGCAAGATAAAGACCAATCTGGACTCCGGCGTATTCCAGGCCGTTCAGGAGGCGGCCATTGCCGCACTCGATACAGATGAGGCCGCCCTGGCGCCGCTTCGCGATACATACCGCGCCCGCAGAGACGCCCTATACAACGGCCTTAAGTCCATCGGTATTGATGCCATGAAGCCGGAGGCCACATTTTACATGTGGACAAAAGTCCCCAAAGGGTATAACTCAGAGTCATTCGCCGTTCATCTGCTTGAGAATGCCGGTATCTCAGCTACTCCCGGCAATGGCTTTGGAGCGGCAGGGGAGGGCTATATCAGATTCGCCCTCACGGTGGGTGTTGAGAGGATGAAAGAGGCAGTTGAGAGGATGAGAAAAATAATCTGAAGGCATATATCGGCATTGGCTCAAATGTTGGCAGCAGGCAGGGGAACTGCCTGTCTGCCATTGAATGGATGTCACACTCGGGCATGACAGTAACTAAGCGCTCCGCCATGTATGAGACAAAGGCATGGGGGGTTGAGGCTCAGCCTGATTTCATTAATATGTGCGTTGAAATTGACACACAGCTCACCCCTTTACAACTACTTGAGGCATTGCAGGCTATAGAGCAGCAAACAGGCAGACAAAAATCATATAAGTGGGGGCCGCGTAAGATTGACCTTGATATCCTGTTTTATGGCGGTCTGGTAATAGATGAAGAGCGCTTGAAAATCCCCCACCCGTATGCCCACCTGAGGCGGTTTGTCCTTGAGCCGCTTGCTGAGATAGCCCCGGAGTTTGTGCATCCAACACTGGGCAATACCATTTTGTGGCTTCTTAACAGGCTTTAAAACTCGGGAACTGTCTGAAAAACAATATTTTACAATAGGTGTATATTTGTGTTATTATGATACTGATGAGGAAATCTGACTGATGGAAAGAAGGCGTTACCAGCGTGCAGATGTTTTTGTTCAACTAGGTGTGAGGATACTTCCACTTGAAAAGCAGAGTGCGTACTTCTCTGAAATATCGGCAGCGGCAGCCGCTTCTGATATCAGCATGAAGGGTGAGTCAAATGATGCTGACATATATCCCGAATTCTTAACTGAGCTGCAGGAAAAGACCGCTTCTATGGTAAAAGTCCTGGACAGTGCAGCCAGTGTTGAAGCTGGCGATGGTTTTCATGACCTGCCGTACAAGCAAATAAATCTAAGTGGCAGCGGTGTCCGCTTTCTCTGTGATAATAAGTGCAGCGTAAAAGACATTGTCGAATTAAGAATGGTTCTTCCACTCCAACCACCCATGCCAATATGTATTTATGGCGATGTTGTAAGGGTGCTGGAGTCAGATGACGGCTATGGCGCCGCTGCAGAGTTTATCGCTGCAAGCGATGAGATACGCCATGATATAGCCCAATTTATCAGTGCTTTGTTGGACTGTTCGTAGTCTGTTCAATTTTCAATATAGTCATTTTGGCAGCCTTAATGGGGCATGAGCATTGTGGCAGCAGGGTTGTTTTCATTAATTAACCTGTTCATGGCACGTTCTAAATTTTGCCGTGCTGAGACCAGGTTTGGATTTAGGGCTACTGCCATTCTGAGAAATGGTATTGCCTCTGTAGTCTTGTTCTGATAAAGCAATGCCACGCCGATGCCGTGATAAGCCGACGCATATGATGGATTTATGGTGATAGCCCTGTTATAGCTTTCTATTGCCTCGTTTATTCGGTTTAAATATATCAGCAAATGCCCGAAGTTGACGTGTGCGGCCACGTATATATAGTTAAACTGCAAGGCCTTTGTGTACTGTATATATGCCTCATTATATCTTCCGGCATCAGTAAGTGCTGCCCCTAAATGGTTATGGGCCACAAAGTTTTCTTTTGTAACAGAGATAGCGCGCTCAAATAGTGTGATAGAATTATGCCAGTATTTCACATGTTTATTTGTATAGCAGGCAGAGGCAATTATGACCGCACATGCCAGTGCCGCAGTTATTGCTCTGCCCGCTCGAGTGTTTACAACTGTGTTTGGTATGACCATAGAGAGGATCATAAAAAGTCCTATAAATGAAATATATGTATAGCGGTCAGCCATTGCAGCAGTCCCCACCTGTACGATGCCGATAACCGGAACAAGCGTCCCGGCATACCAGAACCATCCCGTAAATAAATATGGCAGCCTTTTAATAAAAATGATAGCAGCCGCTGTAATGCTGATAAAAAATACAGCCGCTCCAACGACCTGCCACACTTGAAACCTCTCGTCGATTGGATATATTACTGCCGATTTAGAGGGATTAAACATCATAATGACATACTTAAAGTATGATATTAATGCGTTTGCTATGCGGGATTTAAGAGGAAGAATGTCTGAGGAGACAACTGCCCCCCATGTCTTTTGCACATGATAGGTAAGCACACTTGATGCCGCAGAAAGGACAAAAAATGGTATCTTCTCAACTATTAACCTCTTTAGACTGGCGCTGCTACACTGGTGATTTGTCTGACCGCCATGCCATACCCTGCCAAGCGGCCAGTAATCCATAAGCAGCAGTACAAAAGGAAGTGTAACTACCATAGGCTTGGACATCAGTCCGCAAATAAAACTCGCCAGTGTAAGTACGTATCGCAGGGCGCCTGGTCTTTCCACATATCGCAGGTAGGTAAGCATCGTTAGCATCCAAAAGAATCCGCTCAGTACATCTTTTCTCTCAGCTATCCACGCAACACTCTCCACATGCAGCGGGTGCAGGGCAAATAGTGCGGCAACAAAGCCGCTCCTCCAATGACAAGCAGTCATGCGCGTGAAGACAATAAACAGTAATGCGGAGTTTAATATATGAATAATCACAGATGTCAGGTGATGACCAGCAGGATTTAATCCAAATAGTGAAACATCTGTCATATGGGAAATCCAGGTAAGTGGAAACCAGTTTCCATCGTTAAACACTATAAAGGCACGCCTAATGCCTTCAACGCTGAGGCCGCCAAGCACATGGGCGTTCTTTGTGACATAGGCGTTGTCGTCATAGACGGTAATGAACGCATTTTTGAGCACACCGGCGTATGACAGTGCAGTGATAAGGGTAATTATTATAATAATTACATCGGTTGCTTGCAGTAATTTACGTGATTTTTTATTTTCTTCCATTTTAATTATTTGGAGCTGCGTTTGCTGATAAGCGCAAGCGCCCCTTTTTTATTGTTTGCAGCTTCTGTGTAGTCAGGGGCAATCGACAGTGCCTTGTCAAACATCCCAAGCGCCCCGTCGGGGTCTCCAGTAAGGGCCATTACCACTCCTACGCCGTTGAGGGCGCTGGGCAGCTCAGGTTTTATCTCAAGTGCCTTTTTGTATTTTCCCATGGCCTCGTCAAGTCTGTTTTGGTTGAGGAGGATATTGCCATAAGCCACGTATGATTTATCATAGAGGGGATTAATTACAATGACTCTCTTAAAGAGTGTGGCTGCCTCGTCGTGCTTGCCTTTGTTCATTAGTGCAATTCCAAGATTGTGGATTGCGTCGCAGTACTCAGGACTTATACGTATGGCATTTTCATAATATTGGATTGCCTCGTCGTACCTTCCGAGTTCTGCGTAGACAAGGCCGAGGTTATAGTATGCGGCTTTATTGTCATGTGTGACCTCTATGGCGTGTTTATATAAAGTTATGGAGTTGCTCCAGTGCTGAAGCTGCCGTTTAGTGCTGATGATATAGAACGAGATTAGTAGGGCTGTTACTGCCGCTGCTATGACTTCAGCATGACGAACCCCTTTAAGCAGAGCTGCCCCACCCACGGCGGCTATGATAAACAGCCCTACAGAGGGCATATAGTTATACCTGTCCGCCAGTGCCTGAGAGCCTACCTGTACCAATCCAATGACAGGCACAAGCGTCCCTATAAACCAAAACCATCCCGTAAATAAATATGGAAGCTGTGCAGCCTTCCAAAGCACAACAGCCGTGATTAGTATAACAATGGCTGCCGCTGCGATTGCCTGCATCGGAGGGATTTGGGCTGGCAGCAGATAAAGTATAGAGAGTTTAGATGGGAAAATAGTATTGAAGATATATTTTACGTATGATATGAACGAGTTTTCTAATCGAAAAACAAAGGGTAAATTCTGAAGGGATACCACAGAGCCGCCGCTTTTCTGGGCGATTAGGGTGACAACGGCTGATGATGCAGAGATAATAAAAAGCGGTAACTTCTCTATAATCAACGCCTTAAGCGGCCGTTGTTCACAAATATCTGGGCGCAGCTCTGGTGATATGCCCCTTATCCTGCCAAGTGGCCAGTAGTCTAACAACAGGAGTACAAAAGGTAATGTTACCGGCATAGGTTTGGTCATAAGCCCAAGAACGAACAATGCCGTAAGCATAAAATATCTAGCCGCCCCTGGTCTTCTGATATACCGTAGATATGACAACATTGCAAGTATCCAGAAAAACGAACTCATAACGTCTTTTCTCTCTGACACCCATGCAACACTCTCCACATGAACCGGATGAAGGGCAAAGGCTGCGGCAATAAAGGCGCTTGTCCAATGGTTTAGTAAGACACGCCGGAAGAACAAAAACAATAGTAGCGAATTAGCCGTGTGAAAAAAGACATTGTTCACATGATGCAATCCGGGCTTCACTCCATAGAGCTCCACGTCTGTCATGTGGGAAATCAACGTTAGAGGAAACCAGTTTGCATCGTGA
Organism: Candidatus Magnetominusculus xianensis; assembly: GCA_001541255.1. Lineage (GTDB taxonomy): Bacteria > Nitrospirota > Thermodesulfovibrionia > Thermodesulfovibrionales > Magnetobacteriaceae > Magnetominusculus > Magnetominusculus xianensis. Next base: position 11,405 of record LNQR01000077.1, read on the forward strand.
AAGGTTGTTAATGCCCACAAGATGTTGTCCCAGCTCAGACCACTTTTAATCAGTTTATTGTCTGTGACGTAGAGCCTGTCGTCGTAGCTGACGAAATCAAACTTTAGCACATCGGCATAAACAAAGAGAGTGAGGACGGCAATGCAGGTAATCAGCACATCGGCAGTGCCGAAGGTCTTCGGCTTAGCTATTGTGCCGTTGATAGGGTTTGCCAAAAGCTGCCGCCAGTTCAGACTGTCAGGTTAATAGTCAACGGGTCTCGCCGTCCTTTTCAGGTTTTTGCATCGGAGGCCGGATAGGTTCAGCGTTTTTGGCATTATTTCTATTAGTGGGGTTAAAGGAATTTACTGCCCCGGCCATCAGTTCCTGCATGGTGCTGACTTTTTTATAATCCTTTGGGACTTCAAACATAGAAGCAGTTGCGGCTCCTATTTTTATATCTTTTATTTCGGTCACTACGCTTTGGCCTGTGTTGCCTGGCATGACGGGTTTTTTCGTTTCAGGCATCTTTACTTCATAGCGTATTATCAGTCCGCCTAGGTCAGAGGCCTCCCAGATTATGGCATTGTACTTGTCTTCGGGTTTGTCTTTTAGATAGTAAACAGCGTCATATTTTGTGCAAGGATGACCGTCAATAGTTTCCTTGCCTAATTCTTTCTTCTCGAACACAACGTTGCTGCTGTGTAATGACGGCATTTCGTTGGGGTCCATTGTGTGTTCAAAGTACAATTTGTCGGGTATATACATTGAGATGCTTTTTTTAGCAACAGGCATGGATATGTTGGCCAGCCCTTTGATTGCAGGGCTTTCTGTGCGTGTTTTATCTCCCATGCGGGCAAATTCAATTGCGATGCCGGTACCCATCAGTACCATTTTGCCTGTATAATTGTCCGGGGGGGCTGCAAATGCGAACGAACCGATCATCAAAAAGGCCGCTAACAACGACAGTATGATTATTTTCTTCAGCATTTTCTATTACTCCCTGATTAATTGGATTTATTGGATTTATTGCGGCTGGTACAGCCATACCAGCCGCGTAGATTCCCTACTCGAGTTCGATAGACTTTTTGGTAGTATCCTTTCTCTTGTCTTCCTTGGCATCATAAGCTGCCATGCAGCCGCTGCCTTTTTTCGTCAGTGAACACTGAAGATATTCTGAGATTTCGATAATACATGCCCTGATTGCCTTTCCCACCGGGGTTTTCTTATGCTGCGACATGCCGCCTGAGAACATGCCATAACCACCGCTTATGGATGAGGCTGAGGACTTAGATGATGCCTCTACTGTCCTTGCATCGACGACCTCACCGGTTGTAGCGTCTATGACCTTTAAATCTACGGCCATGTATGCCTTTGCCTCAGAGCCGCCGATGTTGATTCCAGCGATTCCTATGCCGCCGCCCTGTCCTTCGGTGTTTTCTTCAAAGGCTGATACGGTTGCGGCAATAAGATACTGTGCCCCTTTGATTTTGCCTATTTTTGCCTTTGTTGCCGGGTCTATTCTTCCCGATGCGCCAAGGTCCTGCTCACCTAATACTGCATCAAGTTCTTTTCGCTCCAGCACCTGAAATGACTTCGTACTGACGAGTTCTGAGGCAAGCATGTCCTGAAGGTCGCGTCCAGTCCCTGATGACCACCATGAGGCACGTGTGTCATTGGTAAATCTCAGGACTCCAAGTCTCGGTTTTTCTTCTGCGTATGCACTCATAACCCCTGCTGTTACCGACAAAATCAACACAAGTGCGGCTACTAATACTTTCTTCATAACTGTGTCCTCCTTTTAGTCATACGGTTTTGTATGCATTAGTACTGTTACAGCAAGGATTATATCACAAAGCGTACATATATTTAAACCAAATATCGCCCGGTCATATAAAAACATTTAAAAAACAGTTGACAAATCGGTGTGAATATTTTATCGTACAAACCGTTTATATAATGCTATGAGAGATTTAAAACAAGTTTATCTAGATAACAACGCTACGACGGCCCTGGCGCCAGAGGTGGTTGATGAGATGCTGCCGTTTCTTAGAGAGCATTACGGCAATCCCTCAAGCACATACTCCTTTGGCAGCCGTGTGCGTGATGTGCTTGAGAAGGTGCGCTCCTGCGTGGCCGCGTCGATTAATGCCCTTCCAGAGGAGATAATATTTACAAGCTGCGGCACGGAAAGTGATAATACGGCAATCTTAAGCGCACTTGAGGCATACCCAGAGCGCAGACACATCATTACCACTGTAGTTGAACACCCTGCAGTCCTGAACGTCTGCCGCAAGATGGAAGACAAGGGATATACGGTTACTTATCTAAAGGTAGACTCTAATGGAAGACTTGACATGGAATCCTTTGCCGGTGACCTCAGCTGCGGCACAGCCATAGTGTCCATAATGTATGCAAACAACGAAACCGGCATATTATTCCCCATGGAAGAACTTGGCCGTATGATTGAAAGCCGTAATGTATCTGGGGGTAAGATACTCTTTCACACAGATGCAGTGCAGGCACTGGGCAAGGTGCCGGTTGACGTACAGAGACTTAAATTAGATATGCTGTCATTGTCCGGGCATAAGCTCCACGCGCCAAAGGGTGTAGGGGCGCTCTATGTAAGAAAGGGGACGCCATTTTATCCATTGCTGATTGGCGGTCATCAGGAGAACGGGCGGCGCTCAGGAACAGAAAATACCGCATCGATTGCCGGGTTGGGCAAGGCCTGCGAGCTTGCAACAAAGGCTCTCAAAGAGGAGGCCGCGTATCTTGGGAAGCTCAGGGACAAACTTGAGACGGCGCTACTTAGCACGTGCCCGGGGGCCATTGTCAATGGTCGTACCTCAGAGCGACTGCCAAACACATCAAGTATCAGCTTCGAACACATAGACGGCGAGGCGATTTTAATGTTCCTCGACAGTAACGGGATATATGCCGCCTCCGGCTCTGCCTGTTCATCCGGCTCTGGGAAACCCAGCCATGTGCTTGAGGCAATGACCGTACCTGCTTCAGCCATACACGGCTCTATTCGATTTTCCCTAAGCCGCTATAATGACAGCTCCGACATAGAAAGACTTATAGAAGTACTGCCAGGTATAATCAAAAAACTGCGGGAGATATCTCCTTTGTCCACCACATGCGGGCACTAGCTGACATCGGGACACAGCATTGATGTTACTTCCTGACATATTATACTATAATACATTACTTGTTTTATGTGAGGAGGGAGGGCGGTGATTATTAAATGCTGGGGGGCTAGAGGCTCAATCCCCGTTTCCGGCAGGGATTATCTGAAATACGGCGGGGATACAACTTGTATCGAGATCAGGACAAAAGACGACAATATTATCATAATCGATACAGGGTCCGGCATTCGCGAGCTTGGCAAAAAGGTGTTTGAGGAAAAACGGGATAGGTTTTCTATCCTGTTCACACATTTCCATTGGGACCATATCATGGGGTTTCCATTTTTCAGGCCCATTAACAACGAAGGCACGAGTATTGACTTCTATGGCTGTGCGTTTGACCAGGGTTCAATAGAGGAGATGATCTCAAAAACTATGGTCTCGCCGCACTTCCCTGTAAATTTCAATGAAGTCAAGGCCAAATTTTCCTATGTTACAGTATGCTCCACATCTTTCCATATCGGCTCAGTTGCTGTTACGCCTATCATGTTGAGCCATCCGAACAAGGGGCTTGGCTATAAGTTTGTCGAAGACGGCAAAGTATTTCTCTTCATCACCGACAACGAGCTGACATATAAGCACCCGGGAGGGCTTGATTTTGAGGACTACAGGGAGTTTTGCAGTAATGCTGACCTGCTTATGCACGATTCCGAGTACGTTGAGGAGGAATATGAGGCGAAAAGGACATGGGGACATTCAATCTATAATGATGCACTGCGCCTTGCTATGGAAAGCGGTGTCAAATCCTTTGGCCTCTATCACCATAACCAAAACAGGACAGACGATGCCCAGGACGCTATCGTAGGGGAGTGCCAACGCATTATCGCAGAGAAAAAATCTGCCCTTAACTGCTTTGCCGTATATCAGGGGATGGTAATTGCCCTATAGGGCAGGGAGCAACGACTGTTGTTAATTCTGTAACCCCCTAAGTCAAATATTGGAAAGCGCACTTTCCAGATTAGTAAGAGCTTTGCGAATCAGTGAAAGGAGCGGCGGCAGGGGTGGCAGGGTTTGAAAGAGTGGGGGGTCCAACCAGCACATATTACATTATATGCAATAAATACTGCGGGTCCGACCCCGCTCTTACTGTTAGGGATGATCAGCTGCGGTAAAACCGCACTAACCTCGAATATCCATGCAATTATTATGCCACTTTGTGTTTGTAGTAATATCACTGCCTTATCGCTTCCTGTTGCTGTCATTTTTGATACATCTTGTTTTAATTCCGACACAATTTAGAATGGCAAGTCTTTAGAATGGTATGTTATTTCGACCGCAGCTCATCAAGGTACTGGCTCGCTAAGTTGGCACGTATCGGATCGGTTGCCTTAAAGTAGCCTATTATCTTGTCTGCCATGTCTCTGTGATTAAACGGTTTCACTATATAGCCCTGTATCCCCAACCTCAAACAGTCTGATATTGTGTTTACGTCCGCCAGTGATGTTGCCATCACTATCGCTGTCAAGTTGTCCCCAATGAACTGGCGTATATGCTGCAACACCTCATAGCCCGTCATGTCAGGCATCATTATGTCCAATAACACTATGTCCGGTCTCCACTCTTTATATAACTCAACGGCCTCCCTGCCGCCTGTGCATGAACGTCTCTGAAACAGCATTCCATTTTTGATTCCTATATAGTACAGACGCCTGATCTTCTTGTCGTCTTCTACTATCAATACCTTTATGGGTTTCAAAGATAATACGCCGAAATCGTCCATCACCTCTCCACGTCTAATATACTACCCGGACGTTTTCTATATATCCTGATAACTCGTCCAGTAATCCGGTTATTATCTTAGGTTCGTTATCTTTTGCCGCCTGTTCAATGGCCGCTCCAATTCTTGTTATGACTTCAAATCCATAGCCGCCCCCGGCACCCTTGAGGTTATGCCCGATTTTCTGCACCCCCATTATATCACCTGCACTCAGCGCACAGTTAATCGCACTAATGTCATTGTAGACTTCCTTCATGAAATCCTGAATGATGTCCTTGAGGTCAGGGTCAATGTGGACTATGCAGTTATTTGTGGTCTCTGTGTTCTCCGGGTACAGTTCCAGCTTTGCAGTCTGCTGGGCAGGGTCTGCAGTACATCGCTTGTTGGTCAGCTTTATTATTGTTTCCATCAGTGTCAGCTTTTTTATTGGCTTGGTCAGGTGCGCTGTGCAGCCGGCTGCGTTGCTTTTTCGGATGTCGTCATCAAGGGCATATGCCGTCAACGCTACAATTGGAACCGGCTCCAGCCCACTGATTGTTTCATATTTCCTGATTTCCTGGGTGGCCTGCAGACCATCCATCACCGGCATCTGTATGTCCATCAGGACGATGTCATAACTTCCCGCCATGAACTTCTCAACTGCGTCAGCGCCGTCCTCTGCCGTGTCAATTATATATGGGGTGCGCTTTAGATATGTCAGTATGAGCGTGCGGTTTTGTGCGTAGTCCTCGACAAGCAGTATTTTTAGTGGACTTAGGGCGTCATATGTAAAAGCAGTGAGTGCATCGGTTTGAGTCTCAGCGCCGGTTTCATATCCCATCGCTGTCCGGATTGTGCTGAGAAGGTTGGCCTTCTTTATTGGTTTTACGATACAGGCGTTTACTCCTATTTCCATTGCCCTTTCGCAGTCGATTTTTCTGTTGTCAGACAATATCATCATGATTGTTGTTTTTACCAGCGCGGCTCTGGTAGTCAGTTGTGCCATATCAAAACCGTCCGTGCCCGGCATTCGGCTGTCAAGCAGGAGCAGGTCATATGGCTGTCCGCCGGATTTTGCACGTGTAAGCTCCTCAAGGCCGCTTATGGCATCTTCACGCGTGACTGCGTTAATCCCCCAGCAGGCCAGCTGCTCCGCCAATATCTCACGGTTTGAGGCGCTGTCATCAATTATAAGGGTTTTAATCAAGCCGGGGATGTTAAGCACAGTTGGCTGCTGATTAATATCAGGGTTAATATCGGGGGAAATTGCCAGGCCAAAGCCTGCTGTAAAGTGAAACGTGCTTCCCTCGCCAAGTACACTTTCTATCCAGATGTGACCGTCCATCAGGTTGACGAGTTTTTTTGATATAGACAGGCCAAGTCCCGTGCCGCCGTATTTACGTGTTGTGGAGGAATCTGCCTGTGTGAATTTCATAAATATCAGGTCAAACTTATCTTTCGGTATGCCAATGCCGGTGTCAGAGATTGAAAACAGCAGACGCGCTGTACCAGGGTCGCGCTGATTGAACTGCGGGTCATTTTTTATACGCAGCACTACCTCGCCCTGGTGTGTAAACTTAATGGAGTTTCCTATCAGATTAATCAGCACCTGACGAAGACGACCAGGGTCGCCGATTATATTACACGGGACGTCTGACAATATGTGGTAGTTCAACTCGATTCCCTTCTTATGCGCACGAATGGAGAGGATATCAAATATTTTTTCGATTATATCGAGCAGGTCAAAGTTTACGCTTTCAAAGCCGATTTCGCCTGCCTCGATTTTTGAAAAGTCGAGAATGTCGTTGATAATATCAAGCAGGTTCTCGCCTGCCGTCTGAAATGCCGCGACATACTGCCGCTGTTCGTTGGTTAGTGAGGTCTCAGTGAGCAGCTCTGCCATGCCGATGATGTCATTCATTGGTGTGCGAATCTCATGACTCATACTTGCAAGGAAATCGCTTTTTGCGCGGTTGGCGTCTTCGGCTGCAACCTTAGCCCTTCGCAGCTCTGCCTCTGCCCACTCCTGTTTTTGAGCATAGGTGACTATCTCGGTTACGTCCTCTATGGTGATAAAGATATACTTTATTGTGTCGCTTTCATCTCTTAGTGGTCCAAGTGTGCAGCTCTGCTGCATGTATTCAAAGTGTGCAGCCTGCTTGCCGGTGAGTTTAAACGGGAACAGGTAGTTATGCAGTTTTTGGGATAAGAAGATGAAGTTTCCAAATGTGAAAACGGACTTGCAGCTCTTCAGGAATGATGGTTTATCTAGATTCGGAAAGAAATCAAGCAGTTCAGCCCCGACAATATCGCTGCTCTGTATACCGCTTTGCATAGCCAGCCAGCGGTTCCAGTAGAGGACTGCTAGTTTCTTATCTATAATTACCACACCAGTGTTCAGCATATCCAACAACTGGTGAGTGATAAGTTGAACTACTTCCATAACCGCCTCCAAAGCGCTATATTAACACATCACGGCTGCTGTTAGCAAACCGGCAGGTTTGTCCTAAATCCACCTAAATTTACAGAGAGAATTGGTTGGTGCAGGCATTAGGGTGTGTATTGGTTGACTTGTTGCAATTTGTTAAAATAATCCACTTTTAAGCAGTGGCTTACACTCACTCTAAGGCCTCCTGAAATTCTGCGAATATTGCATTATATTCTGCATCCGTTAAATCCTCTTTGTCGCCCTTGAAAAAAATATTAGTTGCTGTTATAAGTCTATTGCGCTCATCAAGCACATTAATCAATCTGAGTCCGCCGCTAATGCCAATGTTTGCGCATTTTAAGGGGTGTTTTGCCTTATAAAGTAGTTCAGCATATCCTGGGATGGCTTCAAACGACTTCGGATTATCAATTACTTTACCGATTAAATCATTTATATCGTTATTTACTTTATGAAACTTCTTCTTTAACTCTTTTACTTCACATTTAAATCTCGGTCGTTCGATGTAAATGTCATATTTCACAACGAATCAATTAATTCCTTCCAGTTTTTTGTATGCTCTCTATTTGGCTTTAACAATATTTCATTAACGCTTTTGCTAATATTAGTGTTAGTTGCTATAATCAAATTTTCAATATGATTATCAATGTCTATGATGATATTATTTTGCTCTCTGATTAACATTTTTGGTATGTATGGTATTTTTTTTGCTACGCTTATTGTTGATGTGTATTTATCTCTAATCAGCTTAAGTTTTTTAAGCGTGTCCGTAAGTATCACGGACATTTCCGTGCAGGCAGGGTATTCACTGCAGTTGACACTCCCCACGGCTAAAGCCGGAGGATTCTCGTGCAACGCATTACCTAATGGTATACGTTGACGCACGAAAGGGCTGACCGCCCTTTAAGATATTGATAGCGGCGTTTTCGTCTCTATCTAAAACCAAGGAGCAATGAGGACATTTATGTATACGGACAGACAAGGACTTAGGCACTTTCTCACCGCAGTTAGAGCACAACTGTGAAGTGCCTTTAGGGTCAACTTTGATTACTTGCCGTCCAGCTTCTACCGCTTTGGCAACAAGCATGTCAAAGAACATTCCCCATGCACTATCGGATATGGATTTGCTCAAATGTCTGTTCCGTATCATGTTTCTGATTTTCAAGTCCTCAACGCAGATTACGGCGTACAGGCCTATATACAGATTTGCAACTTTGTGAAGGAAGTCCTTACGCTGATTTGCAACTTTCTCATGAGCCTTCGCAACGAGTATACGCGCCTTATGTCTGCGATTAGAGCCTTTCTTCTTACGGGCAAGGCTTCTGCTTCTACGTCTAAGTATCTTCTGACCATGCCGATAGTATTTAGGATTCTCAACAGCGTGGCCTTTGCTGTCGACGAGGAAACTCTCAATACCTACGTCAATGCCAATTTCTTTAGACGTTTCAGGAAATTGTTTGACCGGCACGTTATCACAGGAAAAGGCAACAAACCAACCGGCACTTTTGCGGCGCACTGTGATAGTCTTGATTTTGCCTTCAATTGGACGGGACAGATAGAGCTTAAAACGTCCTACGTTTCTGATATGCAGATTGCGCCCGTTAAGTTTCCAACCGGCCTGCTTGAGTGTGAAAGAATCATACCTGCCAAAACCTTTGAATCGAGGAAAGCCAGCCTTCCCTTTGCTGGACTTAACCCGCTGAAAGAAACTCTTGTATGCCTTATCAAGGCGTTCAAGAACCTCTTGCAATACCTGAGAGCCTACGGCTTTAAATTCAGGGTGTTCGGCCTTGAGTTCAGGAAGCTGGCCATATTGCTCGTACACAGAAATAGTCTTTCTGAACTGTTTATATGCAAAAACTCTAATGCTAAGAGCCATATTGTAGAGGATACGGCAAAGTTCAAGCCATTGGATACAGTTAGCCTCTGTAGCCTTATTGATTTTGGCTTTATAGAGAAAGGTTTTACGCATTTATACCTTAGTTTGATTCTCAATATATTGTTTGACTATAGCCAATGGAGCACCGCCCACTGTGGCAACGAAATAACTGTTTGTCCAAAGAGAAGGCAACCTGCTTTTGAGATGTTTAAACTCTTGTCTAAGGATTCGGGAACTATAGCCTTTTATCAGTTTGACAAGTTTATGTATGCCGAACTGCGGGTCTATCTCGACAAGCAGAGGTACATGGTCTGGCATGACTTCCATTTCGATGATGTCTGCCCTAACGTCCAATGCTTTTTGCTCAACGAGCTGTTTAAGCCTGTCTACAACAGCATTAACAAGAACTTTGCGCCTATACTTTGGACACCAGACAACATGGTATTTGCAGGAATACACAATGTTGTTATTCGCCTTAAGTTGAATGCCCTTAGACATTTCGTATTATACAACTTGGAGGTATCTAATTGCAAGGGCTACAATCTAAAGGCATGCCTTATATCCCCATGCCTGAAGGCAGGGGCATTACGGCACATTCTGTTCGCGGGAATGACAAAAAAAGAGAATGGCATGATATTATTGGAGTTCATTTGTTCAGCTTTACCTGTCATTTCCATGTTTTTTATTCTGTCATTCCAGCGAACAGACTGTGTCATAATAGCACCCCCCTTTCTTTTGAGGGGTGGGCGTAGCGGCTAGGCAGCTGGGGTATTTTAAAATAATTGAATA
>LNQR01000078.1 GCA_001541255.1 Candidatus Magnetominusculus xianensis
GGTGATGCCCGGAGATAACATAAGTGTGAAGATAGAATTAATAGGACCGATAGCGATGGAGAAAGAGCTGCGCTTTGCAATAAGAGAAGGTGGCAGAACAGTTGGAGCCGGCGTCGTTACGGAAGTGTTGGAGTAGGACTTTGAACGATAAAATACGAATCAAATTGAGGGCATACGATCACAGACTGCTTGATCAGTCAGTGAAGGAGATAGTGGATACGGTACACAGGACAGGGGCAAGGATAGCCGGGCCGGTGCCGTTGCCGACACATATACAGAAATTTACTGTGTTGCGCTCACCGCACGTCGATAAGAAATCGAGAGAGCAGTTTGAGATTAGAACTCACAAGCGTCTTATCGATATACATGACCCGACGCAACAGACAGTGGACGCGTTGATGCAGCTTGAGCTTGCAGCCGGTGTGGACGTTGAGATTAAATTATAGGGCTGGATTTAGAAGGAAAAACAATGTCTGAAATGAATAGAAAAACAGGAATAATAGGGAAAAAATTGGGGATGACTCAGGTATTTGCCGAAAACGGCAATGTGTCGGTGGTGACACTGATAGAGGCTGGCCCATGTGCAGTAATACAGGTAAAGACAGTAGAGCGTGATGGATACGCTGCCGTGAAGCTGGGGTTTCAGGAGATCATCAAGACAAAGCGGGTAAATAAGCCGATGAAGGGGATGTTTGATAAAATATCGCAAAAGCCGCACAAACTGTTGAGGGAGTTTAGGCTCAACGCTGCAGGCTCTGGAAATGAGCAGGCGCTAAAAGTCGGTGATGTGGTAACGGTGGCGGGCTTTGCAGTTGGTGATGTTGTCAAGGTAAGCGGTAAAACCAAAGGCAAGGGGTTTCAGGGAGTAATGAAAAGGCATAATTACAGGGGCGGGCCTGGGTCGCACGGGTCGATGTTTAACAGGGCGCCTGGCTCAATTGGAGCAAGCTCGTTTCCATCAAGGGTGTGGAAGAATACGGGGCTGCCTGGTCACATGGGGGCAGTGCGTGTGACAGTAAGCAATCTCAGGGTAATAGACGTAAAACCGGAGCAGAACTTGTTAATAATAAAAGGTGCAGTGCCGGGTCCGACCGGTAACATAGTGGAAATAACAAAATAATGACAAAATATGAGGATAAAGGTTAGAAGGGCGATATGTTGGAGATAGAGATAAAAGATATAAATAACAATGCAGTTGGCAAGCTGGAATTGCCGGAAGAGGTCTTTGGGCTTGAGGCCAGGAAGGATATATTGCACGCAGTGGTGGTCAACTATCTGGCAAACCAGAGGCAGGGTACACATGCAACAAAGACCAGAGGTCTGGTAAGAGGCGGTGGTAAGAAGCCGTGGAAGCAGAAACACACAGGCCGCGCAAGGCATGGAAGTTCAAGGTCACCGCTGTGGAGGGGTGGAGGTACGACGTTTGGCCCGCAGCCCCGCGATTATTCATATAAGGTGAATAAGAAGCTCAGGAGGCTTGCGCTGAGGACTGCGCTGTCAGTGAAATTCTCGAGCAATGAGCTGGTGGTTATTGACGATTTAAAGTTAGAGCGCCCGAAGTCGGCGGATATAGTAAAGATACTAAACAATCTGAACCTGCTTCTCAGTAGTAAGATACTGATAGTGCTGCCGGACAAGGATGACAATGTAGTACTCTCAGCCCGCAACATCGTGGGTGTAGACGTAGTGAGGGCAATGGATTTAAACACATACGATGTGTTGAACCACGGCATGGTGCTAATGACAAGCGGCGCAATTACGGCAGTAAAAGGAATAAACGGCGATGAAAGACCTGTACTCGATAATTAAAAAGCCCCTGTTCACTGAAAAGGGCACATATTTAAAAGAAAACGGCGGGAAGCTGTTGATTGAAGTGGCAAGGGATGCCAACAAAATAGAGATAAAAAGGGCCTTCGAGGAGATATTTAAGAAGAAAGTTGATAAGGTATCGACAATGATGCGGCCATCAAAGTGGAAGAAATATGGCAAGTTTGTTGGTAAAACTCAGGAAAAGAAAAAGGCGATTGTAACTCTGAAAAAGGGCGAGACGCTAGACTTTATAGAAGGTGTATAGAGAATGGGAATAATAAGATATAATCCGACATCACCGGGCAGAAGGTTTCAGACTGTATCGGATTTTGCGAATCTGACAGTAGACAAGCCGCATAAGCCGCTGTGTGCGACAAAGAAAAAGACCGGCGGCAGAAACAATCTTGGGCGTGTCACTGCATGGCACCGCGGCGGCGGAGGCAAGAGGCACTACAGGATAATAGATTTTAAAAGGGATAAGATGGGTGTACCGGCAAAGGTAGAGACCATTGAATATGACCCGAACAGGTCGGCGCGCATAGCGCTGTTGAAGTACGCAGACGGGCAGAGGCGCTATATAATCCTCCCCGAGGGCCTCAAAGTCGGCAGTGAGGTAACAAGCGGCTCAGACTCAGAGATAAAGGTTGGCAATGCCCTGCCGCTCAAAGATATACCATTAGGTACGGTAATCCATAATGTGGAGATACGAAAAGGCCAGGGCGGAAGGCTGGTAAGGAGTGCTGGGTCATCTGCGCAGCTTGTGGCAAAGGACGCCAAATACGCACAGATAAAGCTCACGTCATCTGAGGTAAGGCTCATACCAATAGATTGTATGGCTACAGTAGGGCAGGTAAGCAACGCCGAACATGAGAATGTCTCAATAGGCAAGGCTGGACGCAACCGCTGGATGGGAAAGAAGCCGACAGTGCGTGGTGTGGCGATGAATCCAATAGACCACCCGCTTGGCGGAGGCGAAGGAAAGAGTTCCGGTGGAAGACCCCCCTGCAGCCCATGGGGCAGACCTGAAGGTGTTAAGACAAGGAAAAATAAAAGGACCGACAAATACATAGTGAGAAGAAGAAAGTAATAGGGAAAGTGAATAAGAGGTGAAAAGATGCCAAGATCGGTAAAAAAAGGTCCGTTTGTAGATGACAGCGTGCTGAGGAAAGTGAAGAAGATGACAGACTCAGGCGAAAAAAAGATAATAAAGACATGGTCAAGACGCTCGACCGTAATACCGGATTTTATAGGGATCACGTTTGCTGTACATAACGGGAAGAAGTTCATACCTGTATACGTATCGGAGAACATGATAGGTCATAAACTGGGAGAATTTGCACCGACGAGGGTCTTTAAAGGACATTCAGGAAGTAAAAAAACTACTGCCGTGAAGGGTAAATAACACTATGGAATCAAAAAAATTGAGCGCAGGCGAGGTTAAATCGAAGGCCATACACAGGTATGCCAGGATAACGCCCCAGAAGGCCAGGCGGGTTGCAAAGCTGATAGTTGGAAAAGACGCAGCGACGGCAACAGTGATGCTGAAGTTTATGCCATACAGGGGCGCTAAGTTGGTGGGTAAGATTCTCAAGTCTGCAATGGCAAACGCAGAGCAGAAAAATGCGGCAGAACCAGAGAAGATGAAACTCATAAACGTGTTAGTAGACCAGGGGCCTATGATGAAGAGGATGATACCAAGGGCAATGGGCAGGGCAAATATTATAAAGAAGAAGACGAGCCACATAACAGTGGTTCTGTCCGAATAGCGCGGAGGTGGTTTTTGGGCCAGAAGACACATCCAACAGGTAACAGGTTGGGAATAATAAAGACGTGGGATTTCCGCTGGTATTTAAAACACGGTTATGCACAGCAGCTCCATGAAGACCTGTTCATAAGCGGCTTTATAAAGGAGAAGCTCTACCACTCCGGCATCGGCAAGGTTGAAATAGAAAGAGCCGGTCAGAAGATAAAGATAATTATCCATACGGCGAGGCCCGGAATCATAATAGGCAAAAAGGGTGCAGAAGTAGAGAATCTTAAAAAGGCAGTCGAGGCATCGATTAACAAGCAGGTAAGCATAGACATAAAGGAGATAAGAAAGCCGGAACTTGACGCGCAGCTTGTGGCGGAGAATATTGGCATGCAGATAGAAAAGAGGGTGGCCTACCGGCGTGCAATGAAGAAATCAGTGCTGTCATCGATAAGATTTGGGGCGCTTGGGGTAAAAATAGCATGTGCAGGAAGGCTATCAGGCGCAGAAATCGCAAGGACAGAGTGGTATAAAGAGGGCAGGGTGCCGCTGCATACGTTTAGGGCAGATATAGACTACGGCTACGCGCGCTCAAAGACGACATATGGAATAATCGGCGTAAAGGTGTGGATATATAAGGGCGATATACTGCCTGATGCGAAGGCATCAGCCTGATATGGAAGCGAAGGCATCAGCCTGATATGGAAGCGAAGGCATCAGCCTGATATGGAAGCGAAGGCATCAGCCTGATGATGGATGTGAAGGCGTCAGCCTGACATGATAAAGATGACAAATATTAAGCATAGAGCGGGTAGATAAGGAGCAGCCGAGATGTTAATGCCGAAGAAGGTTAAGTACAGGAAGATGATGAAAGGCAATATGAACGGCAAGGCCGCAAGGGGGGCAGATGTTGCCTTCGGAGATTTCGGATTGAAGGCGCTTGAGCCGGGCTGGGTGACGAGCAGGCAGATAGAGTCGGCAAGAATAGCCATCACAAGACACGCTAAACGCGGCTGTAAGCTCTGGATAAGGATTTTCCCCGACAAGCCGATTACGAAAAAGCCCGCAGAGACAAGAATGGGTAAGGGAAAAGGGAATCTTGAGTACTGGGTGGCGGTAGTTCAACCCGGTAAGATAATGTACGAAGTGTCAGGAGTAACCGAAGAGATAGCAAAAGAGGCGCTAAGGCTGGCCTCATATAAGCTTCCCATAGCAGTGAAGTTCGTAAAGAGAGAGGAGCCTGTAATATGAAGGTAAAAGAGCTGAGGAATCAAACATTAGACGAACTCAACGTGAAAGAGCAGGAGTTAAGGAAGGAACTCTTTAACCTGAGATTTCAATCGGCCACAGGCGAGATACAAAACCCGCGCAGAATAAGACAGATAAAGAAAGATGTGGCAAGGGTTCTGACGTTAAAAACAGAAATGGCCCCAAAAAATAACCCCCAAAATAACCAAAAGAGTAACCCAGAGAATAGCAGGGGTGTGAGGAAGGTAGATGCCTAAAAAAGTCTATACAGGAACAGTAACAAAGGATCTCATGGATAAGACGGTCACAGTTGCAGTAAGCGAGCTGACGCAGCATCCATTATATAAAAAGACAATTAAAAGGACAAAGAAACTAAAGGCCCACGATGAAAAGAATGTGTGTAAGAAAGGCGATCAGGTTACGGTGATGGAATCAAGGCCGATAAGCAAGTCAAAGAGCTGGGTCGTCATAAAGCGGACGGAACAAGGAGCATAGAATGATACAGGTAGAGACTGAACTTGATGTTGCCGATAACTCCGGCGCAAAGTTGGTGAAATGTATAAAGGTACTTGGCGGGAGCAGGAGAAGGTACGCTCGAATTGGCGATATCATAGTGGTGGCCATAAAAGAGGCAATCCCTGAGAGCAACGTCAAGAAAGGCTCCAAGGCAAAGGCCGTAGTGGTCAGGACAAGGAAAGAGACGCGCAGGGCTGACGGTACATATATAAGATTCCAGCAAAACGCGGCAGTGCTGATAAACGCGGCAGGCGAACCGATAGGTACAAGAATATTCGGTCCTGTTGCCAGAGAGCTGAGATGGAAGGAATTTACGAAGATAATATCTCTGGCGCCGGAAGTACTATAGCCAGAAGTAATATACTATGAGACAGACGCCATATTATAAAAAGTGTGAGGGATGACATGGGCTTAAGCATAAAAAAAGAAGACACAGTGGTAGTGTTGACAGGCAAAGGGAAAGGCAAAAAGGGTCGTGTCATTGTGACAAGTCCGAAGGACGAGACGGTTCTTGTTGAAGGCGTCAATATGATGAAAAAGCACATGAAGCCCAATAATCAGTACAAACAGGGCGGAATTATAGAAAAAGAATCCCCGATACATATATCAAAGGTAATGGTAATATGCTCGAGGTGTTCAAAACCTACGAGGATAGGCAATGTAAAGCTCGACAGCGGGAAGAAGGTTCGTGTCTGTAAGAAATGCAAGGAGGTCATGGATTAACGGCTATGTTACCCAGGTTAGAACAAAAATATAAAGAAGAGATAATACCAGCCCTGACAAAGGCGTTTTCATACAGGAATGTGATGGAAGTGCCGAAGCTGCAAAAGATAATATTAAATGTTGGGCTAGGCGAGGCGATTCATGACATAAAACTCCTCGACAGCGCGCAAAAAGAACTCGACATGATTGCCGGGCAGAAATCAGTCGTGACGAAGGCTAAGAAGTCCATAGCAGGGTTTAAGCTGCGTAAAGGGATGCCGATAGGCTGCATGGTAACGCTGCGCGGCAGCAGGATGTATGAGTTTTTAGACAGATTCATTAGTCTTGCCCTGCCAAGGATAAGGGACTTTAAGGGTATCTCAGGAAAATCTTTCGATGGAAGAGGGAACTATTCGGTCGGGATAAAGGAGCAGTTCATATTCCCTGAGATAGACTACGACAAGGTAAACATGGTGCATGGCTTGAATGTGGTGATTTGCACCTCAGCCGGTAAGGATAAAGAAGGGAAGGCGCTGCTGAAGGAATTCGGAATGCCTTTCAGGGATTAAGATATTGTATGAGATTAAATTCGGGGCGATAGGGGTAATATGGCAAAGACATGTTTGATAGAGAAGAATAAAAGGAAGCCGAAGTTTGAAGTAAGGACATACAACCGGTGCCAGTTATGCGGCAGACCGAGGGGCTATCTGAGGAAGTTCGGGATGTGCCGTATATGTTTTAGGATGCTTGCATTGCAAGGAAAAGTGCCCGGCGTAATAAAATCGAGCTGGTAGGGGTGAGATGATATGATGACCGATCCGATAGCGGACATGTTGACAAGAATGAGAAACGCAATTATGATAAAGGCGGAAAAGGTGGATGTGCCTGCCTCGAGGATTAAGCTGGAGATAGCGAAGCTGCTAAAAGAAGAGGGCTTTATTCGGGCATATAAGATACTAAAGGACAAGAAGCAGGGAGTGCTGAGGATTTCACTAAAGTATGTTGAGAGCAAGAGCATCATAACCGGCCTCAAGCGTGTAAGCAAACCCGGACGCCGTGTCTATGCCGGATATAAAGAAGTCCATGAAATCATGGGCGGCGTAGGGATAGTAATAATGACAACCCCGAAGGGGATATTAACAGACAGCGTGTGCAGAAACGAGAAATTGGGCGGAGAGGTAATCGCCTACATCTGGTAGTATATAAAAGGAGAACAAAGAGATGTCCAGGGTAGGGAAGAAGCCAATTGAGATACCAGGCGGGGTAACAGTGACGATCAATGGCAGCGCAGTAGCCGTGAAGGGCGCAAAGGGCGAGTTGAGCTGGAGCGTGCCGGATTTGATGAAACTGGTCATTAACGGTAATATCCTGACTGTGGAGAGGGCCGGAGACACAAAGAACGAAAGATCACTTCATGGTTTGACAAGGAGCTTGTTAAGCAGCATGTGCGAAGGGGTTTCAAAGGGGTTCACACGGGATATGGAGCTGGTAGGAGTAGGATACAGGGCGCAGGTAAAAGACGACAAGATAGAGTTCGCCATGGGATATTCACATCCCGTAATATTTCAACTACCCAAGGGAATCACGGCGGAAGTCGATAAAAAGCAGACAAAGCTGACACTAAGAGGCATAGACAAGCAGCTCTTAGGACAGATGGCAGCAAATATAAGGGGCATAAGACCACCCGATGCCTACAAGGGCAAGGGGATAAGATATGCCAATGAGTCAATAAAGCTAAAACCTGGTAAGACGGGGACAAAGTAATGCTGAGTGAGGTCTTGAGTTAATGATAGAGAAAATTGAGCTAAGACAAAGAAGACACAAGCGGGTAAGAAAGAAAGTTACCGGTACTGAGGAAAGGCCGCGCCTGACGGTGTACAAGAGCTTAAGCCACATGTACGCGCAGATGATAGATGACACCAAAGGTCAAACGCTTGCACATGCCTCAACCCTTGATAAGTCGTTAAAGACTGAGACAGGCCATAAGGGTAACGTCGCGGCGGCAAAAAAAGTCGGTGCATTGATAGCGCAAAAGGCAAAAGAAAAAGGCATAAGCAAAGCGGTATTTGATAAAGGCGGGTTTAAATATCACGGCAGGGTCAAGGCCCTTGCCGAGGCCGCAAGAGAGGCCGGACTTGAGTTCTAATATGACAGGTGAAGACATGGCGGCAGTAAACAGGAGGCATAGTGGGTAGAATAGATCCGGGTGAGCTGACACTTCAGGAAAAGGTAATCTTTATCAACCGTGTCGCAAAGGTAGTGAAGGGTGGACGGCGGTTTTCCTTTAGTGCCCTCGTAGTGGTAGGAAACGGAGAGGGAATCGTAGGAATCGGCAAAGGTAAAGCAAACGAAGTGCCAGAGGCAATAAGAAAGGCAGTTGAAAAGGCAAAGAAATCATTATTTAAGTTTCCGATGAAGGATGCGACAATCCCACACAGAATCACTGGTCACTATGGAGCTGGCGTAGTGGTGTTAAACCCTGGCAGAGAGGGCACTGGCCTCATCGCGGGTGGCCCTGTAAGGGCGGTTCTGGAGGTTGCCGGTATACACAATGTAGTGGCAAAGTCTATAGGAAGTACAAATGCCTTTAACGCAGTGCGGGCGACATTCAACGGGCTGTCCCTTTTGAAGGACCCGGAGGTAGTGTTAAAACTAAGGGGACGGGGCGAGGACTCAACCCGTGATACTGCAAAAGATGCAGTAAAACAGGCTTAACTATGGTTAAGATAACCCTTATGAGAAGTTACGAAGGATTAAACGAGAGAATGAGAGATACGCTGAGGGCACTTGGGCTGAGAAAGCGCCATATGACAGTGATAAAAAAGAAGAATCCGGCAATAGACGGTATGCTGAGAAAGGTGTCCCATCTGGTAAAGGTTGAGACGGTTGAAGCAGCTTAACCGGTGCCAGCGCTGATGTGACCGTGCAAATTGACGCAGGTTCACGATAGGATATGGAGGTTCAATAACTGTGAGATTAGATGAGCTAGCCCCTAAAGAAGGCAGCACAAAGGCAAACAAAAGGGTAGGACGCGGCTGTGGAAGCGGACACGGCAAGACGGCCTGTAAAGGACACAAGGGCCAGAAGGCACGCTCAGGCGGCGGTGTAGCACGCGGTTTCGAGGGTGGGCAGATGCCCCTGCAGCGCAGACTGCCAAAGCGTGGTTTTAAAAACCATCCGTTTAAGGTAGAATGGGCAATCATAAACCTTAAGGACATAGAGGATAAGATAGAATCGGGCGTCATAGATGCTGGTGTTGAGGTGACCCCTGAGCTGTTATATAAGTATGGTATAATAAAGAAGCTGCGCGCCGGACTAAAGGTACTGGCAACCGGAGAGTTGAAACGCCCGGTTGTTGTAAAGGCCAATGTGTTCAGCAAAAAGGCAGCAGAGAAAATAACCGCATCAGGAGGTCAGGCCGTCGTTTTAGCTTAAAGACTGGCTTGAAGGGTATATGGATATGCTGAGGATTAACTATTGAGTGTTTTAAACAGTATTCAGAATATTTTTAGAATAGAGGAACTGAAAAAAAGGCTGTACTTTACGTTTGCACTCCTGACCGTATATAGGATAGGCGCTCACGTACCGACCCCTGGGATTGACGGCGAACAGTTGAGTAAGTTTTTGACAGACAAGGGCGGCGCCTTGATGGGGTTTTTCGATATGTTCTCAGGCGGTGCGCTCTCCAGAGTGACCATCTTTGCGCTTGGCATTATGCCATATATCAGCGCGTCGATTATCTTCCAGCTTCTGACTGTCGTCATTCCGGCTATTGGAAAACTGGCAAAAGAGGGTGAGGAAGGCCGCAAGAAGATAACCCAGTACACCAGATACGGCACAATAGTAATAAGTCTGATTCAGTCTTTTGGTATAGCCGTCGGGCTTGAGACTATGGCAAACGGGCAGTTTATCCACAACCCTGGCTGGGGTTTCAGGCTGGTTACGATGATTACACTGACGGCAGGGACTACGTTCATCATGTGGCTGGGTGAGCAGATTACGGAAAGGGGCTTAGGAAACGGCATATCCCTGATAATCTTTGCCGGTATTGTGGCAAGACTGCCTGAAGCAGTCATCAACACAGGCAGGCTGATAAAGGCAGGGGAGCTCTCTATCATAGTGATGATAATTATATTCATCATGATGGTCGGCATCATAGCAGGGATTATATACATGGAGCGCGGGCAGAGGAAGATACCCGTGCAGTACGCTAAACGAGTTGTTGGCAGGAAGATGTACGGCGGGCAGAGTACACATCTGCCGCTTAAGATAAACACCTCTGGTGTTATCCCGCCGATATTTGCATCATCGATAATCATGTTTCCGGCAACGATAGCCGGGTTCATAGCCATACCGTGGGTACAGTCCTTTGCAAAGCAGCTTGCCCCCGGCTCACTGGTGCATGACTTATTGTATGTGGCCATGATAGTGTTTTTCTGCTATTTTTATACCGCGATAGTGTTTAATCCGGTTGATATTGCAGACAACTTAAAGAAATACGGCGGCTATATACCTGGGATAAGGCCGGGGAAAAATACGTCAGACTACATATTCAGGGTATTGTCCAGGCTGACATTTGTAGGGGCGATATATCTGTCGGTTGTATGTGTGCTGCCAAGCATGTTGATAAGCAAGTTCAATGTGCCGTTTTACTTCGGTGGGACATCGCTTTTGATTGTCGTTGGGGTAGCCCTTGATACGGTGTCGCAGATAGAGTCGCATCTCCTGACAAGATCATATGACGGCCTTTTGAAAAAGGGAAGGATAAAAGGCAGGAGATAGTTCTAAAAACAGAAGATTGTGATAATAATAAAATCGGATGATGAGATAAACAAGATAGATAGGGCATCAAAAATAGTAGCTGAGACCCTGATACGTCTGGGAGAGGTAATCGCCCCGGGGATAACTACAAAAGATATAGAACTAAAAGCGGAGGCAATAATAAAGAGCAACAAGGCAGCATCGGCATTTAAGGGATACAGGGGGTATCCGGCAAGCCTCTGTATATCGGTCAACAACGAGGTAATACACGGAATACCGTCGAGAAAAAAGGTGTTGAAAGACGGCGATATCGTCAGCCTCGATGTAGGGGTTGTGTTTGATGGATACATAGGTGATGCCGCATGGACATATCCTGTGGGGAAGGTGTCAAAAGAGACGCAGAAGCTGCTGTCTGTTACGAAGGAATCGCTGTACAAGGGCATAGAAAAGGCCAGGGCAAATAACAGGGTGTCCGATATTTCGCATTCAATACAGGTACATGTCGAAGGATACGGGTATTCGGTGGTAAGGGCATTTGTGGGGCACGGAGTGGGAAGGAGTCTGCATGAGGAGCCGCAGATACCGAATTATGGGCTGCCAAATAAGGGGCCAAGGCTGAAAAAGGGTATGGTGCTGGCCATAGAGCCAATGGTAAACGCTGGGGGCTTTGAGGTCGCAGTATTGAAAGACGGCTGGACGGCGGTAACGGCAGACGGCTCGCTTTCAGCGCACTTTGAACATACAGTGGTAGTTACCGACGATGAACCGGGTATTTTAACTCAACTAAACTGAAAATAGGGAAAAATGGCAAAAGAAGATAACATTGAAGTGCAGGGGACGATACTTGAGGCGCTGCCAAATGCAGTGTTCAAGGTGGAGCTGGACAACAAACAGGTGGTAATGGCCTACGTATCCGGGAAGATGAGGATACACTACATAAAGATTCTGCAGGGGGATAAGGTACTGGTCGAGCTGTCGCCATATGATTTGACAAAGGGAAGAATAACATACAGATATAAGTAATCATGGAGGATTTTAGACGATGAAGGTACGATCATCAGTAAAACCGATGTGTACAAAGTGTAAGCTGATAAAGAGGAAAGGAGTTGTCAGAGTAATCTGCGAAAATCCTAAACATAAACAGAGACAAGGATAAGAGGGGTTTATGGCAAGAATAGCAGGCGTGGATTTGCCGAAGAAAGAGAGAGTGGAAATTGGATTGACGAGGATATTCGGAATAGGCAGGGCAACCTCTAAAAAGATAATCGCAGAGACCGGCGTAGACCCGAATGTTAGAGTAAACAACCTGACAAGCGAAGATGTGGCAAAGATAAGGGCAGTAATAGACAGGGACTGCAAAGTAGAAGGCGACTTAAAGAAAGAGATCTCGATGAATATAAAGAGATTAATGGACATAGGGTGTTACAGGGGTCTAAGGCATAAACTGGGGCTTCCCGTAAGAGGGCAGCGGACAAAGACGAACGCCAGGACACGACGCGGGCCGGCAAAGTCTTCGATAAAGAAAAAAGGAGGTAAATAATGCCGCCCAGGAAACGTAAAGGGCCGAAAAAAGAGAAGAAAAGAGTGGCCAACGGTGTAGCACATGTGCAGACGACGTTTAACAATACATTGGTAACAATAAGTGACCAGATAGGGAATGTGCTGGTGTGGTCAAGCGCTGGCAGCCTGGGCTTCAGAGGCTCAAGAAAAGGCACACCCTATGCCGCGCAGATGGCAGCCGACACTGCCGCAAAAAAGGCGATAGAAATGGGGATGAAGCAGATAGATGTGTTTATAAAAGGCCCGGGCGCTGGCAGAGAATCTGCAATAAGGGCAATACAGGCAGCCGGAATCGATATAAATGTAATCAGGGATGTTACGCCAGTTCCGCACAATGGCTGTAAACCTCCAAAAAGGAGGCGTGTGTAACTATGGCAAGATACAGAGATGCACTATGTAAGCTATGCAGACGTGACGGAGAGAAGCTGTTTCTCAAAGGCGGCAGGTGTACTACTGACAAATGCGCAATAGACAAGAGAAAGTACCCGCCCGGTCAGCACGGTCAAAGGAGGGGAAAACTCTCTGACTATGCAGTTCAACTGAAGGAAAAGCAGAAGGTAAAGCGCATATACGGGTTGTTGGAAAAGCAGTTCAGCAAGTATTTTAAGGAAGCGGAGAAGAAAAAGGGCATCACTGGCGAGCTTCTTTTGCAGTTCCTTGAGCGAAGGCTTGACAACATAGTCTATAGAATAGGATTTACGTCAAACAGGAACCAGGCCAGGCAGCTGGTCTTACACGGGCACTTCCGCGTAAACGGCAAGAAGGTCAACATACCTTCTTATAACGTTAAGGTGGGGGATGTCATAGCGGTTCACGAGGCTAGTAAAAAATTAAACGTCTTTGGTGAAAATCTTCAAAGGCAGCAGCACGAAGGAGTTTTGTCGTGGTTGGAGGTAGATTTTGCCGGATATAAAGGCAAAGTTCTGCATGTGCCAAGTAGAGACGATATACCATTGACTGCAAAAGAGCAGTTGATCGTTGAGTTTTATTCAAGATAATTAAACGGAGGCATTATGTTGCTTGAAAATAGTGGGTTTCAGCTGCCGGAAAACGTGTATTTTGAGGAAGAGACGTTTACGGATACGTACGGTAAGCTAATTGCTGAACCATTGGAAAGAGGATATGGCATAACAATAGGGAATGCGTTAAGAAGACTACTGTTGTCTTCTATAGAAGGCGCTGCCATCACCTCTGTTAAGTTTGAAGGCGTGTATCATGAATTCTCAACGATAAAGGGTGTTAAGGAAGACGTTGTACAAATAGTGTTGAATCTCAAAAAGCTCAGATTCAGGCTGCATGGCGATGGGGAGTTAAATGCGTCAATAGATGTCAGCGGCAGCAAGATCATTACGGCAAAGGACATAAAGGCAGACTCAAGGCTGGAGCTGCTCAATCCCGATGCACACATAGCAACGCTGGACAGGGACTCCGAGTTCAAGGCCGAGCTGTGCATCAACAAAGGCAGGGGTTATATTCCATCTGAGGAAATGAATAAAGAAGGGATGCCTCTGGGGACGATAACGATAGACGCTATTTTTACGCCGATAAGAAAAGTTATTTTCAACGTGGAAAAGACCAGGGTAGGTAAGGCAACCGACTATGACAAACTGCTGATAGAGATATGGACAGACGGCAGTATCAACCCTAAGGCCGCCCTTACTAAGGCCACAAAGATACTGACAAAGCATATGAGCTATTTCCTGTTGACTGAAGATGTGGAAGAGGAGATAGAAGAAGTAGCAGACAGGGAAGCAGTTGATGATGAGGAAGAGGCAGCCCCTGTCATTAGTAGTCCCGAACCAGTTGAACCGGCTAACTCGCAAGGCAGAGAATTTAATAGAAATCTCATGAAAACAGTAGACGAGCTTGAGTTTTCTGTGAGATCACAGAATTGCCTGAAAAACGCAGATATAAAGTATATTTATGAACTGGTTCAGAGAAATGACCACGACATGCTGAAGATGAAGAATTTTGGCAGGAAATCTCTTGACGAAATAAGGGAAGTGCTGCTGAGTTTGGGGCTTGATTTTAATTCTAAGATAGATATGGATGCCGTCAGAAGAGAGCTGAAAATAGAAAATGGAGGAGGCTGACCATGCGCCATAAGATAGATGCCAGACATTTTAACAGGCCGACAAATCAGCGAAAGGCATTGTTTAGAAGCCTGATAACTGCGGTGCTGGAGTATGAGAGGATAGAGACAACCTTAATAAAGGCAAAGGCCGTCAAAGGATTAGTAGAAAAGATGGTCACCCTGGGTAAAAGAGGTGACTTACATGCTAAACGTGTAGCGCTTGCAAACATTCCAAACAGGAAGGTTATCGCTAAACTGTTTGCTGAGATCGCACCGCGTTTTACTGAAAGAAACGGCGGGTATCTAAGGATTGTCAGGACACGTAGGAGACTGAAAGACCAGGCGGAGATGGCCGTTTTGGAATTTATAGACTACACCCCCCCTGTACCTGCTGATAAGGCAGGGAAAAAGGATAAAGAGAAAAAGGATAAATCATAATGCAGGATATACTTTGGATTATATTGTTTCTGGCGGCGTGGATTGTCTTGCAGGTGTTTATACTGCCGCGGTTTGGCGTTAGTACCTGAGCGACAAATATTAAGGAGTCGTGCGCTCCTAAAAAAAACGCCAACCAAGACAGTACTAAGACCGGTAGCTAACATTTCGCCGGACATAACGGTTTGAACAGGCCGGTAGGTGGATAACCCGGTGTGCGGGCCGCTTGCCCGTAACCTGTAACCCGTAAATATATGCGTGGGTGAGGATGCGTGGATAGAATATACGAATTAGTAAAGGGCAAGAAAAAAGATTACCGGGCATATAACTTTACGCAGGAACAGGGGGATGCCCTTAAGTCCTTTTTTGATTTGGCTCAGGAGTTGAGCGACATCGAAGACCTGTATCGCTTGTGTGTGGTTGTTCCAAAGGTATTTCTTAATCTGGACTCCAGGCTCTATCTGGCCGGGCCTGCTGGTACAGCCGACCAGAGGTGTGCGAACATGGTGTTGTTTGCCTCGACCGGGGATACTGCCGGGTATAATGATACTGTTCAATACCGGAACTCACCGATGCCGCAGCATATCCTGCCTACTGAAAAACCATACAGATTTAATGATACCCTTATACTGACCATCAGAGGGAAAAAGTTCCAGGCCGACCTATCCCCTACCACTGACAATATCCTGGGGTTTTTAGAGGTATATCCAAATACCGACCTTAACGAGGCCGATGAACTATTCCTTGGTAAGTATGCCAACCGCATAGGATATAGTCTCCACAACAGATACCTGTTGAATAAGAACATCGAACATCTAAAGTTTATACAATCCCTTGTCGCTGACATCGAACATAATATTATCGTCCCAAATATGATATTCAAGCTGTTCCTGCGCAGGCTTAAGGGTAAGATAACCAAGAACACGGAAATAGAAAAACTCCTGATAGCATACGCCATTGAAGAGCAGTGCGACACTATCTGCATAGAACGGCTGCTTGATGAACTTACGGAAGTCAACCGTGGTCTGACAGACGAATTCCAGAGCATCGAGAGGCACTACAAAAGCACAACCCTGTTTCTTGAGACACTGCTTCGCAAGAGCCATTTCGACAAGGGGCACCTGACGCTTCGCACAAAGTCCTGCAACATGCGCCGCGACGTGATACTTCCCCAGTTGGAGAGATTCCTTGAGAGATTCGACGAGATGGGGATTGAGGTTGACGGCAGCGGCTGCGGTGCAGAAGGCGATGAGATAATCAGCGTAGTTGATATTGGGCTGATTGCCCAGGTGTTTGCGAATCTGTTTTCCAATGCCCTGAAATATGCCTCCGTGGTTATTACGCCAGACAGGGAGAATAAGAAGTTTGTGAAGTATGGCCGGGAAATAATAAAGGACTATTTTGGACAGTGTAAGGACGGTGTCAAATTCAGCGTGTTTAGCTCGGGGGCGCATATTAAGCCGGAGGAGAGAGACAGAATCTTCGAAGAGGGTTTTAGAGGCTCAAACGTGGAGCAAAGACCTGGAACAGGACACGGTCTGACGTTTATAAAAAATGCGGTTGAAATACATGGCGGCGTTTTTGGGTATGAGCCTGTGGACTTGGGTAATAGTTTTTATTTTGTCCTCCCAGTATAGCGTCTTGGTAGCAGATAATTTATCAGAAAGGATTTCCAGCGTATTCAGAAGGATATGCCATGCGGCGATGAGGGCAGGCAGGGCTCCTGAATCTGTAAGCCTGGTTGCCGTAACGAAGCATTTTCCAGTCAGCGCAGTTGCTGAGGCAGTTGAGCTGGGGCTGAGGATATTTGGCGAAAGCTACGTTGGTGAGGCCGCAGACAAGCGTGAGACGATTCTTAGGGAAAACCCGCTGTCCTCAGTATCATGGCACATGATTGGTCACTTGCAGAGAAACAAGGTAAAAAGGGCAGTTTCCGTATTTGACTGTATTCATTCCATTGACTCTATAGCCCTTGCCCAAGTGGTAGATGAGTATGCTGCGAAGGCTGGCAAGACGTTGGATGTCCTCATTCAGGTGAAACTCTCTGAGGAGGATACAAAAACTGGAATTGCAGAGGCCGGTGTACAAGCACTAGCAGAGCGAATAAAGGGTTTTAATAAAAATCTCAACCTGATTGGTCTGATGGCAATGCCGCCGTTTTTTGAAGACCCGGAGCAATCGAGGCCCTATTTCAGGAGATTAAGCGATATACGCGACACCCTTGCAGCTCGTGGGATTGAGCTTACAGAGCTGTCAATGGGGATGTCCAATGATTTTGAGACGGCAATCATGGAGGGCGCCACAATGGTACGGGTTGGCAGCGAGATATTTGGCAGCAGATAAGGCAGTCGTTGACGCATGGCGCAGTATAAACCATGCACGGCTCATGGACACATTTATAGGGCTTGTTCACATAAATTCGCCGTCATTTTTTGAACAGGAAATAGCTGTCTGGCTCACAGAGCGGCTGATTGATTTGGGCTTGAGCGTAGAGAATCAAAAATATGATAAATCAATCAACCTGATAGGGCGTAAGGCCGGGACAGTTCGCGGCGCACCAACCATAATATTAAGCAGCCACATGGACACGGTAGAACCTACTAGAGGTTTGATCCCAATGCGCGAAGGCGGGATTATCAGAACCGACGGCAGCACAATACTTGGGGCAGATGACAAGAGCGGCATTGCTGAAATACTTGAGACCCTGCACGTGTTGAAAGAGCAAGACCTTCCGCATGGCGGCATTGAGGTGGTCTTTACGTCTGCCGAGGAGCGTGGTCTCATCGGTGCAGGAGCGCTGGATTTTGATAGTCTGCAAGGGCGGATTGCCCTTGTGCTTGATTGCAGCGGCAGCATCGGCAGGGTTGTCCTCGCTGCCCCGACTCACGACATTTACACAATGCGCATAACTGGCAGGGCGGCGCACGCTGGTATAGAGCCGGAGCGCGGCACAAGCGCGATTAAGGCAGCAGCAAAAATTATTGCCGCAGTGCCGGATGGCCGCATAGACCAAAATACAACGGCAAACATTGGGATAATACAAGGCGGCACGGCAACAAATATCGTCCCAAAGGAAGTAACCATAACGGGGGAGATTCGAAGCCACGATGCAGGAGCCTTAGAAAAGACTAAAAAGACTATATTCGATACCGCCAGAAGGTTATCTAAAAAGAATCAGGTGAAAATAGAAATCGAAGAGAATCGTCAGTACAACGGTTTTCACATAAGCGAGTCAGATGAGTTTGTAGGACTTATTAAAACTGTGTGCGAAGACCTCTCAATAACCCCGGAGTTTATAGTGTACGGTGGCGGCTCAGACGCAAATATTTTTAACAGTCATGGGATAAAATCCCTCGTTATCTCATCTGGGATGCAAATGCCGCACACTACAGAGGAGTACATAAAAGAGGAAGACCTCTCAACAGCCGTCCTCATGCTGCTTGGCACGCTTAAGGCGCTTGCTGCCGGAGTTACTTCACTGCCGTTTGCTTGATATCTGATAACCCCTGCTTTTGGGTTTTTCCCTTAATGAAGTCTTCTATTGCCTCTCTAAGCAGGTTAGCTATCGGTCTCTTCTCCATGTACGCAAAATACCGCAATGCTTCATGTTGTGACTCCTCTACTACCGTAGTGATGTGTACAGGTTTTTTCAACCTTTTAGGTGCTGACATGTGATCCTCCGATTTAGTCCCATCGTTATATTTTATTGGAATGGTTATATTATACGTCTTCATTTTTATTTTCATCGATTTTTCCAGCTCACTATCACAATTAAACATAGCAAACCACGCAATCTTAAGATGCATACATATTTACATAATTATAGCATTACGTATTTCATTTGTCAATAGTATTTTCAATGGTATAACGGCGGTAAAAGAGATTAGAAATAAATCTATCCCCAGCTTGACGAAAGAATATATTAAACAGTAGAATTTCAGGCAGATATCGGCAGAAACTAACAGGGGTGTAATTTGTTGCGTGTCTTGCAGATAGTTTGTATATTGCAAAGGAGAAACTGCTATGAGTCAGATATTTCTTGCACCACGGCGTTACGTCCAAGGAGATGGAGCTGTCCATGAAGCCGGTACACATGCAGCGAGGCTTGGTACCAAGGCATTGCTTACCGGTGGTAAGAGGGCTTTAGCTGCCTGTGGTCAGGCGATTAAATCCAGCCTCAAAGAGAAAAACATCGATTGTTGCCAGGAGCTTTTCAACGGGGAATGCTCAGACAGTGAAATCAACCGGCTGGCAGCCCTCGCAAAAAAAGAGGGCGCTGATTTTATCATCGCTTCTGGGGGTGGCAAGGTCATCGACACGGGGAAAGTAGCTGCCAATCTGCTTAAGGTGCCGGTGATGGTTGTGCCGACAATTGCTGCAACAGATGCCCCGTGTTCAGCAGTGGCAGTGGTTTACACTGATGAGGGCGTTTTCCAGCGGTATGTTGTATTGCCTCACAACCCGGACTGCGTTCTGGCCGATACACGTATAATAGTCAATGCCCCTGTTGAAACCTTTGTCTCCGGTATGGGGGATGCTCTAGCCACTTTCTGGGAGGCAGACACCTGCGCCAGGAGTTGTAAACCCAATGTTCTTACGGGTGGAACTCCTCCCACCCGTTGTGCTGTCTCACTGGGCCGTCTGTGCTACGACACATTGTTGGAATATGGATTGCAGGCCAAACTGGCAGTTGAAAACCACTGTGTTACACCTGCTGTTGAGGCTATCGTGGAAGCCAATACGCTGTTGAGCGGTTTGGGGTTTGAAAGTGGAGGTCTGGCAGGTGCTCACTCAGTACACAATGGCTTTACCGTTTTGAAAAGTACCCATCACAAACTGCATGGTCAAAAAGTCGCCTTTGGAACACTTACACAGTTGGTTATGGAAGGCAGGTCATCGGATGACATTTATGAAGTACTGGATTTTTGTCTCTCAGTAGGGCTGCCTGTTTGCCTGGAGGATTTGGGTATTTACAATCCAACACCAGAAGAAATCCGTAAAGTGGCTGAGGCCACAACAGCTCAGGGTGAAACCATCCATGCAACCTGGTTTGAAGTAACCGCTGACAAGGTTGAATCGGCAATATGGACTGCCTCCGCTATGGCTGTTGACTACAGGAAGAAGAGATTTAATAAATAAAACGGTCGGCTGGCTAAATCTATAAGTTACTTCTGCATCACTGCTTTATCCTGCTTTGTTACCAAAAATATTTGATATAACATGTGTGATAATGTTATCCTTGAGGGTGTTTTTGTAAAGAAAATTTCTTGGCAGGAGGTTCCAGGTGAAAAAACTATTCTTGGTTGTCTTTCTGATTGCCACGATGGTTGTGCCGGTATATGCAGAGCAATTTGAGAAGGACGGTTATATTATCGATGCCGTTGTTACTTCTGAATGCCCTGGTGATATTTGTACGGTTTCTGTTTCCGGTACTGTCTCTGGCAAAAGTAGTTGTATCATACTTACTGTAAGAATCTTTGCTGTAGATAATAATGGCAAAGAAGTGAAAATCAGTGCTGGAACCAGCCGAAGTGAAGGGGCTACGCCGTTAAGTGGTAAAACCTCACTAAAAGGAGCTGGCAGCGCATGGACTATACGAAGCGTTGAAACATCCTGCAATTGTGAGTAAAATCCTTGAACTCTGCTGATACAAGAAGTAACAAGGCCAGCCGGTTTGGTCACCCTCGTGCGCTGTTTGTAAAAGAGGCTGTGAAATCCAGAAAGGTACTCTGGTGACGGCGTCTCTTCTATGATGTCTCCTATTAAATTGTCGTTACTGTCTGCTGCCGCGTTTATTATACCTATCTTATTTGTTGTGCTGATAGGAGGCTACAGGCGGTTGTTGATACGAATGGCTTTTTCTGTATCAGCGCTGGCTTCTTTAATCAGTGTAGGAGCAGGGATACTGGCCGTCTCCAGCAGCGCTGCCGAGCAGTTGATACTTCCGCTGGGGCTGCCCTCTCTTCCTTTTCATTTGAGGCTTGATCAGCTTTCAGGCTTTTTTCTCTTTGTTGTCGGATTGCTTTCATTTTTTGTATCAATATATTCAGTAGGCTATGTGACTGGATTGGCAGCGGGTAAACCTGTAAAGCGGCTGATTGTGTTTTATAACATCTTTATTGCCGCGATGTTTATGGTGTGCCTGGCCGATGACGCGCTGATTTTCATGGTTGCCTGGGAGGTGATGGCAGCGGCGTCCTACTTTTTGGTCATGTTTGAGGACGGGCGCAGTGAAAACAGGAGGGCGGCTTATCTTTACATGGTAATGGCTCATATAGGAGCCATTTTGATACTCCTGTCCTTTGGTGTGATGGCTGGAATTGCCGGGGGATTTGAGAATTTTACAGGCTACACTTTTGATGCTATGAGAGAGGCGGAGTTCCCCCTTAAGTGGGCAACTGCGGCCTTTTTACTTTCTTTTTTCGGGTTTGCAGCAAAGGCCGGCGTTATACCTTTCCATGTGTGGCTGCCAGAGGCACATCCCGTTGCCCCGTCAAATGTCTCCGCCCTTATGAGCGGGGTAATGCTTAAGACCGCCATATACGGGATAGTTCGCGTCACCTTTGACATAATAAATGTGTTTCCCTGGTGGTGGGGGATGATGGTGCTGGTTCTGGGTTTGGTCTCTGCCGTAATGGGTGTGCTTTATGCGCTGATGCAGCATGACTTAAAGAAACTACTTGCCTATCACTCAGTTGAAAATATAGGAATAATCCTTATAGGGATAGGGCTGTCTATGATCTTTACCTCGTTTAACCTGCCTGCAATGGCTGCCCTTGCCCTTATTGCAGGGTTATATCATACGATGAATCACGCAATGTTTAAGGGGTTGTTGTTTATGGGCGCAGGCGCGGTTCTTAATGCCACACATGAGAGAAATATGGATGAAATGGGTGGACTTATACACCACATGCCCTGGACTTCGGTGTTATTCCTTGTTGGTTGTATATCTATTTCTGCGCTGCCGCCGTTCAACGGATTTGTGTCTGAATGGCTGACGTTTCAGGCCTTTTTGCTGTCTCCATCTCTGCCTAACCCGCTGATGAAACTCCTTATACCGTTGGGTGCAGCCCTGCTTGCCTTGACAGGGGCACTGGCAGCCGCCTGCTTTGTAAAGGTCTTTGGAGTTGTATTTCTGGGGAACTGGCGTGGGCTGAGCCGCCCCCTATTAACCAAAGTAACTGAAGTAACCGAGGCCGGGTGGTCTATGCGCATTGGGATGATGCTTGCGGCCTTTACATGTCTTTGCCTGGGGATTCTGCCTGCCATTATTATTAAATGGATGGATGTTATATCTGAAGAACTGCTTCAAACAAGGCTGATTACCACGTCGGGGGTGTATGACTGGATGTGGCTTACGCCTGTTGACCCTGAAAGGGCTTCCTACTCCGGGCCGCTTGTCCTTATCGGCATTGCTGCGGTATGTGCGATAACCTATTTATTGCTCCATGTGAAGCCCGGGAAAATAAGCCGTGTGCCGGTATGGGATTGCGGATTTAAAAAGCTTACCTCCAAGATGCAATATAACGCAGTATCTTTCTCTATGCCTTTTCGCAGGATATTTGGTTTTCTGTTTGATATAAAAGAGCAGATAAGCCTGCTGCCGCAGCGGCGTCATCCTGCATTTCCTGTGAAGTCCAGCTACTACCTGCGCGTAAGAGACCGTTTTTGGGGGTGGATTTACAAGCCTGTTATCGATGCCGTCGTGTTGCTTTCCCGAAAGGCAGGGATGATTCAACATGGCCGGATACATGTGTATCTTATATATTCATTTGTGACAATCATCGTTCTGCTGGCCTTGTTATGAAACCGCTGAGGTATATTTTAATAGAGATGGTACAATTAATTGTTGTCATTGCGGCGGCCCCTGCCTTTGTGGGATGGGTGGATATGCTGAAGTGCTGGTCTCAGGGGAGGGCGTCTGCCGGAGTGTTGCAGCCATACAGAAATATTGCAAAGTTATTCGTCAAGGATGTTGTGCTTGCCGGGAATGCCTCGTGGATATTTCGCTTTACCCCGTACATGGTGTTTGGCAGCGCTGTGGTTGTTGGAAGTGTGATGCCAATAATTTCGATAGACCTGTTTTTGGCCCCCAGTGCAGATATTATTGTATTAATAGCCGTGTTTGCAACGGCTAGATTTTTTATAGCATTGGCAGGGATGGACATAGGGACTGCATTTGGCGGGATGGGTTCAAGCAGGGAGATGATGATAGCATCTCTGACAGAACCTGCTATTCTTATGGCAATTTTTACCGTGTCTCTGGCTGGCAGGTCAACATCTCTGGTTCACATAGTGCAGTCATTTGCCAGCGCTTCATTAACGCTGCGGCCATCTATTGTGTTTGCCGCAATTGCGTTTATCTTTGTAGTTATCGCCGAGGCAGGCAGGGTTCCGGTTGATAATCCCTCAACTCATCTTGAGCTGACTATGGTACATGAGGCTATGATTCTGGAGTATTCGGGCAGACACCTTGCGCTTATTCAGTGGGGGTCGATGATACGGTTTTTTCTTTTTGTGACGCTTGGGATTGCGTGTTTTCTGCCCTGGGGGATAGCTGCTACGGACAGTGCCGGGGATATTGCCATCTCTGTGTTCCTTCTGAGTTTAAAGCTTGGCGTGATTGGGGCTGTTATAGTACTTATAGAGACAGGGCTTGCAAAGATGAGATTATTCCGGTTAACTGAATTCCTGGGGGCAGCGTTTTTAATGGCAACCCTGGGTGTGATATCCTTTTTTATTCTGGAGTGAGTATGAACTTACAACTGCTGGCACAGATAAATAGTTTTTTGGCGGCTTTGGTGTTGCTGACGTCTTTTGCGATGCTGTCGCAGAGGAAGATAAATAGTTTGGTTACATTATTTGCGTGGCAGGGGCTGTTTCTTTCAATAAATACTGCCGTTGTTGGCTTTGTGGCCGCTAAACATCACCTGTATATATCGTCATTGTTAACATTGTCTCTGAAAGTAATTCTCCTGCCATATATACTGCACGTACTTGTAGTGCGTCTTAAGATAAGAAAAGAGATGGAAACAATAGTCAATATCCCTACGACGATGTTGATAGGGATTGCCCTTGTCATTTTTTCTTATCATCTTACTGCCCCTGTCAGGGAGATGTCCACCCTTATAACCCGTTCAACCCTTGCGGTTGCCCTTGCAACCGTTATGATAGGCCTGCTTATGATGATTACCAGGAAACATGCCGTTACCCAGATAATTGGATTTCTTGCGATGGAAAATGGTCTCTTTTTTGCCGCTACCAGCGCGACATACGGGATGCCCCTTGTGGTTGAGCTGGGCGTTGCCCTCGATGTGTTGATTGCCGCATTTATATTCGGCATATTTTTCTTCCAGATAAGCACCACATTTGACAGCCTGAGTGTGGAGCAGATGGAAAGTCTGAGGGAGGATAACTGACCCCTGTGGAAGACGCGGCATGATACTCCTTGTGTTTATTATAACGCCGTTTGTGGCGGCCTTGATTTTGGCCTTTATTGGGGATCGGAGGTTTGCACCGGAGATAAATATCTTTAGCTCAATACTGACTTTTACGGCTGGGATTGTCCTTGCCCTCGAGGTATACAGACATGGTCCTGTTATAGCCGGCGGGAAATTCTTCTTTGTTGATGCCTTTAGTGTATACCTGTCTGTGCTTACCGCTTTTGTCTCATCGACCACGGCTGTGTTTAGCCGCAGGTATATGCAGAGAGAGAGGGAACATGGGCGGGTAGGGAAAGTGCGTATGCGGTTTTATCATGCAATGTTTCAGATGTTCATCTTTGCCATGCTCTTGTGTCTTCTTACTAACAATATAGGGGTGTTGTGGATTGCGATGGAACTTGCTACGTTATCTACAGTGCTTCTGGTCTCGCTCTACCGCACCCCTAATGCGATTGAGGCTGCGTGGAAGTATTTTATACTCTGCGGGGTTGGCATTGCCCAGGCCCTGTTTGGGACAGTGCTGCTGTATTTTGCCGCTGAGAAGGTCATAGGAGAGGGCGGGGAGGCGCTGCTGTGGACAAACCTCATAGAGGTAAGCGGCAGGCTTGAGCCGACGATTCTTTCTCTTGCCTTCGTATTTCTGGTCGTGGGATATGGTACAAAGGTAGGGCTTGTCCCTTTGCACAACTGGCTTCCCGACGCCCATAGCGAAGGCCCAACGCCAATCTCTGCGGTGTTGTCCGGGCTTTTATTAAATATCGCCCTTTATGCCCTTGTCAGGTGTAAGGTACTTGTAGATGGCTCAACACATACGCATTATGCCGGTAACATTATGATGGGTTTTGGGATTGTCTCTATCTTGGTTGCCTCGTTTTCTATTCTCAGACAAAAGGATATAAAGCGCATGTTTTCATATTCATCTATTGAGCATATGGGGATTGCGACGTTTGCCTTTGGTCTTGGCGGCCCTATAGCCACTTATGGCGCTCTTTTACATATGCTTATGCACAGCCTTACAAAGTCTTCCATATTCTTTACCGTAGGGCACGCCTGTCAAATGCACCGTACACAGGAAATCGAAAAGATAAAGGGATTATTCAAGGGGGATGCCTTTGTGGGTTGGTCATTGATGCTGGGTACGATGGCAATTGCAGGGATGCCGCCTTTTGGGATATTCACGAGTGAATTTTTAATACTTACTGCCGTCATAAAGAATGCCCCGCTCTTGACGCCCTTTATACTCATTGGGCTTGCCGCCGCATTTGCCGGGCTTCTCAGAAAGGTACAATATATGGTATCAGGCGATACTCCATCATACTTCAACCCAATACAGGCAGCCCACACCCCGGTGCTTCTTCACATGGTACTGGTACTGGTGCTGGCTTTTTATATGCCCGATTTTCTTAATAAGTGGTTTCAGACAACTGTGGAATTATTAAAATGAAGAGATTAACGACCGCCATGAAGTCCGTATTCGGTGAGGAAGCAATGACCTGTGATAACAGAAATCCGGTAATGTTTACAGTGCCGACAGGGAGATTTGCCGATGCTGCAAGGACACTTAAAGAGTCCTCTGCGTCTCTTTGTGCAGAGTGGGCTACCGATGATATAAACTCCTTTGGCATTTACGCCTGCTTCAGAGAGGGCAGCGAATACCTGATAGTAAGGGCTGAACTGCCGCGGGATAATCCAGAGTTTCCAAGCCTTGTCAAGCACTACGTGCCTGCCTATAGATTTGAACGCCAGATCAGGAGCCTTATGGGGGTTAACCCTATTGGACACCCTGACGCCAGACCATGGATTAAATTTGAGGATTGGCCGGAGGATGCCTGGCCTCTCAGAAAATCCTTTGACGCCTCTAAGCCGATGGCGCGAAAAGAGGGTGAGTACTTATGGCTTAAGGCAGAGGGGGAGGGTGTGTATGAGATACCGGTTGGGCCTGTCCATGCCGGCATAATCGAACCCGGGCACTTTAGATTTCAGGCGGTTGGCGAGACAGTTATTAATCTCGAAGAGCGGCTTGGTTATGTTCATAAGGGTATAGAAAAAAGGTTTGAATCTATGACGTGGGCAGCGGCAGTTAAATTAGCCGGGCGTGTATCCGGGGATACAACAGTTGCTCATTCATTAGCCTACTCTATGGCTTTGGAGTCAATGACAGATTGCCGTGTCCCTGAGAGGGCTAAATGGCTCAGGGCGTTGTTTCTTGAGAGGGAGCGGATTGCCAATCACCTGGGGGATATTGGGGCAATTTGTAATGACGCAGCCTTTGCCTTTATGTTAGCTCAGTGTTCGAGGTTAAAGGAGGTCATAATTGCCGCTAACCACAGACTCTTTGGGCACAGGTTTATGATGGACAGGATTATCCCTGGCGGTGTGACAGCCGATATAGATACAAACGCTAAGAAAGAAATCTTATCAGAACTTGATTTTCTAAGAGAGGATTTTGATAGACTGGTACATATCTATGAGGAGAGTTCTTCGCTTGAGGACAGGGTGCGTAATACGGGGATACTCACAACGGAATTGGCAAGGGAGCTGTGTGTGGTAGGGGTGGTTGCACGGGCAAGTGGATTAAATGTTGATTGCAGGGTACATAATCCTTTTCCACCGTATGATTCAATTGTGGTAGAGGCTCCGGTGCTTACCGCTGGGGATGTACACGCGAGGGTATGGGTGAGGGTAGTTGAAATCAGGGCGTCCATTTCCATGTTGCAGAGTATTATTAAAGATATACCAGCCGGTGCTATAGCAGCAGAGTGCAATGCCGTATTACCTGGTGCAACCGGGTTTGCGGCAGTAGAGGGCTGGCGGGGTGAGATAATTTATTGGCTTAAGAGTGGTCACAACGGGGAGATACACCGCTGCATGGTCAGAGACCCGTCCAGCGTAAACTGGCTGGCGCTTGAGCAGGCGATAAAGGGCAACATTGTCCCTGACTTCCCGCTGTGTAATAAGAGTTTCAACCAGTCATACTCGGGGCACGACCTATGATTAGAATCCTGCGCCAGATATTTCGTACCGGCATAGTGACCGTCAGTACACCTCAGGTTGACGACCCAAAGATCAGGGTAGTGGGAATCGATTTAGATGACACTGTAAAGAAACGCTTCAGGCGGAGTCTGACGGTGAGGGAGGTAGACGCCGGTTCATGTAATGGATGTGAACTTGAGATTCATGCCATAAATAATCCAATTTACGATTGTGAGAGATTTGGTATACACTTTACGGCCTCGCCGCGGTTTGCCGATGTTTTACTTGTAACCGGGCCGGTTGCAAGAAATATGGAGATAGCCCTGCAGAGGACATATGACTCAGTGCCGTCACCCAAAATAGTTATTGCAGTTGGAGACTGCGGGTGTAACGGCGGGATATTCGGAGAGACTTATGCCTCAGCCGGGGGCGTTGATAAAATTATTCCGGTAAATGTCTACATACCGGGCTGCCCCCCAACACCTGCCGATATTCTAAATGGATTTTATAAGATATTTCTCTGACACCTGCCACTTATGTTAACGCCCGGAGCAGGGTCAGCAGGGTAATGGCAGTGACGCAACCATCATAAGCGACCAGCACATCGCCAATTCCGTAATCAGTTACCTGTGAGCCTTTAATCTGTGACATAGTAATAGGGATGTGTCGCTCTTTATTATTACAATTACTCATACCATTGTCAATGGCCATCCAAATATGTACCATTTCTGGTCATTGAAAAATGTACCAGTCTGGGACCCTCCAAAGGGGTTAGTAATCCGTTTG